>CAYMWP010000294.1:0-1555 GCA_964393895.1 uncultured Anaerolineales bacterium | reverse complement strand
CTTTAGGCCGGTGTGAGTGTGAAAAACTCGGCACGAATTTACGGCAGTCTGCACTTAGGTGCATCGGCCTAAAAGAGCCGATGCTAGGAAAAAACTAGCCAGCACCGTCTGTTTTACGGCGGTGCGGCTTCAAAACGGGAATTACTATAGATTGGGCAAGACTCGTCGAATTCAACAGCGGCAATTACGATTTGGACGAGTTCCTGTCCTGATCTTTCAGTCTTGATTGACCGGTGTGCACAACCCATCGGCCAAGTTGTTAGACAACCATGGTCAAAGACCGTCGCACGGTTGACGAGCTATCCATAGAGGAGCTGGAAGAGGTACTGCGCGTCCGCAAGCGGGAGGCGCGGCTGGAGCGTCTGCGCCGGTTGGGCAAGGATGCCGAAGCGGGCGTGCTCGACCCATTGGCTCCTCAGCCCGCCAAGCCCCAACCTTCGCCTCTGCCGATGGAGCACCGCCGTTTCCAGGACACGGGCGCCACGACGCAGTACCGCGCGCGCGCGCCGGACAAAGCTGTTGCCGAGGAGAAACCGAAACGAGAGCAGCGTCAAATTCGCTGGGACTGGATGCGCGACAAGAGCTTGCTGGTGATCGAACTGGCCTTGGTGGTGTGTTTAATTTGGGTATTGATTAGTCTACAGACAACACAGCGCGAGATCAACAAAGATGCTGGTCAGGCCCAGCAATTGCCCACCCTCACACCTACCCCGCTCATTCAGGTGGTCCTGTTGCCAGGTGGGCACAAGCCGCCCGATTCGTCCGGCGCCGCCGAGCCGGAGGAGATACCGGCTCATTTGCGCGATTTAGTGGGCGCGATCACGCCGCTGCCTATGCCCACGCCGGGGCCGGAACAAGCGATCCGTATCCAGATCCCCGCTATCGGGGTAGATGACCCGGTCGTGGAGGGGGATGATTGGGAGTCTCTCAAGCAAGGGGCCGGGCACCACGTCGGCAGCCCCAACCCGGGCGAGAATGGCAATTGTGTCATTTCGGCTCACAACGACATTTTTGGCGAGATTTTCCGCGATCTGCCGGATCTCGACTTGGGCGATGAGGTATTCGCGCACACTACCCGGCGGGTTTATCGCTACGTCGTTACCCAGAAGCGCATCGTCGAGCCGACGGATGTGAGTGTGATGTATCCCACTTCCGGCGCGGTGCTAACGCTCGTTTCTTGCTACCCGTATGGGATTGACACACATCGCATCGTGGTAATTACCGAGTTACAACCGTAGAGAGGAGATAGGATTATGGCAAAAAAATCACGTCGTGTCAGGAAAAAAGGGCGGGAAATACGCCTTTCGCAAGCCCAGATGGCAAGGCCAGGGGCGGGTGAGGCGGCCAGTGTTCTCACTGCTGCTCCCTCGGCGCAACCCGTTTTCCAGGAATCTGATTTGCAGGAGGAGTACCGTTACGTCGTCGCCGATCTCAAGCGCATCGGCGTGATCGCCCTGGCTATGCTGGCAGTGTTGATTGTCCTGGCATTGTTGTTGACGTGAGGTTACTACTCAGGTCAAGACCTCCGAGGTCTGCGACAGGCATTCTGCCCACT
>CAYMWP010000293.1:0-1645 GCA_964393895.1 uncultured Anaerolineales bacterium | reverse complement strand
AGTCTCACTACTTTCCCGGTGCGTGTGCTCTCATAGGCGGCGTCCACGACCCGCATGTTGATCCAGCCTTCCAGTCCGCCCGGCTTGGGCGTCCGGCCGCTGTGGATACGGTCCACAAAGTAGGCCATCTGGGCGTCGTACATGCTCTGCGGGCAGTGGGGATCGCGCACGGCGGGGAAGCCGGGATCAACCCGTCCGCTCTCGGCCAGTTCCAGATAGGTGGGGAAGAGTTGTCCCAGGCCGGCCGTGCCGTAGAGTTGAGTGGATGCTTCCGGCCCGTCGGCGTGGGGCTGCCACCAGCCCGACTCGATATACGAGGTGGCGCCGCTGTCCCAGTTCACGATGACGACGCCGGTGTCGTCCACGTCGAAATCCTTATAGTGCGTGCCGATGCGTGCGTAGACGCTCACCGGCTGCGGGTCGCCCAGGAGGAAGCGGGCCGTATCCAGGGCGTGGATGCCCATATCGGCCATCGCGCCGCCGCCGGCGAACTCTTTCTGGGTGAACCAACCGCTCGGTCCCCAGTTGACGTGCACGCCGTACCCCTTGGTGCGCACGATCCTTCCCAGCCGCCCGGCCTGCACCTGCTCCCGCAGCCAGAGTGCCTCCGGGTCAAAGCGCCAGCAGTGGGCCACCATCAACCGCGCGCCCGACTTAACGGCGGCGTCCATCATCGCCGCCGCTTCCACTGCGTCCATCGCCATTGGCTTTTCCACCATCACGTGGACGCCCGCCTCCAGCGCGGTCACCGTCTGGGGCGCGTGGAGGTAGTTGGGCGTGTTGACGCTGATGGCGTCCACGTCGCCATCTTGGAGCAGCGCGCCCACGTCTGCATACTGGCGGGGAATGTCGAACTCGGCGGCAAAGGCGGCCATGGACTCGGGCCGGTGGTTGACCACGGCGACCAGTTCCACGCCCTCCAACTTTTGCGCCGCGCGGGCGTGAATCTTGGAAATGTAGCCGGTTCCGGTGAAGGCGAGTTTCAAAGCCATCGCTACAACCTCCTCAATCTTTTCAGCAGTTTTCGTCCTCGGCTCTTCATCGCCGGGCTGCCCGTTTCGACCAACTCTTCCAATAGCTGGATGACTCGCGGACGGAGGCTGGCGTCCCTTTCGGCAAAGTCGGCCAGGGCCTGCATCGCAAACGTTTTGACGATCTTGCTCTCGTCGTCGAGGTAGCCCAGGAGAATTTGGACGACGGCGGCCCGTTCCTCGTCGCTCCACTCCAGCCGGGGCAGCATCTGGGCCACGTGCCAGCGAACCTCCTGCTGGTCAACCCGCGCCACTTGTTCGAGCAGCTTCTTCTTGTAGGGCCGGAGGTATTCCGGGCGCTCAGCGGTGATCTTTTCGGCAGCGTCGGCGGCCCTCATCCTGACGACAGGGTCATCCTCGAGCATGCCGTGAAACAGCGTGTCGAACAGGGTGGGGTCGGCCAGCACGTCGGCGATCACCTCGTTCACCCGGCCGATGGAGCGGCGGTCTCCGCCGGCTAACTTGTCCAGAATGTGCTCCACCACGTGGCCTCTCTACGCCCAAAACTGCGGCAGGTGCTCGCGGTAGGTCGTTAGATAGTCGTCGAGAACTTGCCGCGCCACGTCCAGGTCGGTGATGACCGGGTCCAGCAGCAGGCATTGGAGCGCGGCCTG
>CAYMWP010000292.1:0-1673 GCA_964393895.1 uncultured Anaerolineales bacterium | reverse complement strand
ACCATTCGCTGCCTCTGGTGGCGTAGACTCACAATTTGGGATACACACCCATGCGTGGTTAGAGATTGAGAATCTCGTAGAACAAATCCAGGCGCAGGACGTGGACTTTTTGTTCCCCGAACATGGCAAGGTCGAAATCCACCAGGGCAGCCACTACTATGGCTACTCCTATGGCTATTACTACCAAGATACCAAAACACTGCTCGAAAAATTCGAGCGGCTCGAGGCCGAATTTGTGAGCAACTGCCTGACCGGCTTTCTGCACCAGGCCGGGATGGTAGAACTGGGCTACGACGGAGACGCGCTGAAGGGATTCCGCCTAACCCCGGCAGGCCGGGCGATCTTGGACATAGATTCGGCAGAGCCAACCTCGCAGCCTCAAGAAGATGAGGTGGGGAAACTCGTCGTCCAGCCCAACTTCCAACTGCTGGCGCTAGGCCCGGTGAGCCTGGCGCTGCTGGCCCAACTGGATCTGTTCGCCGACCGGGAGCGGGCTGACCTGGGCGCGTTCGAGTACCGGCTCTCGCGGGAATCGGTCTACCGGGCGCAGCAGACGGGCATGGATGTGGCCGATGTACTCCGCTTCCTGGAGCAGAACGGCGACACAGACCTGCCCCAAAACGTGCGCCGCTCGCTGGAGGAGTGGGCCGTCAGCCACGAGCGGATCGTCTTCCGCACCGGCGTCAGCCTGCTCCAGGCGGCCGATGCAAACCTGCTGGCAGCGCTGGCGGACGATCCGCACACTGGTAAGCAATTGGCCCGGACGGTGTCGGCGGAGGTGGCGCTGATCAGGAACGACCGCCAGAAACAGTTGGTTGCGGCGTTGGTGGAGCAAGGACTTTTTCCCGCCGTCTCTAGCGTGCAGCCAGAGGCCGCCGACCGCAGCGTCATCGTACACCGGGATGGGACCATCCACCCCATCCACGCCGTCCCCAGCCTGCACCTGCGCGGTCGGCTCTCCCGACTGGCCGAGGAGAGAGAAGGTGGAGAGTGGGCGCTCACGCCCGCGTCCGTCCGCCGGGCCGGAGGGAGCAAGACCAAAGTGCTCCGCCTGCTGGAGGAATTGGGCCATCTCCACCGAGGCCCGTTCCCGACCGAACTGACCGAGCAAATCAAGGCCTGGGGAGGCTACTATGGCAACGCTGCCGCTGAGACACTCACGCTGATCGAGTTACGCGACCGGGCTACTCTGGATGAACTGATTGGTCACCCCGACCTGCAATCGTGCCTGACCCCCTTCTCGACCCAGGATCGGGCGCTCGCCGTCATCCCAAGCGAAAAACTTGCGCAGGTGAAGGAAATCCTGGCCCGCTTCGGCGTGCAAGTCAGAGAGGGCTTGTAGGTATCTTTTCAACAAGATGGGTGAGTGATGCGGTGGAGCAGACTTTCTAGCCTGTCCAAACGGCAGACTGGAAGCTCACACCCCAAGACATTTTGATGAGTAACTGTTCAAGGGAAAGCCTGTTTTACCACAAAGGACACAAAGTACACAAAGGAAAAAACCAAAAACAGTCGCAGAACTTGTTAAATCACTTTCTTGGTGCCCTTCGTGGTTCTCCAAAATAGGTATGCCTGAACGCTTACTGCAGACTGCCGTAAATTCGTGCCGAGTTTTTCACACTTAGTGCAGCGATGCATAAATTCGTTCCGCTTTGCGCCGGCCGCGCCGCCCT
>CAYMWP010000291.1:0-1715 GCA_964393895.1 uncultured Anaerolineales bacterium | reverse complement strand
CCGATGCCCTTGATCGCGCCGCTTTTGACCGCGTCCAGCAGCGGGCCGAGCGTGCCGCCCAACGCGCCCACGATGGCCTCCACGCTAAAGCCGACCATGCACTCCATCTTTTCGTCGGGGATGTGCACCATATCGGCCTTGCGGAGGGAATAGTTCTCCACCGCAGAGCGCACGATCTCTTTGGCGATCTCGTAGGCCCGCTCCTCGTGGAACTCGATGTGGGTAGCGCCGGGGAACTTGGCCTTGGGTGAAGTGGAGATGAACTTGGTGTGGAAACAACCGGTCAGCGCGCCCAGCGCGGGCATGATACACTGCACGTCCACGATGATCGCTTCGACCGCGCCGGTGATGACGGCTAACTCTTGCTGCAAAAAGTTGCCAGCGATGGGGATGCCGTGACGCATGATGATCTCGTTGCCGGTGCAGCACATACCGACCACGTTGATGCCTTTCGCGCCCTGTTTCTCGGCCAGCGCCAACATCTCGGGATCCTGCGCGGCAGCGACTATCATCTCTGAGAGCGTCGGCTCGTGGCCATGGGCGACAATGTTGACCTGGTCAGTCTTGAGCACGCCCAGGTTAGCCTCGGAGCGGACCGGAGTGGGCGTGCCAAAGAGCACGTCGGAAAGTTCGGTGGCGACCATTGAGCCGCCCCAGCCGTCAGCGACGGAGGCCCGAAGCCCGTGCAGAATCAGGTTGACCGGGTCATTGTCCACGCCGATGTGGGTGCGGTGCATGATCTCGACGATCTCGCGGTCAATGCCGCGTGGGTCAATGCCCAACTTTTGCCACAGGGCAACGCGCTTTTCCGGCGCGCGGCGGGTGAATTGGATGGGACCTTCCTGCTTGCCGAACTCGGCGTAGGCGGCGTGGGCCAGGTCTAGAGCAATCTCTTCCTTGCTCCGGCCTTCCGTCTCAATGCCGTACTCGGACGCCAGCGCGTTCAGTTTCTCCTCATCCTTAATCTCATAGCCGCCGCCCTTGCCCTCGGCGGTCAAGAGCAACGTGTGGGCAATGTCCCGCCCGTGGTCCGAGTGAGCGGCCGCGCCGGCGGCGATCATGCGGATCAGGTTGCGGGCAACGATAATGTCGGCCGTGGCTCCACAGACGCCCAATTCAGGCCCATCTTCGAAGGGACTGATGCGACAGGGCCCCATGTTACAGTTGCGACAGCAGACTCCCAGTTCGCCAAAGCCGCACTGGGGCAACTGAGCTTCGTGCCGGTCCCAAGCGGTCTCGAGCCCCAGTTCCTCAGCCCGGGCCAGCATCGCGTGGGTGGCAGGATCAATGCTCCTGCTCAGAATCTTTTCACTGTACTTTTCAGCCATGGGAAATTACCTCCTTCCTGGAGGGCAACCGCAAGGGTTCACCCCTACTCTAATTGTTGATCAGGATACGCGAATATAGATGTATTTTCCACCTCCTTTTGCACAGGTAAAGGAACAATCAGATACACATCCACGGAGAGGTACCAAGATGCGCCCCGTACCTGAAGAATGTCGAGCAGATTGACAGGCTTTCATTTCCTTCAGAGGGCTTCAACCCTCGGTCAGACTTGGTAGATGACTGTATCACCAGAGTAGGGCAAACGCATCTATCTACTTGCTCAGCCTGGATTGTCAAAACCAGGCCACAAAGAGGCCAAATCCGCGCAATTTAGGTTAGCGCGCACAAGCCCTGGGTTAGATTGGGACAGCCAAAGGCAGCACTTTCCG
>CAYMWP010000290.1:0-1756 GCA_964393895.1 uncultured Anaerolineales bacterium | reverse complement strand
GGATCGTGATTTGGGTCATATGACCCCAAGGGGGTGTGTTGGGCAGGATCATAGATCTGCCTCCTGTACGTGCGGGTTGTCGGCTATGATCTCTGGATGGTGCTGGTTGACAATTGCAATGTACTCCTCCACGAGGCGCTGGCTGATGGAGAGTATACCAGAAATCTCGCCAGGTTCGAAGTCTCGTTCCAGAAGCTTGATCGTGTTCTTGTAAGACTGGGCGTAGCGTTCCACCGAGCGCAGGTTGTGGACGGGCGACAATTTGCGGCCGATGTCAGGTTCCAGATACCCCTGCTCCAACAGGCGAGCCACTTCAGTTTTGTGGCTGAGGGTAGGACCTACGTCGTGTACTGTGCCTCGGTGAGGCAGAAGGCGGTCTTCGATTTCTTGGGTGTGGGCAATATCGTCGGCCACCTGCGACTCAGCAGTGAGGGTGATGGCGCTCAGATCGGTGTGAGCTAGTGCTCCGACCTGGTCGTAGGTCTGATCCAAAAGCCGGGTATGGCGTCGGCGGCGAACAGCGGTGAAATCCTCGCCGTCGGCCAGGGCCTGGAGATCTTCATCGGTCACCAGGTCGAGGATGACGGGCACCTGTGGGGTCTCTTTCATGGGCTTGAAGGTGTGTTTCTTGCCGTCGTTGGGGACGGCCATCCAGAGCATTTGTCCCGGTTTGAGCAGAGAAGCGGGCTTGACGAAAGCGTCGATGGTCTTGAGAATGCGTTCGATCATCGCTTCGGCAAAGATCACTTTGTTATCGTAGCCGAACTCGGTAACGAACAAGTGGCGCAGCACGTTGGACAAGGTCTTGTCTTGCAAGGGGGAGAAGTTTCGCTCGCGATGGGTGCGCTTGTGGCTCATTGTCGCCCCCCTTTTTTACCCGCCGCTGAAGAGGCGGTGGGCTGGTCGGGATTCGGCTCCCATTCCGAGGGCGGATGAAAGACGGTCCCTTTCAGCCGCTCCAGGGTACGGGCGTGCTTGGGCACGTTCAACTCGGCGTAGAGTTGCCGGTATTGCTGGATCAAGTTGTCGGAGATGCTGATGATGCTTTGCATCTGTTGGGGAGTGAGCCCCCGATCCTCCAGAATCATCACCAGCGCGAAGTGGTGCAAGTAGCGAGCCATACTGGAGATGCCGTGGTTGCCCAACTCCCGAGAGATGTGCGAGAAGCTCAAGTCTTGAACATACCGCCGGATGACGGGAATCTTGTGCGAAACGCCGCGGCCCATATCCTGGATCTCGCCGCGCGAGGGGAGGGATTCTCCTCGCTCGCGGAAGTAAGCGAACACCCGTTTGACGCTCTTGAGACTAATGCCCAGGATGCAGGCCACGTCCTCCTGGCTCAAGGCGCCGTCTTGCATCGTGGCTTCGTAGACGACGCGGTGGGCGCGCAAGCGACGCAGGGCCAGCGAGCCCTGATGGGCCCACACCTGGATGTCCTCGTCGGCTATAACGGTCAAGTGGACGGGGACTTTCCGGCAGTCTTCCAGCGGCTTGCCGGGGGGCTCATCGATGGCGATGGCCTGATAGGTGATCTGCCCCGGCTGGCGAGAGAAGCCAGCTTGCTCGTCCACGAGCTGCTGGACGCGGCGGGCGAGAACCTGGGCCTCGACGGGCGACAGATCGTAGCCCGACTGTAATTCAACTTGAATAGCATGCAGCGACGTCTTATTGTGCAGCCGATTGGCGGTTTGGGATTTCATATCTGACCTCCTAGGAAATACTTGCCTGATGGCATAAGTATACCACCTAGGGGTCA
>CAYMWP010000289.1:0-1761 GCA_964393895.1 uncultured Anaerolineales bacterium | reverse complement strand
TGCTGGTGGCCACCCTGGGGTACTGCGGCGTGCCCTCGGAGGGGGTGCGCATGGCGCGCAGCAACACGCTGGACGAGGTGCTCGGCGAGGCCGAACTGCTCGTTCCTGCTGAGCGCAGGAGCACTGGCGACCGTATCTCTCCTGGTGGCGAGTGGCTGCTGGTCGAGTTTGAGTCGAGCCGGTGGGTAGCCCTTGACCTGGCCACCGGAGCCGAACGTCCCCTCGCATTGGAGTGCCGCAGCGAGAATGACGTGTCGTTATCGCTGACCCACGCGCGCTGGCTGGAACCTGTGCGCTTTGTCATCGGCGATGCGCATGCTGGCTGTTACTATCTGGTAGATGCTGAGGATGGCACCTCTCGCCGATTGCCGGTCGAGCCTGAAGACGAAGCGCGCTTGAGGAGTGCCGATCCGCCTCTGTACATCACTAAGAGTCTGGGCATGGGCGGCTTCACTGCCTTCTCCCTGGGCGGCGATCCCTTCGTGATGCACATCGGTGGTTCGGAGTCCGCCCCCCCTCCCTGGGCGGCGGCCATCCCTCACGTCGAGGTGCCGCAGCAGCACGGCTACATGGGGCTGCAACGAGTCCCCTCGCACAGCAACCGTTGTTATGCCACCGCGCCCAGTGGGGTGCAAATCTACCCCGCGGATGGTGATACCCTGCTGGCACGGGCCTTCAAGTCAGGCTGGAACCACAGTATTCTTGGTTGGGCGCACGATGACAGCGGGGTGTACTTCCGGCTGACCATCGAGGGCACGGATGCAGCGGTGTTCTACCCCTGGGAGGTCATCTGGAAACTCAAGGTGCCGGAGGGGGTCTCGTGTGGGGCAGGAGAGTGAGCAGCTTTGACCGTCCCGACAGCACTGACCTGGGGCCGGCGTGGGAGGAGGTGGCCGGGGAGTTTGACATCGTGGATGGCCAACTCCACGCCACGGCCGACGGCCAGGATCACCTGCTGCTGACGACGCAGATCTTCACCGACACCCGCTTCATCCTGGAATCCCGCTTCCGGGGCGTGTTGGCCGGCCGGCCGCAGGCCTTCGACCAGGCCTGCTTCCTCTTCGGGGCCGACGAGAACGGGCAGGGGGGCTACCGGGTGGTCTATGCGCCCCTGCAAGGCCAGGTGCTACTGTACCGGGACGACGTGCTGCTGGACGGCGCCTCCATCGTTCCCCAGTTGGGCCGGTGGTATCAGGTGCAGGTGGAGCGGGATGGGATCGGGGGCGGGATCGCCATCTACCTGGACGAAGGGGAGGGGTATCCGGCGCAGCCGCTGTTGGAGGCCGTGGATACGACCTATCCGGCGCTGGGACGCCTGGGGGCGGGGGGCAACGCGCAGGGGTTCGATCTGTACACCGACTGGGTGACGGCGATGCCCTGGGAGGGAGCGCCGTGAGGGGGCGGGCTACTTGCTGGGGAGCGGTAACGGCCCTGGGCCTGCTGTTCCTATTGCCGGCGCTGCTGCTGGTGGCCACCCTGGGGTACTGCGGCGTGCCCCCGGAGGGGGTGCGCATGGCGCGCAGCAACACACTGGACGAGGTGCTCGGCGAGGCTGAACTGCTCGTCCCCGCCGAGCGTAAGGCTGAGGGCAGTATCATCTCGCCGGGCGGGGAATGGTTGCTAGTCAAGTTTGGTCAGGCTGAGTGGGTGGTGTTCGACCTGGACAGTGGAACCGAACACGCGTTAGCCCTTTCGTGTGCAGAAGATCCAGACTCAGTAGATCCAAAATTGCTCCCAAACGTGTCAGTTGACCTGTGAACT
>CAYMWP010000288.1:0-1783 GCA_964393895.1 uncultured Anaerolineales bacterium | reverse complement strand
TGATGGTGATAGGCCCTGTGACCAGAGCGGTGACCTGACCTCCCATCACCTGCGTCAGCAACAAGCTCAATACATATGCGCCACCAGCCAGGCCTAACGGGCCTAACGGGGTCACCAGGTAAAGCATACCTTCACCGATTATTTGGGCGAGGCCGGTGTTCACCATCGCCAGGCTGACCGAATACATGCCGGCGATCAAGATAATTACTTGCCAGTCAACGGAGCGGTAGGCCTCTTCCATATCCAGGACCCTTGTCAACATCAGAAACACCGCCCCAGCCAACATGGCAAGGTAAACCGGCAAGCCCGAGATCGAAGCTGCTATTGCTGCCACAAGAGCGCCAACGGCCAAGGAAGCCTGAGCACGCTGTACAGGTTGATCGCTGAGACCGGGCTCCAGCACGATAAAGTCCGGATTGTTTTGTAGCCGCTCCAGATGGCTGCGCGATCCGATCATGAGCAGTGAGTCTCCCAGCATCAGAGGAAAGTCTCCCACGTCGGTGCGGTAACTGCGTCCACCACGAAAGAGAGCAATTGCCGTCAAGTGATATTTGGAGCGGAATTCCAATTCGCGTAACGTATGCCCCAGTGCGGGCGAATGCGGCGACGGCATGACCTCAATGAGCATCACACCGCGCTTGCTGATGCGTCCGCTGGAATTCTCCCGCCGAATTTCTAAACCCGCTTCGGTCAAAGCATTCACGCGATCTTCTCGTCCGACGATCAGCAGGATATCCTCTGGCCTGAGTATCTGGTTCGGCGAAGGGGCGAAGATAGCGTGTCGGCCATGCCACATGCCCACAACCGTCAGGCCGAACCGCCCGCCGATCTCGCTTTCAAACAGACGTTTGTTGGCAAACGGGGATTTAGGCGGCACCCGGACCTCCCAAAGCCGCTCGCCCAGTTGATAATAGTCTTCCAGGTCGCTCCCGGTGAGCCGGGCCATCATCTGTTCCGGCGCTGGATCACGATCAGGGAGCCAGCGCCGGCCGAAGAGCGCGAGAAAGATAATGCCCACAATGGCTATAAGGCCGCCGGTCGGCGTGAACGCCAGAATGTGTAGCTGAGGCTGGGGCGGATAAGCCGTGGCTAGCAGATTGCTGACAATAATGTTGGCCGTTGTAAAGTACGTTGCCACTCCGCCCAACAGGCTGCCATAGGCCACTGGAATCAGCAACTTACTTGGCTTGATGCCGGTCCAGCGAGCGATCTCCATGGCGCTGGGCAGAACCAGTGCCCCAGCTGCCACATTATTAATGACCAACGACAAGAGCGCTGTAGTGGTTGCCAACAGCGCGATCAAATGGCGTTCGGAATGGCCGCCTATCTTGAGCAGATACCGGGCGGTCCAGTGCGTCAACCCCGATTTGTCCAGACAGCGCGTGATGACAAAAAGACCCAGCAGCGTCAGCACGACCGGCTGGCTCAGGCCTGAAATCGCTTTGACTGCATCCCCGGATGTGTGCGCCGCACCCAAGATTCCCATGCCCAGATACTGTGCAGTGCCCAGCACGACAGCGATGAACAGGGCGGCCACGTCGATCCGCAGACGATTCAGGCCGACGAGCACCAAAGGCACTGCAACTACGACGATCAAAAAGATTTGCGGCAAGGTCATCTCATCGATTCTCCCGAGATCTTGCTGCCCTTGTCCAGGCCTTTATCGTTACCGTTTCTTATTCCAATCCGCAACCTCGCTCGGCCGCCTAACGTCAAGGTTCAGCAGCTACGGTTTTTTTGCGGTCTGCTGGAACCTTTTGTTGATCGTGGATCGCTTCGCTCT
>CAYMWP010000287.1:0-1812 GCA_964393895.1 uncultured Anaerolineales bacterium | reverse complement strand
TGGTCCGGGAACCACGGGCCAAGTACTGGACGCTGTCCGCCGCGGCGACATGACCCAAAGCGAGGCCGGAAAATACGTCAGCGAAGAGCTGCTCGAGGGTGTTAAAAGCGGATCGGCTTATGACATCTTGAAGCGTGAGGACGAACCATCCTTCCTCGACCGCCTTGGCGACGCAGCTGCCTACATGGACTTCGCAGGCATTGGCCGCGCGCCGGAGCAGCCGGACTTCCCGCGTATGTACATGCGGATCAACCCCGGCCGCCAGAACACAGGCGCCCGCGCCCTCCAACGCATGGGCATCGCCTCGCTGGCATGATCTACCGAGAAGCAAGGCCCGAGGACCTAGGTCCAAGAAACATGATCCTGTTTCTGGAGGGCCTGCGGGAAGTGGAGTTGGGCGAAGACGGCGTCTGCCCGGCCCGCACGCTGGAAACCCTGTCACGGATGATCGCCTCGCCCGACTATCTTGTAGCTGTGAGCGACACCGGCGAGGAGCTGACGGGCGTGATCATCGGGTCCGTGAACCAAGAACCGTTTTCCGAGCACCTGTTTGCGCAGATGCATGTCTGGTATGTGCGGCCCGAGGCCCGTGGATCTTGGACCGGGTATCGGCTGGCGAGGATTTACCGGGACTGGGCGCAGATGGTGGGGGCGAAAACAGCTACTTTCGAGATAAATTCCGGTGTCGCCAACGAGCGCGCGGGTGCCCTTGCGAAAAAACTGGGCTTCCGCCACATTGGTGAGATGTACAAAGCGAGCTTTTGATGAATCTCGAAGCCCTCAGACATATGCCCGAAGACGCTCTGAAAGAGATTTTGGAGCTCACCGAGGCCAAGGCGCGGTTGGAACTGCAAGAAAAGGCGCATGATCAGTTCATGCCCTTTGTCCATCATGTCTACGACAACTTCATCGAGGGGCACCACCACCGGATTATTGCCGAAAAGCTGGAACGGGTGGCCCGTGGCGAGCTGAAACGCCTGATCATCAACATGCCGCCGCGTCATTCGAAATCAGAGTTTGCGTCCTATCTCATGCCAGCTTGGTTCTTGGGCCGAAATCCGAAGCTCAAGATCATTCAGGCGACGCATAACACCGAACTCGCTGTCCGATTCGGCCGCAAGGTGCGAGATTTGATCGACGATCCGCACTATCAGGAGATTTTTCCGAACACGATTCTGAAAGAGGACAACAAAGGCGCAGGCAAATGGGGCACGACACAGGGCGCGGAATACTTTGCTGCCGGTGTGGGTGCGGCTGTGACCGGTCGCGGCGCCGATTTGTTCATAATTGACGATCCGCACTCAGAACAAGACGCCTTGTCCGAGACTGCCTTTGACCACGCTTACGAATGGTACACCTCCGGCCCCCGCCAGCGTCTACAACCGGGAGGCGCAATTATCCTAGTCATGACACGCTGGGGTAAAAAAGACCTTACGGGGCGCCTGCTTGCCCAGCAGGAAGCGGATGTCATGTCCGACCAGTGGGAGGTCGTGAACTTCCCTGCCATTTTGCCGTCTGACGAGCCGCTGTGGCCGGAGTTCTGGCAAAAAGACGCCCTGCTGTCGATCAAGGCCTCGCTGCCCGTGGGCAAATGGGCCGCGCAGTGGCAGCAGCAGCCGACGAACGCGGAGTCGGCTATTGTCAAACGCGAATGGTGGAAGATGTGGGAGAAGGACAGGATTCCCGACGTCAAATACATCATGCAGGCCTATGATACGGCGTTTTCGAAGAAAGAAACGGCTGACTATTCCGCCATTACCACTTGGGGCATCTTTGACGACGAGGAATCCGGGCGTGAGGCCATAATCTTGT
>CAYMWP010000286.1:0-1825 GCA_964393895.1 uncultured Anaerolineales bacterium | reverse complement strand
CAACCCCGGGCACCATAGATGTCTGCCGGCGCGCTTTACCCGGTAAACAAATACGGCAAATGCATTGACCGACTTGGCGCGACTGTGGCTGATGAGGTAAAGATACGCGAAATACTTAGCCAAGCAAGCGGTTGCCCTCGCCGTTGCCGAAGCCCAGCGCCAGCGCTCCACCATCGTGGGCACGCCGCACCTGTTTATCGCGCTGACCAAGCTGGACAGAGCCACCGCCACCGCACTGCGCGCAAGTCCACGATCCCAAGGCCGTGCGCGACGGGCTGCGGATGGCAATGGGGTGGGGGGAGAGGCCTCTTGGAACCGAGCCTCAACTGACCGCCCTGTGCTGGCCCAAAAAGCCATCCATCCAAGCGATTGACCACGACGAGCGTGGAATCGAGCAGCATAAGCTGTGTTTGAAGGGGAAATCAACCGGTGCTGCCACACATCGTCCCTTTCCAGGCAATCTGGGAGTGGTTGAGGGACCAACGTGGTCACACCAGCCACGTCCGATCAGCCCGGTTGGTGGGAAACCTGAAACAGATGAGAGCTTCCACGTGCGCAACACCAGTTCCGACTTGCTGCGGATCAGGTCTAGGGCGGTGTTCAGGGCAAGAGTAGGTTGTTGGGCTGAGTCCTTGGCGCAAGTGTTGTTTGACAACCTGGCGGAGAGGCTGTACACTTTGTTCTTCGTCAACCGCAGTGGCTACGTCAACGTTTGGCCCAAAACGATCCGGGCACAACTCAACAGAGCAGGGGATCCCAAGTTGAAGGTGAATGTATGAACAAACGCCTGATCGAATACAACCTCCTCCTGGCGGACATCTCCGAGGCCTCGGTGCGGGAGAAGAGCATCCGCCACGGCCCACCCATCTACCCTCCACATCTCGGGGGCTTGGGAGCGGCTGCTGCGGTAGTTATGTTCAGCGCCTGATGTTCTTTATCCGCAGCATCTATCGTGAAAGGTGAATTATGAGCAAGAAGAGACAACGTAAGCGATCCCGTCGTTCTCGAAAACCGATGCCGCCGGCAGGCGGCATCCACTTGGTGACACCTGAAGGCGACCAGATCGTCTTGACGAGTGCCCGTTACCGGCACGCCGCCCTGGAAGACGTCTACTCAATTCTGCAACAGGCTGGCGACTTTGGGCTTGAAGTCGACCTGGAAGCGAAACCCGACTCGGAAGCGCGTGCAGTCGGTCCATTCCAATTTCCTTGGTATGAGACTCGCCCCGGAGCTCCCAAACCATTCGCACCTATCGGTCAGCGCGTTCTGGCGCACCTGACGTTGACTCCGAGGACGTTGGAAGTAGAGGCAGCGTCGCACCGGCGACTGGACGACTGTCGCCGGCGGCTGGAGCAACTGCTGGGAGACCGCATCCGTCTGGTCGAAACTAAGGTCAAGAGCGCGGAGCAGGCACTCCGCGAAAAGCCCCAGGCCGAACCGGAAGAGCCGTTCATTCCCCCGCCAGAACTCGTCGCCGAACTGGAAGAGAGGATGCTGCGCCAGTGGATTGACGACTCGATCCCGGCGCTGGGCGGGTTGACACCCCGGGAGGCGGTTAAGACACCGGAAGGACGTCAGAAGGTGCTAGAGTTGATCGAGTACTCCGTGCGAATACAAAAGAGGGTGCCCCAAGCGCCAGGAATGTTCGCGCCCGATTATCGCAAGGTCAAAAAGATGCTGGGGCTGAAATGAGCCACTAGACCTGTCCCGGCCGAAAAAGTCATCCGTCCAGGTGCCTGACGACGAGCGTGGAGTTGCCATCTACCTAATTGTACTGGTTCAGCGGGAAATGGACATTTGCCATTCCGAAATAAGACACTACATC
>CAYMWP010000285.1:0-1827 GCA_964393895.1 uncultured Anaerolineales bacterium | reverse complement strand
CCGTGATGCCACTGCATGGTTGACGGACACCCTCGAACTCAGCCTCAATACCGTTGGGTTTGTCATCCTGGTCGCGGCGGGTTTTGTGATCTTTAACGCGTTTGCCATGGCGATCACCCAACGTCAGCGGCAAGTCGGCACCTTGCGCTCTCTGGGGCTAACCCGTCGCCAGGTCATGCGGCTGGTGCTTGTTGAAGCACTGATCACCGGCGGAGCAGGCACGCTGCTCGGCTTGCTTGCCGGACCCCTGTTGGGGAGTGCAATACTGACGTTGATGCGGTTCGCTCACCTCGATATCGGCCAGGGCAGTGTTTCGTTCAGCAGTGTTGTACTGGCGATCGTAATGGGGGGCGGAATCACCTTGCTCTCGGTACTGATCCCGGCCCGGCGGGCTACCCGCATCTCGCCCCTGGTCGCGATGCGTCAAGTTGCCGCCCTCGGTGTTGAGCGCACCCAATGGGTCAGAGGAGCGCTGGGCTTGCTGATCATAACCGGACTGACCGCCTACCTCATCATCGCCCCGCCTGGCGAGTGGACCTTGCCCCCCTGGGATGTCAGGATGCCGCTCATATTTGCGACCCTGTGGATGGCTGCCCTGCTACTGATCACGCCAGCGCTGATCGAAGTGCTAGGGCAGGCGATGCGCAGGCCGTTGACTCTTCTGGCAGGGGCAACCGGCCGCCTGGTCGCCGACAATTTGAGGCGCGGGCGACGGCGTGTCACACTCACGGTTTTGACCTTTGCCGTCGGCCTGACGGTGATCGCCAGCATAACGGGCATATTTACCTTCACGAGCAAGGTATTGATTGGTCACCTTGCGGAAGGCGCGCTCCAACAATCCGGGTTACTGGTCGTTCCCTTTGACCCATCCCACACCATGTTGGCGGAGATTGACAAACTCAATCTGGAGACTCTGGCCCTCGAACCGGAGGTGATGGAGGATTTCTACACCCTGTTGGAAGGTCGCGCGGAGGTTGGGGAAGGCTTTGCAGTG
Organism: uncultured Anaerolineales bacterium; assembly: GCA_964393895.1. GTDB lineage: Bacteria > Chloroflexota > Anaerolineae > B4-G1 > B4-G1 > B4-G1. The sequence goes on along the minus strand of CAYMWP010000285.1, from coordinate 833 downwards.
ATTGCCCCTGAAATCGGCGCAGTTACGGGCAGCTACCCGTCCTTTATCTACGATCTGGACATATTGACGCGCCCAGGATTCTACACCTTTGCTGAAGGAAATTGGGAGACAGCTCTGCCGATCATGGAAGCTGGATGCGGCGTGTTGATCTCGCCGGGCGTGGCCGCCCGCAACCAGGTCGGTATCGAGGAACCCATCACACTGCAAGGCGTGACCGGCCCCATTGATTGTACAGTAGCAGGCATCGGCGCAGGCGGCTACCATCCGGCTTCATTCATCAGCCCGGCAGCGAAGCAGGCTTTCGACACCAGAAACCCCGCCGCCCTGATCATCTTTCCCCTGGCCGGCACGGATCGAGAGACTCTCGAGGCCGATATGCAGACCCTCGCCGAACAACATGGGACGGACGCCCTGGTGATTGAACCACAAGAGGCCATAGAACTCTTGTTTTCAGATGGCACCGACATGTTGATATCCCTGCTGAACAGCCTGCTATTGCTGGCCGTTGTGGCGGCGGCGATCGGTGTGGTCAACACTACGGCGATGAACGTGGCCGAGCGGCAGCGCGAACTCGGATTGCTGCGGGCAGTTGGGGCAACACGCGCACAGGCGACCGCAGTTGTGACCGGCGAGGCTGCCCTGATGGGCCTGCTCGGCGGCGGTCTAGGACTGGTGGCCGGGGCGGGGATCAGCATTATCTTTCCTGTGTCTTTTGGCGGCAATAGTTTTGGCGTGGTCGATCTGCCATTGTGGGATGCGGCCTGGCAAGCCACCCAACCTGCCCTACTCACCGGGTTGTTCGGCCTGATCGTCGCGCCGCTTGTCAGCGCCGG
>CAYMWP010000284.1:0-1833 GCA_964393895.1 uncultured Anaerolineales bacterium | reverse complement strand
ACCAACTGACCCGCTACCGCCGCTCGCTGGAGAACCTGATCCTCACCGACTACCTGGAGTTCCGCTGGTACGTGAACGGTGAGCATCGCCGCACCGTGCGCCTGGCCCGCGTCGGCGCGGGAGGCGAGATCAAACGCGAGAAGAGTGGGAGTAACCGTTCAGGGGTGGTAGCCCACCTGCAAATTCAAGGTCGGATCTAATACTTATCTAGCGCTATTCAAATACAAGTATGCTATGGTAACAGCATGGCCAAGTTGAGCGAAGCGAGTCAGGAAACGATCCTGGAACAGATGCCTTTCACTGCTGAAGAGTGGGCCCAAACTCCGATGGCAGTCCAGGAGTTTGTGCTATCGCTAATGGCTCGCGTGCAAGCGCTAGAGGCAGAAGTAGCCGCCTTACGTGAGCAACTCAACCGCAATTCGCACAACTCATCACAACCCCCATCGAGCGATGGACCTGATGTGCCTCGAAAGCCACGCCGACGGGTGAAAAGCAAGCGCAAGCGTGGTGGGCAACCAGGGCATCAGGGCACGACCCGAAAACTGGTGCCGGTTGAGCACGTCAAGGAAGTACATACCATCAAGCCGGACACGTGTCGTCGCTGCGGGCACGAACTGGTGGGCGAAGACCCTGAGCCATATCGTCACCAAGTGACAGAGATTCCGCCAGTTGTTGCTGAAGTGACCGAGTATCGTCTGCATACGCTGACCTGTCCAGGTTGTGGGGCCGAAACCCGTGCTGAGGTGCCTGCTGGTGTTCCCCAAGGCGCATTTGGACCCCGCCTACAAGCCATGGTGTCGCTGTTGAGCGGGCGCTATCATCTGAGCAAGCGAGATACAGTGGATGTCATGGGTGATTTCTTCCAGGCCGATGTAAGCTTGGGATCAGTTCCCACCCTGGAGCAACGCACCAGTGAAGTGATCCGAGAGCCAGTAGAAGCAGCCCGTGAGTATGTGAAAGAGCAACCGGTAGTCCATATGGACGAGACAGGCTGGCGCGAAGCCAACCAGAAATCTTGGCTGTGGGTGGCGGCCACCACGCCAGTGACGGTGTTCCTCATCCGACAGAGTCGGGGTGGAAAAGTGGCCCGGGAGATGTTGGATGAAGCTTTCCATGGCATCGTCGTGTCTGATCGCTGGTCAGGTTACAACTGGCTGCTCACTCGCCAGCGTCAATTGTGCTGGGCGCACCTCCTGCGTGACTTCCAGGCGTTTGTGGATCGCGGTGGCGAATCCCAACACCTTGGCGAAGCCCTGCTGGCTCAGGCTGAGTTGATGTTCCAATGGTGGCACAGAGTCCGGGATGGTACGATGAGCCGTGCCACTTTCCAGGCTAAGATGCACGTCGTTCAACGCACAGTGGGCGACCTGCTCCGCCAGGGAGTGGACTGTAGCCACAACAAAACCGCAGGTACCTGCCGTGATATTCTCAAACGAGAGGCGGCTCTCTGGACCTTCGTGCGTGCCGCAGGCGTGGAGCCGACCAACAACCGGGCGGAACGACGGGTACGTCCCGGGGTCCTGTGGCGCAAGAGTAGCTTCGGCACCCAAAGTGAGGCGGGAAGCCGCTTTGCCGAGCGTATTATGACGGTTGTCGCCACCTTGAAACAACAACATCGCAATGTCCTGGACTATGTTGCCACAGCCTGCGATGCGGCCAATTGGGGTAGGCCAGTCCCATCCCTGCTACCCGGAGACGCTGCGCCCGCTGGATAGGACATCTGGCGTACTACCCCCTGAACGGTTACAAATAAACCTGTCTCGCTTCCAAATTGGGTTCGTCAACCATATTTTAAGACTTCCGAAGTCTCTGGTCCTCAAAAATCTAAAAAGT
>CAYMWP010000283.1:0-1848 GCA_964393895.1 uncultured Anaerolineales bacterium | reverse complement strand
TCGACGCCGACACGATTGTGGCCCGCGTCCAGGATCTGATGGCCCGGCAGCGGACATACTTTGTGGTGGACACGCTGGAGTATCTGCACAAGGGCGGGCGCATTGGCGGAGCGAAGGCACTCCTGGGCGGGGTGTTGAACGTCAAGCCCATCCTCACCTTGCAGGATGGACGCGTGGAACCGCTGGAGCAACAGCGCACATCCCGGCGCGCGCGGGCGCGACTGCGGGAATTGGTCCTGGAACAGTGTCCCCGCGGCCCGGGAGCACATCTCTGCGCCATGCACGCCGGCGCCGAGGCGGAAGCACAATCCCTGGCCGCCGACCTGGCCGCCGCGATAGGAGTGCCAGAGATTCCGATCTACACAGTCCCCCCCGCCATCGTCGTCCACGCCGGACCAGGCGTGCTGGTGGCCGGCTTCTTTGCCGCCAGGGCATAGGGAGTGGAGAAACCACGCATGGTAGATATTCACAAGGTAGACACCACCAACCCACGCGACGTGAAGCGATTCGTCCAATTCCCGTTCCGTCTGTATCGCGGCTGCCCTCAGTGGGTACCACCGCTGGTATCCAGCGCGCGCAAGCAACTGGACCGGGAGCGCCATCCGTTCTACCGCCACTCGGACGCCGACTTTTTCCTCGCGCTTCAGAATGGCAAGGTGACAGGACGGATCGCTGTGCTGGAGCCACGCAAGCGCAACACACACCGGAACCGGCACGGCTCTTTTTTCTACATGTTCGATACCGTGGAAGACGTCGAAGTCGCAAGGGCGCTTTTCGCCGCCGCCTTCGATTGGACGAGGAGCCGCGGACTGGAGGAGATCAGCGGCCCCGATGGACTCCTTCCTGCCGACGGCCTCGGCGTGCTGGTAAAGGGCTTTGAACATCGCCCGGCGATGGGTATCTCCTACAACTATCCCTACTATGATGCCTACATCAAGGACTCGGGGTTCCGCAAGCAGACGGACTATCACTCCTGCCATCTGCCGGGGGATTTTGAGCTTCCGGAACGGATCCACCACATCGCCGAGAAAATAAAAGAGCGCCGGGGGTTCCGGGTGCTCCGATTTGAGAGCAAGGATGACATGCGGGCCATGGCTCCCCGGGTGGTTGAGGCCTACAACGCCGCCTTTGCAGAGAACCGAGAGTTCATCCCAATCACCGGCGATGATGCCAAAAAGATCGCCCAGCGGCTCATTGACTTGACACAGCCGGACCTGGTCACAGTCGTCGCCAAGGACGACGTAATCGTGGGGTTTGTACTGGGGTTCCCGGACGTCTCGGCAGCGCTGCAGCGCTGCCGGGGACGGCTGTGGCCATTCGGGTGGGCACTGCTTCTCGGAGAAGCAAGACGCACCCGCTGGGTCAACTTTAACGGAGGTGGCATTCTCCCCCAGTACCAGGGCCTGGGGATAAATGCGATCCTATACTCCGAGATGTACAAGACTTTCCGGGAACGGGCGTTCCTGCACGCCGACATCGTCCAGGTCAATGAGAATAACAGCAAAATGATTCGGGAGGTTGAGGCACTGGGCGTAGAGTTCTACAAGATGCACCGTATTTATGAACGATCACTGTGAGATCGTGATCCAAGGCCAGACTCACCGCCGTGGTGAGATTCCAGACGAGACGGCGGTCATTCCAGTCCAACTCGGATGTCCGCCGTCTCGTTGCTCAGAGTCACCCCAATGCCCATCCCATCTTGCCGGGAGCGATCACAGCGCCAAGACAGTACCCGGCCACACAACATCTTGCCTCAAAAGGGCATCGCTGGTATAATTTAGTAGAAGAATATCAGAGGAAAGGTTGGAGTATCGGATGGCTTGGCTGCGAGATATTCTCGCTGCTCAC
>CAYMWP010000282.1:0-1895 GCA_964393895.1 uncultured Anaerolineales bacterium | reverse complement strand
TTGGGGCACACGCAGTAGCCACCGGGACCGGCGGCCTGTCCACCGCCCATCCGGCCCGGCCCACGTCCGCCACCACGGCCAGCCCCACCACCGCGGCCGCCTCCACCTCCACGACCTCGACCCATCTCACTCACCTCCTCGTGAAAAATATCTCTCACTATCCACGCCGGCACTCGCCCCCTTCGGAGCAGGGCGGAGTGTCACATCGCTCCTCCCGGCCGCAGCAGGTACGTCCCGCGGGCCGGGCCGTCTGCCCACTCAACATGACAGGGGCAGAGAGCAGCTTGTCCAACGACGAACTACCACAGTGCGGGCAAGTGACAAGATTGCCACCCCGCACCAGTGCTTCAAACGTCGCGTTGCAGGTACGACAGCGATACTCATAGATTGGCATAGAGCCCTCCTTACATATCTTGTCTCTATCCTCCTCGCCGCCGGTGACGTCTTTGGCGTCCAGTGCCGCCCCTATCTCCTGCCGGTGACGTTCCACTTCCCATAGATGGGCTCGTCATTGCGGAGCGCTGCGTCAGCCAGCGACCCACCGCCCGCGCCAGCGCACTCGCTGCCTTCATCAGCAGTCCCGTACCGGCGACGACGACGGCCGTGCCCGCCGTCTGCGCCAGTGAACTGGGCCGGTAGACGGTGGGAGCCGGTCGCTCCGGGACAGGAACCAGTTCGCCCTGCACTGTCACCACGGGCTGGATGACGCCCTCCGGGCAGGCAGCCACACAGGCTCCACAGCCGGTACACAACTCCTCGTCGACGCGGGCTTTGCCGTCCACCAGGGCAATGGCCCCGACGGGGCACGCCTCCACACACAAGCCGCAACTCGTGCAGTGAGCCGCGTCCACCCATACCGTCTGCCCGTCCATCATCCCACCTCCCGGAACCCATCGCTCACGACCAACGTCATCCCGATAAAGCCTCCCCAGGGCAATCGAGCCTGCGAGCACGGCCAGTCGTGAGAGAACAGAGTGGTGTGCCACACGATGTGCGCTTTTCCACCAGCGACCGACCGCAGCAGCCGCTTCAACTCCCCCACGCCGTAAAAATGGGCCGCGTCGTAGATGGTTTGGTTAAAGAGCCCCGCCAGCCGGCGCTGCAGGCCGAGCACGCTCCATCGGTTGAGCACGCCCAGGAGCACCCCGTGACGGGCCACCCGCAGCGCCTCCACTAGCACCTCTCGGGGCCGCTCCAGGAATTCTAGCGTGGTGATGAACGCCGTCAAGTCAAACGCGCCATCAGCAAAGGGAAGCCATCGAGCGTCGCCCCGCACCAACAGAACGCCATCCAACGCTTGCGCCTGCGCCAGCATAGCCGGCGAGAAATCCAATCCTACCACCAGCCGTTCCTGGTCGGCCAGCCAGTGGGTAAAGTGACCTGTGCCGCATCCAATCTCCAGCACACTGCCCGACCCAGAAAAGCCCTGCAGCAACCGGCTTAGAATGGCCTTCTCCAACTCATCGGCCCGTTGTCCTTCCGGCGTCTCGTACCAGGCTTCATAGTGCGCGGCAACGGGCTCGTCAAAGGCTACATTCCCAGAGGTCACTTTAGGAACCCTCCGGCGACGGACAGGCATTGGAGAAGGTGACTGTCATCACCGTATCCCCGTGCCCTGCAGCCCGGTGGAACGCCTCCTGCATAGCAGCAAAGACCGCCTGTTCTTCCCCCCACACCAAGGTGCTCATCTCGCCGATACGGGTTTCCAATCCGTGTTGGCGAAAAACGCGTACCGCCTCACGGATGACCGGCCCGATCGAGACTTGCCGCAGTGGGTAGAGGCTCACTTGCGCCGTTATCACGTTCCCTCCAATCCCTCGTCTGCTGAAGGCGCCAGGCTATCCACCAGCAATCCCTTGAAACGGTCGAGGGTGATGGGGTGAAATTCCACCTCC
>CAYMWP010000281.1:0-1907 GCA_964393895.1 uncultured Anaerolineales bacterium | reverse complement strand
TGATCTCAGCGGGGGCGGGACATCCTCCTATTGCCCGTCCCCTCCGAGTCCTTCCCCTGGCTGTTGCACCGGGTACGGGCGACCAGCCGATCGCCCGCATGGGGCTCTTGACACCGCAATCGCTTGACAAACTTGGGCAGTTTGGCGTATACTTGCAAAAGTGATTGCCTGCCCTCTCCCTCCCCCTTGCTCGCAGCGGATCACAACCCGCCCTGGCTGCCACTCCCGACGACGACCCAGGAATAGAGGCAACACGAGACCATAGTATCAGGTAAAAGGGCACCGAAAGGCCGTTCACCGGAGATCTCCACGGCTCCAATGAACGAGCCCGGCGGTTGCCGGAAAAAGAGGCACGAGTATGATTGACTTGACTTTTCCCCTGGTAGACTTGCATCGCCACCTGGATGGCAGCGTGCGCCTGGAGACGATTCTGCAGTTGGGACGGCAGCACAACCTGCCGTTGCCGGCCTGGGATCTCGAGGGATTGCGCGCCCACGTTCAGGTGACCGAATCCCAACCCGGGGTCATGGCGTTTATTGCCAAGTTTAAATGGATGACCGGGGTGTTGGTGGACTATGAGGCGTGTCGCCGCGTGGCATACGAAAACGTGGAGGACGCGCGCCGGGAGGGGATCGATTACGTCGAACTGCGCTTTAGCCCGTGGTTCATGGCCGAAGCGCATCGCCTGTCGCCAACGGGCGTGGTGGAAGCGGTGGCCGACGGCGCGGAAGCGGGCGCGCGTGATGGGGGGATCAAGGTCAACCTGATCGGGATCCTCAGCCGGACGTATGGGCCGGATATCGCCTGGAAGGAATTAGAGGCCTTGCTGCACCACCGCGATCGGCTGGTGGCGCTGGACCTGGCGGGCGACGAGGCGAACTGGCCGGCAGATCTGTTCATCGAGCACTTTGAGCGGGCGAGGGACGCCGGCTGGCAGGTGACCGTCCACGCCGGCGAAGAGGCGGGCCCGCCGAGCGTCTGGCGCGCCATTCGTGGGCTGGGGGCGACGCGCATCGGCCACGCCATCCGGGCCGTAGAGGATGAGGCGTTGCTGGATTATATGGCCGAGCACCGGATCGGCATCGAGTCGAGCCTGACCAGCAACGTGCAGACCCGTGCGGTGCCGGACTATGCCAGCCATCCGCTGCGGCATTTTTTGGAGCGGGGATTGTTGGCCACCATCAACACGGACGATCCCGGCATCAGCGCCATCGACCTGCCCCACGAGTACGAGGTCGCTGCGCCGTCAGCCGGTCTGACACCCGCGCACGTGCGCCAGGCCCAACGCAACGCGCTCGCCGTTGCCTATCTCTCGGTCGAGGAAAGGCAGGCCTTGGTCGTGCAAAAGAGAGAAAACAAGTCTAGTTGATAGCTGGGAGAAAGTGATATGGCTACTCAGATCGATCAAGTGGTCAAGCGCACTGGCGACGTCGTGCCTTTTAAGCGCGAACGGATCGCCAATGCCATCTATCGTGCCGCCGTAGCTGTAGGAGGACGCGACCGGTCCATTTCCGAGCGCCTGACAGACCAGGTGGTGGCCATCCTTGAGGAAACCACGCCGTCCGGTCACATCCCCACCATCGAAGAGATTCAGGACATTGTCGAAAAAGTGCTCATCGAAAACGGCCACGCCCGGACGGCCAAAGCCTACATCCTGTACCGCGAGGAGCGGGCGCGCTATCGTCGCCGAAAGAAGGCCTATCAGGACCGCGATCCAGCCAGCATTCCCTATCGCAAACTCTGGGAGATTCTGTCGTGGGCGGCGGATCACGACGTCAACACCGTCGAGCAGCTCAACGCCCGCGTTGCCCGTGGCGAGTTTCCCGACATGGTGCGGGAATCCGAGATCGCCTACGAGGAAGACATTGCCGCCGCTGCCGGCATGATCCGGGATCGCTGTGACGAAT
>CAYMWP010000280.1:0-1937 GCA_964393895.1 uncultured Anaerolineales bacterium | reverse complement strand
CGTGATCAATCCGAGGGTTCCCAAGCGCGGCTCCCCGGGGCCGAAGGATCGCGCGCCTCGCAGCGGCAGTGCAATCCCGCAAGGAAGGACGCGCCAGCGATGCAACACACGAGCACCATGGTGAGCACGCCCACGACAAAACCCTGGTCCGCGTCAGTTTCGCTCATGATTTCGCCTTCGTGATCGAAGCGGCGTTTTGCTCGTATCTGACGCCATCGGCATAGTCGAGTCGTACTTCACGGTCGATGACCGGATCCGGATGTTGCACAAGGGCGGCGCAGCAGTTGCGGCACCGCTTGCGGCCGACCCAGTTTTCCCAGCCGCACTGTTCGCAGGGAGATGTAGGGAACATCAGCATATCGGTCTCCTGTTGGTCACACTTCCGGCTCAATCCGATGGTTTGTCTGTGACGGTATCGCGCCATGCAACTCCGATCTCGTCCAATGCTGCTTGGAGGGTTCGGTGGCCGCGTCGGGCGCGGTCAATCAGGCGCTGTCGAGTGAGACGCGATTCCGCCATGTACTGAAGCACCTGCGGGCCAACATTCTCGTAGCTCGGATCTTCCTCCACGCTCCGGTACAGGTTCAGACCGTCCTCCTCCTTCTCCTCTCCGTAAACACTGGCGAAAATGATGCGTCCCCCAGCCCATCGACCTACAACGTCGCCGTCGCCTCCCTCTAGCAGCAGCAAGGCCAGTGCTTCCATGATGCCAGCCGGCTCTTCTGTGAATTCCTGCACTTTCATCGTCTGTCCAAAGGTGGCTGGCTCGATAAACTCGCGCCGGGTCCTGTTCACGGCCTTGTAGTACGTTCCCATCCTGTGCTCTCCTGTTCAACGGTTACGAGTTCAGGTCATTCCGCTCGTCTTGCAGCCACTTCTCCAAGAAGGCGAGAAGCTGTCTGGCGTCCGAGCGGGTTAGCTGCACCTGGTCCCATATCTGGAGACACCGACGATCCTCGCCGATGACTGCAGGCCCTACAAACTCGGTCAGATCCAGGGGGCCGAAGTGTGTGGAGATGGTGCCTAGGTACTTGCTCATGGTTTCACCTTGTCATCATTGCGAGGCCGCGGCCTCGGTCCATGGCCCGGAGAGCTCGGCGCACGTCATTGAGCGCGGGGCCAGCTCCGAGCCTTCGGCAATAGGTATCCGTCACAGCCACGCTCGAGTGGCCTAGCACCTGTTGCACCGACGTGACCACGACGCCCCTCCGCACCATGCGCGTCGTGAAGCGGTGGCGGTAGCCGTGTGGGTGGGTACGCTTGGCGACGCCCGCCTTTGCCGCCAGCCGCGGGAGGCGCTTGCGTACGTACGACGAGGACATCCTGACGCCCTTCAGGTTGCAGAAGACGTGAGCCGCCGTCCCAATGCCCCCGACCATGCGGAGCCGTATCCAGTCGCTCACAGCGTCCAGGGCGCGGCGTGAGACCGGGACGATCCGCTGCTTGCCGCCCTTGCCGCATCGGACGTTCGCGGTTCGCGCGTTCCAGTAGAGATCGCGGGGCTCGAGCTCCAGGGCCTCCGAGATGCGGCAGCCGCTCCCGTCGAGGAACAGGATCAGCGCGCGGTCTCGGAGACCTGAGAGGCTCTCCTCGCACTCGGCGAGTACGGCCTCCGCTTCGGCGTCGCTGAGGATCTCACGGGCGAATGCTGGTTTTTTCGTCATGGCGTAACCTCTGCTCGCTTGTGTTCAATCACCAGACTACGAACTTCCCACGCATATTGAACTAGGATGCGCCCAGATGTCGGCGGAAGCCGAATGCCGCAATCCCGTGCCCGTCGTTCCCATAGACACGTGACACTATGCTGCTCTGCGCTAGTAAGCTGTGTGAAGTCATCCAGCCACTTTCGGCGCCTGCGTTCATCTCTGGTAAGCGCTCGTTTACTCATCACTCCGTAACCTCTCCCTTCGGCCCGACGACGTGCAGTTCGATGCTCA
>CAYMWP010000279.1:0-1947 GCA_964393895.1 uncultured Anaerolineales bacterium | reverse complement strand
TCCAATCCGTCTTCCTGGTCAAAGCGGTACGTGTGCTCAATCTGCGGGCGAAAGCGCCACTCGGTGTACACGGTTTCAGCATCGCGGGCGGTATGGATGGGCACGTTGGTGATCAAGATCAGATCGCGGTCCAACTCGGCGTCATGCGCGACCAGAGCCCACAATGTCTTTTCAGTTCCAGGAATCCGGATCGTGAGCAAACCCAGGGCGATCTCCGCGACACGCACCTTACGGGCGTGAGTGAAAGCCACCTGCAATCTCAACACCAGCGGTACCGTGGCTGTCAAGTCGTCCAGCAATTCCTCTTCCCAGCGGTCCAGACGGTCATTGTAGACCTCGACTTTTCGGTTATGACAAGCTCGGATGATGAACTCAGCATCCACCAGGGCCATTTGGCGGAAGATTTTCTGATCATCCAGCCCAGAATCGGTCACGAACCGCAGTTTGGTGTGCGGAAACAACGCGCGGGTGATCCGATTTGGTTGTTGGTACTCCCAAGCATACTGCGTTGGGCGGGGATTTCAAGTCACGAACAACATGTGGGTAGTCACCAGTTATTTTGTATCGGCGGCAGAAATGTGATAATATAGACCAAATGACTCTACCAATCCTGACGACTAAACTCTATGTCCCTCCTCTACGACGCGAGGTGGTGGCACGCCCGCGCCTGATCGAGCAATTGAACGCGGGACTCGTTGGACCAAGCGACCGTTTCGACCACAAACTGACGCTCATCTCCGCTCCCGCCGGCTTCGGCAAGACAACCCTGCTCAGCGCCTGGGCCGCTCAGTGCCCACACCCCGTCGCCTGGGTTTCGCTGGATGAACGCGACAACGACCCCGCTCACTTCTGGGCCTATTTCGCCGCCGCGCTGCAGAGGGTTCAGATCGATGTGGCCGACGTCGGCCAGACGATGCTTCAATCTCCCCAGGTGCCGCCCGCCGACGCCATCCTGACGCCATTGCTGAACCAGATTGCCGTCGTGTCGTCCCCCTTCATCCTCGTTCTCGACGATTACCACGAGATCGAAACGCCGGTGATCCACGAGGGGCTCGCCTTCCTGCTCGACCACATGCCGCGCCAGATGCACCTGGTCATCGCCACCCGCGTCGACCCGCCGCTGCCCATCGCCCGCCTGCGCGGCCGGGCGCATTTGACCGAACTCTACCAAGCCGACCTGCGCTTCACGCCTGAGAAGGCCACCGATTTCCTCAACCAGACAATGGGATTGGACCTCTCACCTGAGGACGTCGCCGCACTGGAGAGACGGACCGAGGGCTGGATCACGGGCCTGCAGATGGCAGCGATCTCGATGCGCGGGCACGACGACGCTGCCGCTTTCATCCGCGCCTTCACCGGCAGCCACCGCTACATCCTGGACTATCTCAGCGAAGAGGTGCTCCGCCAACAGCCACGGGATGTGCGAATGTTCTTGCTCCAAACTGCCATCCTCGACCGGCTTTCCGGCGCGCTGTGCGACGCGGTCATTGGAAGCGGTGAATCAGATCAACTCGACTCACAGGCCGTGCTCGAGTATCTCGAACGGAGTAATCTCTTCGTCGTTCCCCTCGATGACGAGCGCCGCTGGTATCGTTACCATCGCCTGTTCGCCGATCTGCTGCGCCAGCGCGCGCAGCGCGAGATCCTCGAGCTCGTGCCTGAGTTGCACCGCCGGGCGAGTGCATGGTATGAGGAGCACGGTCTTGTTGCCGAAGCGGTGGGCCACGCCCTGTCCGCCGGGGATTTCGAGCGGGCTGCGGATCTGATCGAGCAAGCCGGATGGGTCACGTTCACCCGCGGTGAGATGACGACGATCCTCGGCTGGGTGGCTGCCCTGCCCGAGGACCTCGTCCGGTCCCGGCCCTACATCCGCGTGTTGAATGCCTGGGCGATGGCAAAGTCGGGTCACCTGGGGGGCGTCGATGCCAGCCTGGAGGACATCGATGC
>CAYMWP010000278.1:0-1963 GCA_964393895.1 uncultured Anaerolineales bacterium | reverse complement strand
GCCGGTTTAAACATTTGCAGTGGGCGAAACGGTTGTCAAAGACCTCGGAGGTCTGACCCGAGCAGTTACCACGATTGTATTTTACACAACACGGAGGGGCGCGTCAAGGCCCGGTGCAGGGGAGAAACTCACATGAACAAGCCCTCACCCCCGAATTTCCTTTCCCATAACGATGGCACGGAAAGATGCCTTCCTCTTAAAGCACGGCATCAGGAGGGATGAGGGCTTGGTGTTATAGATTGTGTGCTGTAATTCAGCCTGGTCTGGCCGGCGCTACCCGCCCGCTGCTTTCAACTTGTCCTCCCACTTGCCGTACAGCTTGTTGTAGGTGGCCTCGCTGATCTCTCCCGCGGCCAGCCGCATATCCAGGTTATCCAGCGTGGCCTGAATATCCGCTGCCGTCTGGGGAGCGGCCGGGGCGGCTGCGGCCGGGGCGGCTTGTTGGGGTTGTTGCTGCATACTTTGAGTCAGCATCTGACCCATCGCCGCGCCCATGCCCACGCCGGCGCCCAGGCCCACGCCTGTGCCGGCGCCGCCGCCGGGCTGCTGGGCCGCGTCCCGCATAGCGCGTGCGGCCTGGAATTGCATATAGGCGCCCATATCGCCCAGCGCGCCCATCGAGGCTCGCTCGTCAATCGCCTTGGCCGTCTCCTCAGTCGGGCCGACGTACTCGACGTAGACCGACGTCAGAGTGATGCCCCGGGACTCGAATTCCTCGGCCGCCTTGGCTCGCGCTCCCATGGTCATCTCTTCCGCCATTCCTGCCAACTCGATGACCGATTTGCCCATCTCGCCTATCAGGTCGGTCAGTTTGGTCAGGATCATGGAGCGGAAAAAGCCCTGGATATCGGACGTGCGGTAGATCCCTTGCGTGCCCACGATCTTGTTGACAAAGAGTTGCGGATCAGTGATTTGCAGCGCATAGGAGCCGCGCGCCTGCACGCGGGCCATACCCAACTCTGGGTCTTTGATCGTGATGGGCGTGGGGGTGCCCCACTTCAGGTCAGTGAACTCGCGCAGGCTGACAAAGTAAACCTCGGCCTTGAACGGGGTCTCGCCGGAGAACGCCTTGCCGATCAAGTCCACCAGGTAGGGGACGTTGGCGGTGGTTATAGTGTGAGATCCCGGGCCGAATACGTCCAACGCCCGGCCGTCTCGGAAAAAGACCGCCGCCTGGCTGTCACGCACGATCACCTGCGAGCCGATCCGAAAATCGCCCGACCCCCGTTCGGGGATGCGGTGTACCATCTCTGTGCCGGCTTCGTCTACAAACTGCACAATGTCAAAGATTCGTGCCATTTTGATTACCTCCTCAATTTGATAGGGCTATCGCGTAGCCTATTGGCTTCCCAGTATTATGTGCTCGCGCTGGTCGAAGGTGCTGTTGGCCTCGCGGCAGATGTCCTGGACGATGCGGATCGTCTCGGTCAGCCCCTCGCCGGTGGCGGCGGCTTCCCGCAACCGGTCGCTCGCTGTATCCAGCCGCTCCACGTACTCGAACAGCGCCGCGTCAAAGTTGTACATCTGCTCCAACTCGGCCTCGTTCACCTTGGCGGCGTCGAACAGCCCCGAGTAGCCGTAGGTGGCGAGCCGAACGCGGTCGCCAAAGGTCTGGAGTTGCGTCACCGCGCTGCCGATGTCGTCCACCAGGTCCACGCGCCCGCGATTGATCAACTCTTTCTGCACCACGTCCAGTTTTTTCCGCTGGTCGGCCAGTTTGTCGGACAGTGTCTGGCGCAGGAGTTGGTCAGCCTTGCGGCTGGTCTGGCGCTTTTGATAACCGCTCCAGCCGGGGATAAAGTCGGTCAGCTTTTCCAGCGCCGTGCGGCTGCTCGTTACTTTTTCGAGAATGTCTCCCATTTGTAGCCTCCTTAGTTTGATCCTTGATGATTATCTCACAAATCTCGACTGTATTTGTTTACCGGGGTTCCTCTCCTCATTATAGCCGAAGTGAACCTCCGAT
>CAYMWP010000277.1:0-2036 GCA_964393895.1 uncultured Anaerolineales bacterium | reverse complement strand
CCCGCGGTGCGGGCCGGCGCAAAGCGGAACGAATTTATGCATCGCTGCACTTAGCCGGATCGGGAACGTCAAAAAGCACCGGCTGAAGCCTTGAACTGACTGAGGCTGTCCGCGGGGAATTTTGACTTCTGTGTGGCGTTGGAGTATCATAACGCCCATCCCATCGTGAGTGCGGGCAAGCGGCCTGGTAAAAGAGATGGAAGACAGAGAAAAACGCGGTTGCGGCGGGCTGCAATTCAAGTATCTGGCCGGGCTGGCAGCGATGGTAGGCGCAGTGACGTTGGTAGTGATCGCCAGCGGCCGCCTGGATAGCAAGACGCGGGCGGCGTTGGCCGGGGCGATCTGCGCGCTGGGGCTGGTTGTCACGATTGGTTTTCTCATTGTATTTGTCCAGCAGTATCACGATGCTCAGAATGACTGACCCCACAGTTCAAGCGTTTGAGCGAGCGCCGCAATTCGACACCGCACGACCATTTTCCTATTGACCACCCGCGCCGCCTGTGATACACTACAAATGTCATGCAGCAGAAAAACCACCTGCCGCACCGCGACATTAGCATCCCACCGCTAGAAACAGCGGTAAGTTTCCTGACCCTGACTGCCGTCGCCATCCTGGGAGCGACCGGCTTACTGCTAATCGGGCATAAAATCGCCATCCCGTTAGCCTGCCTGCTCACCATCGGCCTGGCGCTCAACCTGGCGCTTCTCAGGCTAGAGCGCCGGCACGGCCCCTCCCGTCTCTGGGAATGGGTCGCTCGCCTGGGCAACCTGGCCCTGATCACGGGTGGCCTGCACTATTCGTGGGGATTATCCAGCATCTACCTCCCGCTATACGCCACTTACGTCGTGACGGGAGCCACGCGCCATGGCCGCCGAGGGGCCACCCGCTGCGTCGTGCTCTCGGGAATCTCGTTGTTGGCGCTGCTGGCGCTGGGAGGCTCGCTGGCCCTGGAACCGCTGGTGCGCCTAGCGATCAACGTTGGCCTGGTGACGCTAACCGGCGCGATAGCCGGGTCGTTGGGGCAGCAACGCATTGACGCCGTGCGAGCCGCCCAGCGCCGCGCCGAGGAATTGGCGGCCCTGAACGAGATCGGGCGCGCCATCAATGCCCGCCTCGACGTCAACCGTCTCCTGGAGGAAATTCGCCGTCAGACCGGGCGGCTGATGGACGTGAGCAATTTTTACGTCGCCCTGCCGGACGAAAAAACAGGCCAACTCGAATTTCCCCTCCTTTACCGCAACGACCGATTAGAGGAAGCGCCACCCCAAAGCCACGACGAGGAATTCACCGCGCGCGTCATCCAGACACAGAAACCGTTGCTGCTGGCCCGCCTGCCAGAAGATGCCGCCGAGCAGGGATTTGGAAACATCGTCTGCCCCTGCCGCTCCTGGCTTGGGGTGCCAATGATCGTGGAGGAAAAAGTGTTGGGCGTCATCACCGTCCAGAGTTACGATCGGCCCAACGCTTTCGACGACGGGGACTTGGAAATTCTCCAGACAATCGGCTCACACGCCGTCACGGCACTGGAGAACGCCCAGTTGTACCAGGAAACCTGCCAGCGAGCCGAGCAACTGGACCGCGCTTACAAGGAACTGGAGACTCTCGAACGGCGCAGAGCAAAGTTCGTGCAAGACGTCTCTCACGACCTGAGGGCACCACTGACGTTCATCACCGCTTACGTCGAACTGGCGCTCAACGAGGAGTTGGGCCCTCTCACAAAGCATCAGAGGCAAATCCTGGAAATCGTGCTGGGCAAAACCAACCTGCTGACACAGATGGCAAAAGATATCCTCATCCTGGAGCGCCCCCGGTTAAGCCCGGACACCCTGGTCCCCACCTCGCTGCCCCACCTGGCACGGGCCGCGCTGCAAGGCGCAGAAGCGGCGGCCCAGGCCGCCCGCATCACTCTCCGCGCCGCGATAGCCGACGATATTCCCCAGGTGTTTGCCGCTCCCCAGCAATTGATGCCCGTCTTGGACAATCTGCCTCGAAAATAAACGGCACTTAAGCGACGGCTGCTACTTGAAGCTCGATT
>CAYMWP010000276.1:0-2084 GCA_964393895.1 uncultured Anaerolineales bacterium | reverse complement strand
GACACCCCAACCCCCGAACCCACGCCCGTCATCACCCGCGAGCCGGCGGGCGACCTGGGGGCCGAGACGGAGATGTTGCTGGAGACGACCATCGTGCCGGTGCGCGACCTGCACGAGCTGGCGATCCGGCTGCGGGGACTGCCCGCCGATACGGAGCGCACCGTCAATCCGGGCGGTTCGCCCGATTATGCCGTGGGCACGCGCCGCCTGTTCCACGTCTCCAACGTGGACACCGACGAGCAGTTCGATATCCACGCCGTCCTGGAATACAAGACCGAGCACGTGTATATGTGGGTCGAGGAAGGCGTGCGCTTCGACCGGGACGACCTGAACGCGGCGGCCGACCTGTTCGAGGAGCACACCTATTCCACCGATCGTGCCTTCTTCGGCTCCGAGTGGAGCCCCGGCGTGGACAACGACCCACACCTCTCCATCCTCCACGCCCGCGGTTTGGGGAACACCGTCGCCGGCTACTATTCCAGCGCCGACGAGTTCGTCTCCACCGTGCGGGACGACTCTAACGAGATGGAGATGTTTTACATCAACATAGAAAATGTGACCATCAACGACTCTTTTTACAATGGCGTGCTGGCCCACGAGTTCCAGCACATGATCCATTGGTACAACGACCGTAATGAAGAGACGTGGCTGAACGAAGGCTTTTCCGAGTTGGCGATGCGCTTGAACGGCTTTGACGTCGGAGGCAGCGAGTGGACTTTTGCTATGACCCCCGACACGCAGCTCAATTCCTGGCCCGAGGGGCCTGGCGCGGCGGGGGCCAACTATGGCGCCGGTTACCTCTTCACCTCCTATTTCCTCGACCGCTTCGGCGCCGAGGCCACCCAGGCGCTGGTAGGCCACGCCGAAAACTCTTTTGCCAGTGTGGAGGAGGTGCTGGAGGAACTGGGCGCCGGTCTGACTTACGAGGGCCTGTTTGCCGACTGGGTCGCGGCTAATCTGCTGGACGATCCCACCGTCGCCGACGGGCGCTACGGCTACGACGATATTGACCCGCCTGCCTTTGCAATCGAGACCAGCTACTATGAGTCGGATTACCCCGTCTCTGCAAGCGGCACGGTCCACCAGCATGGCGCCGACTATGTCGAACTGTACGGCGAGCAGCCGCTCACGTTCCGCTTCACCGGCTCTGCCCAGGTCGGTTTGGTGGATACGGCCGCTCACAGCGGGCAGTACGTGTGGTGGTCGAACCGGGGCGACGACTCGGACATGACGCTCACGCGACCCTTCGATCTCTCCGACACGAGCCAAGCAACGTTAGAGTTCTGGGCCTGGTACAGCATCGAAGAGGATTGGGACTATGCCTACGTGGAGGTCAGCAGCGACAATGGTGCGACCTGGGAGATACTGACCACACCCTCCGGCGTCGGCACCAATCCCAACGGCAATTCGTTCGGCTGGGCCTATACCGGCAGCAGCGGGGGATGGATCCAGGAGCGGGTGGACCTCTCCGCCTACGCCGGGCAGGAGATACTGGTCCGCTTCGAGTACGTGACCGACGACGCGGTCAACCGGCCCGGCTTTGTGGTGGACGACGTCGCCATTCCCGAGATCGGTTACTCTAGCGACTTTGAGGAGGGAGAGGACGGGTGGGAGCCGGCCGGTTTTATGCGTCACGCCAACGTGTTGCCGCAGCGCTGGCTGGTGCAGTTGGTCCTCTTTGGCCCCCAGACGACGGTGCAGCGGTTGGAACTGGCCGAGGATCAGACGGGCGAGTGGGTCATTCCGCTGAACGGTGGCACTGACCAGGCCGTGGTCGCCATCTCTGGGTTGGCTCCGGTGACGACGGAAGTGGCGTCGTACAGTTACGAGATTGAAGAGCGGTAGTCACACAAGACCTGAGGCCCGCGATAATCAGTCGCGGGCCTTTCGATAGGAGCCAGGCTCTCTGCAAAGTCCATAGGCAACACGCTCAACTCGCCCAGGCGGAGGATACTCTCATAGTAATCTCGTGGTTTCTGAGCAGCTTGCAGAGAGATGATCCGATTTCCGATGTCAATGCAACACTGAGCGTTACTACTCAGGTCAAGACCTCCGAGGTCTGCGACAGGCATTCTGCCCACTGC
>CAYMWP010000275.1:0-2109 GCA_964393895.1 uncultured Anaerolineales bacterium | reverse complement strand
GTCTCAGGGCGGACGACTGGGCCTGCCGGCCGGACATGCGCTATGCGTTGCTCGATTTCATCGCCGACTTTGCCAATTGGGACGCCTCGACCGAGCCCCACTTCCTGACGACCGCCCGTGCGCTGACCCAGGCGGCCCACGAGGCTCTGGGCGGACTGCCCGGCACCCGACCATTGGTGGTGGATCCTTTCGCCGGCGGCGGGGCTATTCCTCTGGAAGCGTTACGGATCGGCGCAGATGCCTTTGCCAGCGACCTCAACCCGGTAGCAGTGTTGCTCAACAAGGTGGTGCTGGAGTATATCCCCAGGTACGGCCAACGCCTGGCCGACGAGGTGCGCAAGTGGGGCGAGTGGGTGAAGGAAGGAGCCGAGAAAGAACTAGCCGAGTTCTACCCCAAAGACTCGGATGGAGCCACGCCAATTGCCTATCTCTGGGCACGTACGATCCGCTGTGAAGGTCCTGGCTGTGGGGCGGAGGTACCGTTGATGCGCAGTCTGTGGTTGGCCAAGAGGAAAAGTGGTTCCGTCGCCCTGCGGATGATTCCCAATTTGCAAGGAAAGCAGGTTGATTTTGAAATCATTGAGGACGCCAAGGCAGAAGATGTGAGAGAAGGCACTGTGCGCCGAGGCTCTGCCACCTGTCCAGTTTGCGGTTACACCACGCCAGTGGCCTCTGTGCGGCAGCAGTTGAGCCTGCGCCGGGGTGGGACAGCCGACGCTCGGCTTGTCGCCGTGATCATCACCCGACCAAAGCAAAAGGGTCGCTTCTATCGCCTGCCTACGGACCAAGACTTGAAAGCTGTGCACAAGGCAATGGCGGAACTCGCGAAGAGGAAGACAGCGCACAGAGGCCCTTTGCCACTAGTCCCAAATGAATCCACCGAGCACTATCATACATTCGTCAATCGTGGTCCGATCTATGGCATGGTCACTTGGGAAGACTATTTTACGCCTCGCCAGGCATTAGCGCTGACCACCTTAGCCAGACTTGTACGACGGGTGGGAAACCAGATGGAGCAACATCCAGATAGGCTGGCGACAGCGGTTCAGACTTGTTTAGCGCTGGCAGTAGGCAGACAAACTGACTATACAAGCACATTGTCTACTTGGCTCAGTGGAGGTGAATTTATCGCTCACACGTATGCTCGCCAAGCTTTGCCTATGGTATGGGATTTTGCAGAAGCATTTCCTTTTTCAGGGAGCACAGGGGATTTCAGTGGAGCCCTTGAGTGGGTAATCCGAGTATGTGAGGCAAATGCTGTTCTTCCCAACCCTGGCTGCGCGGAGCAAATAGATGCCACAGTTCATTTGTTGCCGGATGGTGCGGCCAACGCCTTTATCACTGATCCCCCATACTACTACTCTGTGCAATATGCGGATCTCTCCGACTACTTCTACGTTTGGTTAAGGCGGATGTTAGCCGACGAGCATTTAGCGCTCTTTGGAACAGCGTTAGCACCTAAGGATGGCGAGATTATTGTGCAGTCCCCAGGTCACGAGTTCGCTGACCAGGGTAAGAACAAGGCATTCTACGAGTCTCAGATGAAAATCGCGATGGCAGAGGGACACCGTGTTCTGACCACTTCAGGCATAGGAGTCGTAGTCTTTGCTCATACTTCTACCACTGGTTGGGAAGCACTACTTCAAGGGATGATGGAGGCAGGGTGGACCGTGACAGGTTCGTGGCCCATTGACACCGAGAGAGCAACGCGCGTATTGGCGCGGGGACGTTCCGTTTTAGCTTCTTCCGTCCATCTGGTCTGCCGCCCTCGTGAGAAGGCCGACAACTCCTCTGAAAGAAGTGCTATTGGCGAGTGGCGCGATGTGCTGGGGGAACTTCCTCAACGTATCCACGAATGGATGCCCCGTCTGGCCCGGGAAGGCGTCGTCGGGGCGGATGCCATCTTTGCCTGCATCGGTCCGGCGCTAGAGATCTATTCCCGCTACAGCCGCGTCGAGCGCGCCGATGGCACCGCCGTCCCCCTGGGCGATATCACCGACGAGAAAGGCCACGTCATCGAGCGGGGCTACCTCTCCTACGTCTGGGAAGCGGTCTCCAAAGAAGCCCTCTCCATGATCTTTGAGGGCGCCGATACCGCCGGCTTTGAGG
>CAYMWP010000274.1:0-2224 GCA_964393895.1 uncultured Anaerolineales bacterium | reverse complement strand
GAGTCAGGAAGGCCCCGCCGGAGCCGTACGACGCATACGCTATTTGAGGTCAAGCTCTCCTTGACCGGATTCCAGCTTCTCCTGTTCACGGATGTACTGACGAATTCGCTGCTCGTCCAAACCTACGGTGCTCACGCAATAACCTGTGGCCCAGAAATGCAGGCCCGTCATCCGCCGCTCTCGCAACAGATCCCGGTGAATCCGTACCGCACTTTTGCCCTTCACAAACCCGATCGTGTGAGCCACACTGTACTTCGGCGGAATGCTCAGGCACAGATGGACATGGTCCACCATGCAATGCCCTTCCAGCAACTCCACTCCCCTCTGCCGGCACAACTCCCGCAGAATGGGCCCGATCTGCCGTTTCAGCCTTCCGTACAACACTCTCTGCCGATACTTCGGTATAATCACCACGTGATACTTGCACTCCCACCGAACGTGGGACAAACTCTGCCATTCATGCATACTTCGGTTCTCCTTCCTGCCCCACGGGGCCTTCCTGGAAGGAGAACTTACCATGCCCTGACCGATTCGGTACACGCCGGATCGCTCGAAGCTCTTCGGGTCACACGGCCAGAGGCCGTGGTTTAACCGGCGGAATTATAGCCCCTCGCCTCACTGGCGGGTATCGTCGCGGCGCCGGCGAGTATATCTCCAGGCTCAACATCTGACTTTTTGAAGTCTATCTTCCAATCCGTAGAGCCGTTCATCGCTCGCCCCGCAAATCACAAACAAACGGACCCGCAATACGCCCACGCGCATTTTATTATGAGCAAATGGATTAGGAAAGAAAAAAACGCGTTCCACCATGTCCCAACGGCCGTACATTTACGTGGGGGCGCGGAGGATGACCTGCACTCGGCTTGGCGTCGCCTGCTATGCCGGGAGGCCTCGGATGCATTCGTGGGACAGTTGGGCCGCGTAGGCGATGGCGGCGCGGATGGCCTCCTGGGACAGTCCGGGGTAATTGGCGATGATCTGGTCGGCGGTCAGTCCGTCGGCGCGGTTGTCGAGAATGACCGAGACCATGATGCGCTTGCCCTTGCTCAAGCTCAATAGGCAGCCACTGCGCAACAGAAACCATCGCCAAGCTGCGCTTGACGCTGCCACACGATGCAGTTGGCGCATGCGCGGCGGGCCAACCGTTCGCCGCGCTTTCGCTTCGCGCTTCACGCCCCACTCTTCACGCTTCACGCTTCACGGCGTCGCGCTCAGTCGGCGACGCTTCCGGTGGCGGCCCATTCTACGCCTCGGCGGATGAGCTTTTGCATGCTGGGGTTGAGGATGGCCTTGAAGTCGTGTCCCAGGGCGTTGTGGACGCAGCGGCCCGCGCCGAACTTGGTCGTAAAGACCAGCGGCTCTTCCTTCTTGCTCCAGTCGGAGTAGGCCGAGACGAGGACCTCGATGGGCTCGTCGCCCTGGAGCTTGGAATACAGCTCGTCGAAGATCTTGAAATTCTTCATCCCCTTGGTGATCGGATGGTCGCTGTTGACGACCTTGGCCTCGAAGACGCCGCGCGGTCCGTGGCCGGAGGTGCCCATGACCCAGTACCGGCCGCACAATTTGCCGAACGCCGCCCACTTTCCGAAAGACGCGCTGGCCAAATGCTGCACGTAGAAGCCCTTGCCGGCCTTGACGAAGTTCAGCAGGTTCTCCTGGGCCTGGCCCGTCATCTTGGGCGTGCCCCGGTGGAACATCGTCATCACAATCACGTCGTAGCGCTTCAACGCGGCGCTGGAGTCGAGGAACATCGGGTCCTCGCAGACCCTCACGTCGAAGCGGTCCGACGCCGCCAGGGCCTCGCGCGTCTTTTCGGAAATCTCGCGCCAGTCGTGGTACGGCGCGACGTCGTCACCGGCAATGAGCAGGACCTCGATCTGCTCGCCCGTGTCCGCCGCGAAACCAAAGCTCACCATCACCATACTCATCAGCACCCAAGCGAAAGCCAAACGCCGCATGTCACTGCTCCTTTCCGCCGGCCCGCCGAGACGAACCGGACCATCGTGTCTGCCCCAGGCAGCCGGCGCCCGCGACGCCGGTAGAACTGACCGGGGCGGCGAGTATAGCATGAGTCCCTCTCGGTGGGCAAGCGCTGCGCCTGTGCGTGTGAAAACATCCTGGCATGAAGGTGTCATCCGAATTGTCGTAGGGGCTTTCCCCCCGTGCCTGCCCGCCTCGTTGGAGGTTATTGTGCCTCGGGAATACCCAGCCAGGGCAACCACCG
>CAYMWP010000273.1:0-2406 GCA_964393895.1 uncultured Anaerolineales bacterium | reverse complement strand
ACTCTTAATCAGCAGGTTACAGGTTCGATTCCTGTGCGGCTCACTCCCGATGCAACGTCGTGGAGACGGCTATTCACTTGTTAAGACGGGTGGAGGCATCGGCGAAAGGGCTGCTGGTGGTGTAACACCAGCAGCCCACTATAATCACTTGTTGGTGGTCTGCTCTCTGCGCTGCAGCAATGCCTGGATCGAATCGAGGTAAATCCTGTACGGACTGTTCAGGGCCGGCGTGAGTTTGTACGCCTCCAGATCGCCCTGCCTGATGAGATTCGATACAGTCGCTCTGCTGACGCCAAGCACTTCCATCGCTTCATTTGCAGTCACCACCTGCCGCTCTTCGTTCATTTGACGCCTCCATTTCTGCGTACAGAGTATAGACAGTATACAATAGATTTAGAATTCTGTCAACTCGTTTTAAGGTTGGAGGATGAGCTATGAGATCTTGGATGATCCTCGCACTGATCCTGATCGTCGCCGCCTGCACACCCACGGAGACCCGAGAGCGCGGCTCTACTCCCATAGACGTGCCACTCTCTACAGATACCCCCACGCGCACCAGCACGCCAACAGCCACGTGGACGCCCGTCCCGACGCTCACATCCACCCCGTTACCGACAAACACGCGCCGGGCCACGTCGACCGCCACGAGCGCGCCGACCCATACACCCATCCCGACCGCCACGCCCATTCCATCGACCAGCACGCCCGTTCCAACCGCTGCGCCACCTCCGACAAATACGCCGCTCCCTCCGACGGCCACACCTGTCCCGAGTCCTACCGAGGGACCTGTTCCCGCGCCCGATCCGGCCCGGGTCGTCATCGCGCGCATCTACTACGATGGAGACGTCCCTCGCGTCGAGAGCGACGAGTATGCCGAAATCGCCAACCAAGGAGGGATGGCGATCGACATTGGAGGATGGAGACTCAATGCTGGCGCGCCTGGACAGGACTATACATTCCCCGGCTTCCAACTCCAGCCGGGTCAAGTGTGTCGCGTCTACACCGACGAGCGTCACCCCGAGGCGTGCGGGTTCAGCTTTGCCAGCGACAAGGCGCTTTGGAACAACAAAGGGGACTGCGGCTACCTCTACGATGCCACCGGTGTTCAGGTGGACGAATACTGCTACTAATGTTTCCCGGAAACAAAAGGGCCTCCAGCGAGGCCCTTTTTGGATCTCAATTTTTTCGGGACCGGGCCCAACCTTAAAGATTTCGGCCAAACCTGCGCCTTTCCTTGACAGATGAACAGTTTTGTTGTATAATGTGAGCAGAGTTAAACAGAAATGTTCACGCAGGGAGACGGAAATGCTAACCGAAACGATAGAGCGAATCTACGAGGAAATGCCAGAAATCGAGCGGATGGCAAGCGCGCACAATATCGCCAGCAACACGGACGCACTGAGCGCATTACCACAAAAAGTCGTCGACCAGGTGCAAGAGGCCATCCGCGAACAGTACGGCGACACACTCACGCTTTACCACGGTTCGGAAGCTGAGCTCAGCGCAGACATCGAGTGGCACGAGAACACGAGCTTCACCGACGAGTTTGACATCGAGTTCGCGGGTGAGGATGGATACATTATCATCGCGCAGGTGCCAGCAGACCGTATCAAGTTCTACCTGGACGACGAGAACGAGTTCGTGCTCACCGCCGGGAAGCTCGACTGCACAGTCTACACAGTAGCCGAATACTTTGGACTCTAAAGGAGGAACAATGGACAAGCGATTCACGGTCATTCACGGCCCGCGCTACAATCCGCTCACCGAGACGGTCATTCTCAACGGCGTCATCGAGACCGAATCCCTCACCCGCGCGATGGCAATCCGGGCGGCCCGCGTTGGCTGCGGTCACCGGGACGGCGTCACCGTCTGGTCGAACGATGACCACGGCTACCGGCTGTACGAACGCAGCGCGCGCAAGATCACGCGCGACTAGCACCCCGCCACCACGGCGGGGGTTCCCCATATGGGGGCATCTCACTCCCGAGGCCAGTGCACCGGTTCCCGCTCCGCAACCGCCGTCTCCACGGCAGCGCGCACCCGCCGCTCGATCTCGTCGTAATCGATCCCAACACCCGGCTGTGACGTCGGGCACACCCGGGTCGGCGCCGGCGTGTACGTCGGGTAGGGCGTGTAGGTGGGCAGCGGCGCGGGGGTTGTGCCCTCGATGGCCGCCCGGACCAGCGCCGCGTCGTCGACGTAGGCGTCGTTGTGTTTGACCGGCCACTCGCACGTCTGCCGCACAGCGACGACGATCTTGTCGCTCCACGCCTGGGCCGTGACCTCGACCTGCGTCCACCGGTTGTAGACCGCCAGCGCCTCTTTGCCCCACACCGTGGTCCGGTAGGGCACGTTCGTGTCGCCCCACGGGTTGATCCCGGCCAGGAGCGAGCATTTGCCCGCGCT
>CAYMWP010000272.1:0-2448 GCA_964393895.1 uncultured Anaerolineales bacterium | reverse complement strand
TAGGGGTTCTCGGTCGTCGCTCCGATGAGCACGACGGTGCCATCCTCGACGTGAGGCAACAGCGCGTCCTGCTGGGCCCGGTTCCACCGATGGATCTCGTCCACCAGCAGGATGGTGCGCCGGCCGTACATCCCGCGCCGATCCTTGGCTTCCTTGATCACGCGCCGCAGGTCGGCCACGCCCGCTAGAACGGCGCTGATCGTCTCAAAGTGGCTGGCCGTCGTATTCGCGACGATCGTCGCCAGCGTCGTCTTTCCGGTGCCCGGCGGTCCCCAAAAGATCAACGATGAGAACAGCCGGTCGGCCTCGATCGCACGGCGCAGCAATCGCCCCTCACCAGCAATGTGCTCCTGGCCGACGAACTCGTCCAGCGTACGGGGGCGCATGCGCGCTGCCAGAGGAGCTTCGCGGCGGATTTGCTCTTGCCGGCTATGCTCAAACAGATCCATCGCCAGACCATTCAGGGGGTAAAGAACGTGTAGGCCTCGGCCAGTTGGACCGCAAGCGGCGTGAGGGCCTGCGGGAACAGCCCAACTCCCACGCACGCGATGATCGTCACGCTCACAACCGCCGCCGTCAGCCAACCCTCGGGGGATCTCAGTGGGATAATGCTCCGATCCTCGGGGGCACGTGGGTGCATCAACAGAGCAGCAAGCCCCCGCCACACGCCCACTATGATGCCCACGCTCGCCAGGAGAACCAGCAACGCGGACCCTGGGCTCGATGGGGCCAACGCCCGACAGAGCGCCCAGCGCCAGACAAAGCCCGCGCTGACTGGCAATCCCGCCATCGAGAGTCCTCCAAAGATCAGCGCTGCCGTGCTCCACGGCGCTTGCCATCCCAATCCGCGTAACGTATCGATCTCGTCGTCGCCGCCATTGCGCGCCCGCAGACCACTCAAGCCAGCCGATACGAGGATCAGACCCAAGGGACGCACCAGGAGTGACATGAACGTCAGTGTCAGCCCCAGTTTGCTGTCCATCCCCAGGGCGATGAGCGCAGCGCCGCTATCGGCCAACGCAGCGTACCCCACCAACGCCCCCAACCGCCGCTGCGCGGGTGCAAGCAGTCCTCCCACGACGACCATCGCCAGGCCCGCGGAGAAAGTGAGCGTCGCGAAGCGAGGGTGATCGCTGAGCCAGGGATAGGTCTCCAGGAAATCGAGCAACAGGAACCAGACTGCCCCGTTGCCGATGGTGAGGACGAATGCGCCTGCCAGCGCGACGCCGTCGTTGGTGACGGCCGGCACCCACGTGTGGAAAGGCACGACGCCCAACAGCAGCGCAAATGAAAGGGCCAACAGTGCAGCGGACATGCCGAGCAGTCCGGTCTCATCCGGTGTCAGCGCGTACCGCTCCAATAGCCAATGGGTGACCAACAAACCGGGCAGCGCGAGTGTCGTGAATGTCAGGTAGCGCAGCCCTCCCCGAGAGGGTGGTCCATCCTCGGATTGCAGCGCAAAGACCGAGAGAGCGGCAGCAATCTCCAGAAGCAGTGCAGCGTAGATCAAGGGCCGGATCAGCAGCGCCCCACTCAACAGGCTGAGCAACGCCAATCCCATCGGATGGAGCAGGGAATGCGGCGCAAAGCGCCAGGCCAGGAAAAAGATGCCAGCAGACGTAAAGAACAGAAACGCCATCGCCACCCGATCGTCCGGCCCAAGGACCAGCTCCCGCCCAAAAAACGTCACCACCTCGCCCATGGCGATCTGCCGGCCTCCCCAGAATCGTACCGGTTGATCCAACGGCAGCGTGATGACCGCAAAGCCCAACGCCAGGGCCGCGATCATGGCCAGCAGCCCGGATATCGACGTCCACCGCAGCAGGATGTATACGATGCCCGCCACCGCCAGAGGAAGGATCAACAGCAAAAGTGGGCCCGCGATCACAACGTCCTCCCCTCGCTGGCAGCCGCAATCTGCGCCGCCCTCAGATAAGCCGTCGCAAGCGCAATGAGAAAACTGACAGCGCCGAGCAGCCCGGCCACAGCCAGGCTGGGCTCCAGCGCGACGTAGAACAGGTCGAATCCAGATAGAAATGTCAACAAGCCCAACCCCACTTGCATCGGTGACTCACTCAAACCGAGCAACAGCATGCCCAACCCGGCCAACAGGTAGCAGGCAAGGGTGATATCGGTGGGCACCTCGGGCAACGGGATACGCAGCGCAGCCGTATATGCCGCCACGGAGACCAATATCCCGGCCAGCAGGCAAAAGGACGCGCGGGCAGAAAGGATCCATCGCCGAGCCAACGCTCTCTCCTCCGCATCCGACGACTGCTCCAGTACGCTGGCTCGTCGCTCGGTCAAGTAGAATACCATGCAGATCATCCACCCGGTTAACCCTTTGACTGCAGCCACTTCCAGACGAATCAGCCGGGTCAAAAGTAGCACCACGAAAAAGTACTGCACGGTGAGGGCTGTCACGTTCAGCCGCCAATCGCGACTGAC
>CAYMWP010000271.1:0-2454 GCA_964393895.1 uncultured Anaerolineales bacterium | reverse complement strand
TACAGCTCCGACTGCGCGATGGCGCTCTTCCGCGCCGGCACCGCCCCGTTGGCGTTGGTCATGTGGATGATCTCGGCCGGCGAGATCAGGAACTTGAGGAACTTCCACGCAGCCTCGGGGTTCTCGCAGTTGCTGGTGATGCCCCAGTTCCAGGAGCCCATGCCGGTGACGGCCTCGTCGCCCAGCTTGGGCATCGGGATCAGCACCAGGTCGTCACCCAACCCCTCGCTGTGCGGCCCCCACATCCAGTGGCCCACCCACGAAAGCGCGGTGGTCTTATTGCCGTAGAGGTCGTCGTCCCCCGCCGGCTCGGCGATGGCGTACCCGTCCTCGAACAGGCTCTGGAACCACTCCATCGCCTCCACCGCCTCGGGACCGTTCAGCACACCCTCGGCGCTCTGGTAGTCGCTGCGGTCGATCAGGTCGCCGCCGAAGGACTGCAAGATGGGCGAGAATCCATAGGTGAACCACTCGCCCGCGCCGTAGTTCATCTTGAAGTCGATAGCGTACTCGACCTCGTCCAGCGCCTGCAACTTCTCCAGCGCCTCGTTGAACTCCTCGAACGTCCACGCGTCGTCGATGCCCTCTGGGATGCGCACGCCGGCCTTCTCCAGGTAGGCCTTGTTGCCCCAGATCGCCAGGCCAGAGTCGAAGGTGCCCAGGCTGTAGAGGTTGCCGGCGTACGTGCCCTGATTGATGATCGAGGGCAGGAAGTCGTTCTTCAGGTCTTCAGAGACGTACTCGTCCATGGGCATCAGATAGCCCGACCAGGCGTAGTTGTACAGGAACGGCCCGTCGAAATCCAGCAGGCAGGGCAGGTCGCCGGCCAGCGCGGCCGCGTTGACCTGGTCGTTGTAGGAGCCCTCTGGCAGTTGCACGGCGTCGATCTGCACGTCGTCCTGCATGGCGTTGAAGTCCTCGACCTGGGCGTCGAGCACATCCCGCTCCTCGCCCTTGCCGGAGTGGAACCAGACTTCTACGGTGACTGCTTCGGCCTCGGGCTCCTCAGCAGGTTCCTCGGCCGGCACCTCGGTGGGCTCGGGCGGCGCCTCGGTAGGCTGAGGCCCGCAGGCCGCGATCAACGTGGCAGCAATGAGCAACAGACTCAAGAGCGGCCATAGTGTTCGCTTCTTCATTTGATATTCCTCCTCACGTAAGTATGTCTTACAATCTGTCAAACCAATCGGAGCCACTTGAGAAAGTGTTTCACCTTATTCCTCGATACATCACCTCCTTAACTCAACGTGAGCAGATGCCACTGGTTTGGAACCGGTTCCAAACCAGTTCACGAAAACAGCCAACTTGCCAAGGTTCCTGACCCCCTAGACAAGGGGGGCGGTTGTATCTCGAACGACTAACTCAATTGGAAGCAGAACCTGGCGAGGGGTTAGCGGTGAGGCGGCGATGGATTCAAGCAACAACTTAACCCCCTCGACCCCCGAATCAAAGAGGGGTTGGCGCACGGTCGTCAGGTGCAAGTACTCAGCAATTTCAATGTCATCGTAGCCGATGACGGATAGATCCCCAGGTACCGTCAAGCCCCTATCCCGGGCCGCCTCCAGCACCCCCATGGCCTGGGTGTCGCTGGCGGCAAAGATGGCCGTGGGCGGATCCTCCAGATTCAGCAACTGGTAGGTCATATCCCGCGCCTGTTCACGGCCGTGCTCATCGGCCCGGTGGTATTCGGGCCGAAAAGGAACCCCATATTGGCTCAGGGCCTGGCGATATCCCTGGTAACGGTACCGACTGGAGGTGAAATTGAAAGGACCGGTCAGAGGGTCGCTGATGTAGGCGATCTTGCGATGGCCGAGTTCAAGCAGGTGGCGGGTGGCCATTCCCCCCCCTTTTACGTCGTCTATCATCACGCGGCTCAGGCAGGTAGGAGAGTCGTTGATCAGCACTGTGGGCAGACCAGCCGCAACGAAGCGCTCCACATCCTCGTCACTGGGCGGGAAAGCAACGATCAGGAGCCCATCAACGCGCCGGCTTCCGGGTATCTCTTTGAGGCAACGATCCCGTTTCTCGGGAGTCTCCACGTTGTAGACAAGCAGATCGTATTCGGTGTCGGCCAGGGCCGCCTCCACACCTCGCAGGCGCTCGACGAACGAAGGACGGGTGAAGAAAGGGGCCACGGCTCCGATGGTGAGCGTCTTGCCCAGCGACAGGCGGCGAGCGAAGGGGTTGGGCACATAGTCCAACTCCTCCATCGCTTCCAGCACTTTCTGACGAGTGGCCGCGCTGACGCGGGGGCTGTTGTTGAGCACCCTGGAGACTGTGCCAATCCCGACCCCGGCCTTATGGGCCACGTCCGAAATAGTTGCCGCCATCCTGTCTCCTGTTTGTGGAACCGGTTCCATTATACCATAAAAAAACGATCTTGTCAAGACCCAACATGTATTATTGCAGGGCAATCGCATCTAAACTGATTTTCATTCCAACCTGTCATTCTGAGCG
>CAYMWP010000270.1:0-2496 GCA_964393895.1 uncultured Anaerolineales bacterium | reverse complement strand
GAGCTTACCAGGAAATTCAGCTTTTGACCAGCCGATTACGCGAATGGTGAGTAACGAGGGAAATCACGATGCCAAGTAGCACGATCGAAATACTGCGCCAGGTATTTCCCAGCCTGAGCGAGCAAGACCTGAGCGAGTTGGCCAGCGTGGCCGAACGGCGCACTTATCCCCCAGATACCATACTGTGCCACGAGGGACAGGCCGAGGAAACCTTCTACGTCATCGTCACTGGGCAAGCAGAAATCAGCAAGCACATGGAAGGAAACACGTGGCGGATACTGCACCAACAGGGGCCAGGCGAGTTCTTCGGCGAGCTGGCGCTGGTACAAGAAAGCCCGCGCGCTGCTACGGTTCGCACACTGGAACCTACCACGGTACTGGAAATCGAGCGTGACGCCTTTATGAGCGTCCTGCAACGCAGCGCCTCAATGGCGATACGCATTATGCTGCAAGTCACCTCTCGCCTGCGCGACTCCGACCAGCGCTCCATCGCCGACCTGCGCCGCAAGAACGTCGAACTGGCACGAGCATACGAGGAATTGGAGACCCAACAACGGCTACGCTCCGAATTTCTCACCACTGTGGCCCACGAACTGCGTACTCCATTGACGGCCGCCGCCGGCTATCTGCAATTCGTCAACTCGAATGCGGCGAGCGCAGAGCAGGTGCCGGATTTTATTGACAAGGTATCCCAGAACCTAGAGACCGTCGTACACTTGGTCAACAATATCCTGCTCCTACAAGAATTAGAGTTGATCACGCCAGAATTCAAGCCGCTGAACGTCAAGCAAGTGATACTGCGCGCCATCCACGAAATGATAGAGCAAGCGGCACAATCCGGCCTCACGATAGATACGCACATCGCGGACAGACTGCCCTCAATAATGGGAGATGCTGGCAGCCTGAGCCGCGCGGTAGGTGTGCTGCTGGATAACGCCATCAAGTTCAGCCCCGAGGGCGGTGAGATCGCTGTCCGCGCCTGCACCGACGCCAGCTCGTTGCAGATCGAGATCCGCGACCCCGGCATTGGATTCCCTGTGGAGCAATTGGATCACCTGTTCAAGCCCTTTACGCGCATCGAGACGACAGACGGTCACCTGTTTGGCGGCGTGGGATTAGGGCTGCCCATCGCCAAACACATAGTGGAATCACACGGCGGGCGCATCGAGGCCACGAGCGAGAAAGGGAAAGGCAGCACTTTCACGATCGTCTTACCCACTGGCGGAGGAACAACGGGGTGAACCAAGACATAGCCTATGCCCGGATGAGCTCACCGATCGGGCCTGTCTGGATAGCCACAACCGGGACGGGTATCTGCGCAGTAGGACTGGGGCCGGAACAACCGGAGGCCATCTTCGATTGGCTGGCTCGGCGCATCAGCTCAAAGCCGCCGTACGAGGAGCCCGAGGCGCTGGCGCCTGCGCTGGCCCAGTTGCGCGAGTACTTTTCCCGTATCCGACGCGAGTTCGACCTGCCGCTGGATATACGGGGCACGCCCTTCCAGAAAGCCGTGTGGGCCAAAGTCGCCAGCATCCCTTATGGAACGACGACGACCTATGGCGAGATCGCGCAGCGCATCGGCCAGCCCGGGGCAGCGCGGGCGGTTGGAGCGGCAAACGGCGCCAATCCACTGCCCATCCTCATCCCCTGCCACCGGGTCATCGGGGCAAGGGGCGCGCTGACCGGATACGGCGGGGGGCTGGAAACAAAGGCCGCTCTGTTGCAGCTGGAAGGGATTATGTTACAATAGTACAACTTGCCGAGATGACAAATCTGATCCACCCCACAGGAGAGAAGAGATGAGAAACAAGCAGCGGCCAATGTGCCTGGCCCTCATCCTGCTAGCGGCGAGCGCACTGGCCTGCAATGCTCCCACCCTGACGACGACCGCCCCCCCGCCCAGCGTGACGGCTTACGTCCCGGCTACCTCGCCGTCCCAAGAGACGCCGCCGCTAACCGAAACCCAGCCCCCGCCGTCCGAGTCGCCGGAGGCCACAGAGTCGCCGACCGCCGAAGCATCCCCATCGGCGACGACCCAACCATCACTAGCAGCGACGGCCGCGCCCACCGCGACGCCCACCCCGCCGCCCAGCGAAGGTCCGCTTGATTTCGACCCGCCGAACTGGGTGCACAGTTGGGAGGCACTCTCGAACGACCAATACCGCGTAGTGACCATAGTACACATCACCGGCGGAGCGCCGCCGTTCACGATCGAGCACGATCGCGTCGTCACTGAAGACAGCCCCACCCAAGAACGGGATTATAATCTCGTCATCCTCACGAGCGGGTGCGGCGCGATCGTGCACAACATCACCGTGAAATCGGCCGACGGGCAAGAGGCATCCCACGATTACTACATCGGGATGGATCCCCAGCCCTGGTGCGACGACTAGCAAAGCCGGCGCCAGAACGAATGAGGAAAGGAACGTTCTTTTACCATCGCTCACGATGACGGGTAGGGCAATCGCTTTTATCCAGACCTCCGAGGTTTAGGTC
>CAYMWP010000269.1:0-2504 GCA_964393895.1 uncultured Anaerolineales bacterium | reverse complement strand
CGAGAATGCAAGTTCCAGTTATGCAGTTGCTAAAGTGCGGTCAAAGGTAATGCTAACGCCACCTAAACAAGACCATGCTACCATGACCACATGAACTCGCTCTGGGCCTTGGAATTTGGAGTTTGGAATTTGCAATCTGCAATCCGCAATCTGCAATCTGCCCTCCCATAGCACCAATTTCCCATTGACAGAACCCGCCTTTTCCTTTATACTTTGCCGCCTATGTCCATACGCAGGTTTATCAGCATACTCTGGAAGGAATACCGGCACATCCTGCGCGAACCGCGCACGCTGTGGATGGTGTTCCTCTCCCCGGCGTTCGTCCTCCTCGCGCTGTCGGGCATCTTTGCCAGCGGCAGCAGCCGCATCGACCTGGCCCTGTGGGATCAAGATCGCACCCCCCTTTCGCGCCAGTTCGCGGGCACGCTCTCCAGCGACGACGATTTCTCGATCGGGCACGTGTCCGACTATGAGGAGATCGAGGAAATGCTCGTGCAGCGTCGCATCGACGCTGCACTGATCATCCCCCCCGGCTTTTCCGACACGGTCCAGCGCGGCGAGACCGCGCCCGTGCAGGTCATCCTGGACGGGGTGGATACGTTCGTCGCCGGCCAGGCGACGGGCAGCCTGCTGGGCCATGCCGCCCACTTTGGGCTGGTGCTCAGCCAGCAGCTCTCGCTGCCGCCGGTGCCGCTCGAGATCCAATCCCGCTCCGCCTACCTGTCCGACGCGATCGAGCGGAACAGCATGATCCCCGGCCTGATCCCCATCGTCTTTTCGCTGCCGGTGATCGCCGCCGCGCTGGCGCTGACCCGCGAGCGCGAGACCGGCTCGCTGGAGGGGCTGATCAGCACGCCGGTGCGCGGGCTCGAGTACCTGGCGGGCAAGCTGGTCGCCTACGTCACGGCTGCGCTGGTGGGATTGCTCCCTGTGTGGTTTGTCACGTCCGTGCTGTTCGGCGTCCCGCTGCGAGGCAGCCCGCTGCTGCTCGTGCTGCTGACGTTCGACTTTTTGCTGGCCAGCGTGGGGATGGCCCTCTTTCTCGGCAACCTGGTGCGCAGCCAGCAGGCCGCCACCGTGATCGCGCTGTTCGTCTTTTTCGTGCCCGGCTTTTTCCTGGCCGGCGTGACCGACCCCATCGACACCACCAACCTGATGAGCACCACCGTCTCGTACCTGCTCCCCACCACCCACTTTGTGTCTATCTGCCGTGCCCTCTTTATCAAGGGGGCATCGCTCACCGAGATGTGGCAGCCAGCACTGGCGCTGATCGTCCTTTCCGTCGCGTGGCTGGGGATGGGAGCGCTGACCTTTAAGAAACGGATCCATTGATGAGCGACTCACTGCACCGCATCTGGGGCCTGGTGATCAAAGAGCTCTTGCAACTGAGCCGCGACAAACTGCTGCTGGGCTTTATCATCCTGGGGCCCATGCTCGAGCTGCTGCTGATGGGCGGACTGTCGGGTGGAGGCGTGGAGAACTTGCCGCTGGCCGTGGTCGATCTGGACCGCAGCCGGGTGAGCCGCGAGTTGGTCACCCGCCTGGACCAGACGGACGAGCTACTTATCAATAGATATGGCGAGAACGTAGCACAAGCTCAAGAGTGGATGCAGAATGGACAGATCTCGGTCATCGTCGTCGTGCCGCCGGGCTATGGGGAGGCGTTGACCGATCCTCAGCGGGGAGCCGATGTCCAGGTCATCGCCGACGGCTCCAACACCATCGTCTCGACCGTCGCCATCGCCACGACCGAGAACGTGGCCGCCGAGATCGTGCAGGATCTCACCGCGCGCCACGCCATCGCCAGCGGAGGGCCGGTGGAACTGCGCTTTATCGCGCGCTTTAACGAGATTCTCGACGACCGCCCCCACGCCATCACGGCCATGCTGGGGCTGATTGTCTACCAGGTGACGCTGATCATCGCCTCGCAGTCCCTCACCCGCGAGCGGGAGTTGGGCACGCTGGAGCAACTGCGCGTCACCCCGCTGGGACGGTTGGAGCTGATGGCTGGCAAGGCCATCCCCAGCCTGCTGGTGGGCCTGGTCGACTGCCTGTTGATGCTGGGCGTGATCGCCGTCTGGTTCGATATCCCCGTGCGCGGGTCCCTGCCGCTTCTGCTGCTCCTGACCGTCCCCTTTATCCTGGCACAGATCGGCTGGGGCACGCTTATCTCGCTCGTCTCCCGCACCCAGCAGCAGGCGCTGCTCTTTGTCTTTGCGCTGGCGATGTTGGAAGTCGCCATGTCCGGCTTTATGGTCCCCACGAGCGACATGCCCGCCGTCATGCGCGCGGTATCCACTGTCTCGTCGGTGCAGCATTACCTGGTGATCCTGCGCGGCGTGATGCTGCGCGGGGCAGGGCTGAGGTCACTGTGGCTGCAGGGCCTGGCGCTCAGCACCATCGCCACCGCCTTGCTGGCGCTGGCCTGGCTCCGGCTCCGGGTGGGGCTGGACACCCACTCGCTGCGGCGCTGGTTGCAGGCGCTGTGGCACACCTACCAGCAA
>CAYMWP010000268.1:0-2544 GCA_964393895.1 uncultured Anaerolineales bacterium | reverse complement strand
TCCCTGTCAAGTCAAAAGATAATGTTACCGAAGGGGGGTGCTTCTACCAAAAGAAAATGTTACCGGGATGCCGCCTCCTTTCAGGATTTTGTGCCCCAGGCAGGCCTGAGCAGTAGTCGTCGGGCTGTGGAGAAGTGGGGAACTCGGAGCGTAGCGGAGAGTTGTCCACTTCTCCACAGCCTGTTCTTCGGACACCGGTGAAGCTGGCATTCGTCATTTCACAACAACGGTTCGATCAAACCTGAATGTGAACGGCGATTCGATGCCCAGGTCTAGGCGTATTGGAGCGCGCAACGTTTGGTGCACGTCTTCAGATATGCCAGGAACAGCCATAGGCAGGGAGAAGATGTGGTCAAGGCGATCGTAGATGTCTTGCCTCAACTGACGAGGGTTAGTTTCGTCTCTTCTGGCTTCCAGTAGCTGTCGATGTTCCTCCAAGAGCACGTCCGTGTCACAAAGGCGATCGAAGGGCGTACGGGCTTGATCATAGAGGCGTTTGACTCTTGTTGGTTGGCCGTCATCACCTGGAATCACGATCTTTTCCTTCAGACGCATCACTGGCTGGAAAAAGTTGTAGTAGAACCACATACGGTCGTAGAGGTGATTGATAGCCAAGGTTTGGGCAACGGTATCGAATCGATCGTGGCTCAGGTAGGCACGGATCAAGGTCGAGTTCTTCTGCTCGACAAAGCGATTGTCGTTCTTCTGATAGGGACGACTGCGGGAAAGACGTATACCTTTCACATCATCTCCCCAGAAGCGCCGCATATGGGCATTGAAGAACTCTCCGCCATTATCAGGGTGGATTTCGAGCACCGGGAAGGGCAAACGGGCCAGAATACAGCGAAAGGCGTCTTCCATAACCAGATAACTACGCCCCAATACAGCAGCTCGCTCGCTCCAGCCAGTGGCGACATCGATCATCTGTAATGAGCAAACGTACTCACCAGAGGTCTTGGGGCCACTGTGGTGAACCAGGTCCACCTCAAAGTGACCAGGGACTTGTTCGTCCCAAGGAATCCGCACCATTGGGATGTCCTTTGTAGCAGGATTGGACCGTGATTTCCCTTTTCTCTGAGGCAAGCGAGGCTGGTTTCGTCTGACCTTTTTTAATCGGCGCCTGACTGTGGAGAGACTGATCTCTGCCAATTGCTCCAACAATGACTCTGGAGCTTCCATTTCTCCATGAGTGGCCAAGTGAGTGGCCATCTTGACCAGGACAGGCGTGAGCCGTTCAGGACAGATGTAATCCAAGCTCTCGTCAATCACCCGCAGGGCTTCATTGATCTCTGGGCCATAGGTCTTGCCGCGCTGCTTGCGACGTTTCTTGCGTTTCAGGTCGCCATTCATCAGCCGAATCAGACTCTTGCGATGCTTGCCTGTGACAGCCTCCAGTTCATCCAGGAGTTGTCCCCGTTGCTCGCGGTCGTTCTGCGAATATCGCTTCTGCATCTTGCGCAAGTACTTTCTTTCCTCATCAATGGTCATTTTGTCGTCCGTGGGCATCTTTCCTCCGGTAACATTATCATTTGGAAGAATCATACCACCACGGTAACATTTTAGGTGAGTGAATACGCACCTTTGCTGACATCGCATAGCTATGTTATACTCAGCGGCTCAGGGTTGCAGAGTCCGTGATGCCTTCTTGGGACAGCAGGAGTATACGTATGCCGAACGAGACTCTAGACGATATTCTCTCTGTACCGGCCAGTCGGCTGGCCGAGGTCAGCAAGGCGCGGGTCGAGATCGTGTCCGACCTGGACGCCCTTTACATTCACTTTGCCCGCAGCATTGCCGACGAGATCAAGGCGCGCAACGCTGCCGGCTCGCCGGTTCGCCTGATTCTGCCGGTAGGGCCGGTGGGCCAGTATCCCCACCTGGTTCGTATCTGCAACGAGGAACACGTCAGTTGGCGCGATGTCCACACCTTCAATATGGACGAGTATCTCGACTGGCAGGGGCGGCCAATCCCGCTGGATCACCCCCTCAGTT
This sequence comes from uncultured Anaerolineales bacterium, assembly GCA_964393895.1. Classification (GTDB taxonomy): domain Bacteria; phylum Chloroflexota; class Anaerolineae; order B4-G1; family B4-G1; genus B4-G1. The sequence goes on along the minus strand of CAYMWP010000268.1, from coordinate 552 downwards.
TCGAGGGTTATATGCGGCGCGCGCTTTTTGATCAGCTCGCGCCCGAACTGCGGATTCCGGAGGACCAGATCCACTTTCCCGATCCTCTGAACCTGGATCGTATCAGCCAGCGCATCGCCGAGTTGGGTGGTATCGACACCTGCTACGGCGGGATAGGCTACCACGGTCACCTCGCCTTTAACGAACCGCCCATCTCCCGCTGGTTCAAGCTCACGCCTGACGAGTTTCGAGACTCGCTGACGCGGATCGTTCCCCTCGCGCCAGAGACCATCGTGATGAACTCTATTCGGGCCACGGGTGGGAACCCGGCGGCCCTCCCGCCGATGGCCGTCACGCTGGGGATGGGGGATATCCTGCGCGCCCGCCGTCTGCGGCTCTATTGCCAGGGCGGAGAGTGGCAGCGTACGGTATTGCGTTTCGCGCTGCTGGGTGAGGAGGACGTGGATTACCCGGTGACGCTGGCCCAGAGCCATCCGGACTATATGATCATCACGGATAAAAACACGGCTCAACCGCCGCTGTCTGCGATGGCGGCTTGAACCGTGCTGAACA
>CAYMWP010000267.1:0-2595 GCA_964393895.1 uncultured Anaerolineales bacterium | reverse complement strand
ACGTCCGTAAGGTTGCCGCTCTTCTCGCGCGATGGCGATGTCCCCATTGCCACAGGACCTTCACCGACTACCCGCCATTTGCCTGCGCGCACAAGGCGTACACTTTGCCGCAGATGACCGAGCGCGCCGCGAAGTACGTCAGCAACACGACGACCAGCTACCGCAGGGGAGTGTGTTCGGCAAATATGCCGATCTTCCATGAGAAATCGCCTGCGGACGAGTCGGCGGCGCTCGGTTGCGCCGATGCAGGTTCGAACCTTACGATCATGGCACACACCTCGCTTTTTCGCTGGGTGACTGCGCTTGCTGGAGGCGAGCAACGGCAGTCCGTCACCGTGCCCGCCGCTTTCACCCCGGCCTCGCACAAGTACACCTCGGAACGCCGCCGGTCTATTCTGATTGCCTGTCGAGCAACCTGCTCAGTCGTGCTCTCAGGCCAGGTACGCGCCGGTTGACTCGTCGAACCAGCGGGCGTTCCCGTCGAGCGGTCAATCAGCCTGCTGGAACAGCGGTACTCCCTCCATCTTTGTGGTCCTACCGCAGGCCCCTGCCCGCCGGCCCTGTCCTGGCGCTCACGTCGTTGCTCCCCTACTAACGGCACGCCACACACACTCGCGGCTATTCGAAGAAGACCGACAAAATCCTCACCGAGTATGGAACAGTGACGCCATTGTTAGAGGTTAAGATGAATTCATGGCCATCACCGACACCTTGATTCGGAGCTGAAACATGATGAATTGGTGGGAACGCCCAGAAGACAGCGATCAAGGGCCACAATTCGCGTACCGCGCGGTCGCATACTACCGACATTCCGCGCAGGACCGCCAGGAGAACTCGATCGAGATTCAGCAAGATCAGGTGCGTCCCTGGGCCGAGAGTAACAGCGTGGAGATTATCCACGAGTTTATGGATCCCGGCAAGTCCGGGTTGACGGCCGAAGGTCGGCCAGGCTTCCAGGACATGATGGAGAATTGGGTGAAGAAACGGGACGACTTCCAGTACATCCTCTGTCTGGACGTCAGCCGCTGGGGCCGGTTCCAGGACATCGATTTGTCCGCGCAGTACAGCGCCGAGTGCCGGAAATACGGCAAGGAGGTCATCTACACGACGCTCGGAAAACCGCGGGAGGACGACCCACTCTACCCGGTCTATATCCAGTTTGAACGCCTCCGTGCCGCACAGTATAGCCGCGAGCTGAGCGACAAGGTGTTTCGCGGCTGTGTGAAGATTGTCCAGCAGGGCTACTGGGCCGGCGGCAAGCCGCGATACGGCTTTCACCGCCTGTTGCTCGACGAGGCCCGTCAGCCGGTCAAGATCCTCCGACCTGGCCAGCGCAAAAGCATTCAGAACCAGCGCGTTACGCTAACACTCGGTGATGATCGGGAGGTCGCCGTTGTTCGGCGCATTTTCCACGAGTTCACGCAAAATGGCCGGCACGAGCAGGCCATTGCCGAGCGCCTGAACCACGATGGCATTCCTTCACCGGGAGGAAGCACTTGGGACGCCGCCAAGGTTCGCGACATCCTCATGGACGAGCGCTACGCAGGGACCATGGTCTACAATCGCACGACCCAGAAACTCAAGACACCGTCTCGCGCAAATCCCAAAGAGGAATGGATTCTCGCACCCGAGTCTTTCGAGCGAATGATCGAGCCGGAGGTTTTCGCCCAGGCGCAGGGGGTTTTCATGGAGCGGGCCAGGTTCTACACCCCTGCCTACATGCTAGAGAAGCTCGAAGGAGTTTTCCATTCACACGGTATCGTCCGGCCGTCCTTGGTCCGCGTCGCGCCTGACATGCCGTCCCCCGCGACTTACGTGAAGCATTTTGGGTCGATGGATGCGGCTTTTCAGCAGCTTTTCAACGAGGTGCGCACGAAGGCCGGCACGCAGGTCAGCGAGCACATCGAGGCATTGGTCGACCAAGTGCTCGTCTACGACGACTTCCTGGTCATCGACCAGAAGCTTACGGTCCTCATTCAGCCTTCCGTGCCAATGCCTTACGGACTCGCCGCGTACTGGTTTTTTCGGCCAGACCAGCGGGAAGTCATCGATATCACCCTCGGAGTCCCCCTCTCCGAGGGCACGCAACCTCGGATCCTCGGTTACTTGGCCTTGCCCCGGCTGCTGGTCCAGAATCACTGGATCCGTTTGTTCAGCACGTCGCATTCCCGCCTGGAAATGTACGGCCACAATGGCCTGGCCATTATCGAGCAACTGCTATCTTGAAAGGACAACCATGGACATGCCCGACATCCTGGCGATGAAAGATCGCCGCTACATGATGATTCCCGTCGAAAAGGTCAAGGTGATCAACCCCCGAATCCGGGACGAGGAGCAGTTCCAGATGAACGTGCGGAGCATCGAGAACAACGGCATGTTGATGCCGATCCGCGTCAACGACAAGTTCCTGGAGAGAACGAGCCTGTATGAATTGATCTGCGGCGAGGGCCGCTTGATCGCGCATCAGCGTCTGGGCAAGACGGAAATCGTGGCGGAAGTCGTCACCTGTACGCGGAAGGATGCCTATCTGCAGTCGCTCGTCGAGAACCTTGCCCGGAGCCGCCCTGGCACGATGGAGTTTGCCCGAGAACTGAA
>CAYMWP010000266.1:0-2608 GCA_964393895.1 uncultured Anaerolineales bacterium | reverse complement strand
GAAACGTGACAGGTTTCACGTTTCACGTTTTCACATCGGAGCAGCAATTCCCGTTTTGGCAATTCTAGCTTGGGTGCATCGGCTAAAAGGGCCGCTGCTAGGAAAAAACTAGCCAGCACCGTCTGTTTTACGGCGGTGCGGCTTCAAAACAGGAATTACTGACATCAGAGCACAAAGGAGAAACACAGAATGATTGGACTCAAAACTCGTCGCTGGAACCACATTTTTCGTGAGGATGGCAAAACACTCATCGTGGCGATGGATCACCCCAGCACGTTCGGCATGATGGAAGGGGCTGAGAAACCGGGCGAGGTGATCCGCAAGGTCCGCGCCGGGGGCGCCGACGCTATGTTGACAACGTATGGCATCGTCACGCGGTTTGCCGCCGAGATCGGGAATATGGGCATCGTCCTGCGCGTGGACGGCGGCGGTACGCTGCTGGCTAAGGAACGTGGCCCGATGCAGTTGATATACGATGTCTACGATGCGCTGCGCGTGGGAGTTGATGCCGTGGGGTGTATGGGCATGCCCGGCTCAAAGTACGAGACGGTGACGCTGCCATACCTATCTGACTTGATCGCCCAGTGCGCCGAGTGGAACGTGCCCGTGATGGCCGAGATGCTGCCTGGCGGGTTCGAGAACCCGGCCGAGATGTGGACGCCGGAGAACATCGGCCACGCCTGCCGCATCGGGGCCGAGTTGGGTGTGGATTTCATCAAGACCACCTACAGCGGCGACGTGGAAAGCTTTCGCTCTATCTGCGAGCGGGTGTACGTGCCTATTGTTGTGCTGGGCGGGAGCAAGTCTAAGGATCCACGCGACCTGCTGAATTCTATCCACGAGGCGATGCAGGCCGGCGCCAGCGGCGTCGCGGTCGGCCGGAACATCTGGCGCTACCCCGAGCCTGACAAGATGACGGCGTCCATCGCGGCCATCATCCACGAGAGGGCGACGGTGGATGCGGCGCTGGAGTACCTCAAATAAAGAGAGACCAGGTTTTTCTCAAAAACCTGGTCTCTGCTTTCACAAAGGAGTCATCAATGGCAGAAACCTACAAACGAGCGGTCTTTGTCGGGCCTAAGCAGATCCGCTTTGACGAACTTGCCATTCCCAAGCCTGGCCCCCGTCAGGCGCTGGTCAAGGTGCGGGCGTGCGCGCTATGTACCTGGGAGCAACGCATGTACACCGGCGAAGAGCATTATTATCCCCTGGCCGGTGGACACGAGGTCTCGGGCGAACTGGTCGAACTGGGTAGCCAGGTCTTTACCGACGCGCAGATTGGCGACCGGGTGATGGCCTCACCGCTGACCCGCTGTGGTTACTGCGAATCGTGCCGGCGCGGCCTGGACAATATCTGTGACAACAATCGCAAACCCTTCCGTGAAACCGACGTCCCCGGCCCGGCTGGCCTGGCAGAGTACATCCTCCTCGAAGATTACCAGCTCTACAATGCCAGCAACGGGGCGGCGTTCGAGGAAATCTGCCTCACCGAACCGCTGGCCTGCGTTCTCCGCAGCGTGCGCAAGGCCAGGGTGGAGCGGGCCGACAACGTGGTCGTCGTGGGGGCGGGCATCATGGGCCTGTTCCATCTGATGCTGGCCAAGCAGATCGGCGCCCGGGTGTTCGTCAGCGAGCCTCACGCCGAGCGAGCGGCCTTTGCCAAAGAGATGGGCGCCGACGCCGTCATTGACCCGACGCAAGCCCCTTTCACCGATCAGGTGATGGCGCTGACCGGCGGCCGTGGCGCGGACGTGATCTTTTGCGCGGTCAGTGTGGCCTCGGCGGTGGAGCAAGCGGTGGAAGCGGTCGCCAACGGGGGGCGCATCCACGTCTATGCCAGCATCCATCCGCGCGGCACCAAGATTTCGATTGACCCGAATCCCTTCCACAGCAAAGAGATTGTGTTGACCGGCACGATGAGCCAGGACAAGGAGGACGTGCTCCAGACCGTGCGCATGATCTCTCAGGGGCTGATTGACCTCAAGCCGTTCATCTCGTTGGTTCTGCCTTTCGAGAAACTGGGGGAGGGGTTGCAGGCTGCCCAGCGACCCGACACGTACCGCGTCGTCGTGACGATGTAGTTACCGAGTGGAGATTGGAAATGGCTGCTGAATTTCGGATCATCTTTAGAGCCAAGGATTATGAGGCCTCGGTGACCTTTTATCGGGATGGGCTGGAATTGCCCGTCATCGGCTCGTGGGATCGGGGGCCGGCCGAGCGCGGGACGCTGTTCCAGGTGGCCTCCGGGATCATCGAGGTCCTGGCGCTCCCTCCTGGGGAGGAGCACACGCCGTTACAGGGAGTGGAGTTGGCCTACGAGGTGGACGGTGTGGATGAATGGTATCGGCGCGTCCAGGAAAAAGGGCTGCCCATCAGGGGCGAGCTCACCGACAAGCCCTGGGGCCACCGCGCTTTCTCGGTCACCGACCCCGATGGCATCAAGGTGATCTTGTACTCGATCATCGGCTAGACGGGAGGCGCGTATGGAAACGCGCCCTACAGGTTACTGGCACGAGCTCCATCATGCGCAACAAGGGCGCATCAAGCGCCCCTGGTAACTACCTCGACAATGTTACATTCGGCTCGTAGTCACGCACGGAGTGTAACG
>CAYMWP010000265.1:0-2612 GCA_964393895.1 uncultured Anaerolineales bacterium | reverse complement strand
TACAGCATATCAGTCGTTTAGACTAGGATCATATTTGCGCATTGGTGTACTTAGCTCTTGATTCCAACGTTATTAGAGTGTGACGGTGCAATTGCTGTTCAATTTCGTTGATCCTGGCAGGAAGATCAGCCTCCCGATAAGCCTCCAACGCAATTTCGAGATCGCCTCTTTCTGAAGCAGCGTCACCCCGCACCTTCCAAATACGCTGCTTGCTTGCAGTTGCTTCTTTCTGGATTGGGTCTAGCCCCAGCACCTGCTCATAGAGGGCTAACCGCTCATCGTCGCTCTTCGCAGCCTGGGCCTCGGCCAGTAGGGCCTGGATCAGGCGAGAACGGGCGGCGGCGGGCTGGTACTCGTAGAGTCGCTCCAGCAGTTGCCGCGCCTCACCAGGCTGCCCTTGGGCCAACAGGATGTCGGCCAGCAATTGGTTGGCTCCCACGTGGCTGGGGTTGATGGCCACAGCCTGGCGTAGTGGAGCGATGGCTTGATCCAACTGTCCGCTCCGGTACAGCCCCAAGCCAGCCTGATAAAAATTCTCGGCCACCGGTTCAATGCGGTCCAGTTCTTCCTGCACACGGTTGAGCGGCTTGTGCTCGGCCAGCCAGCGCCGCAGCAACTCGACGCGGAAACGGTAGCCGTCGGCGGCGGGCTCAATCAGGTCCCACTCCTGCAAAAGCTGTGGGGCGTTCTGCAGCTCGCGGATGACAACGCGTACACCGCTCTTGTGCAGCAGCCGCTCCAATTCGTCCTGGGTGATGGGGCCGGGACCGGCCTCGGCCAGCGCAGAGGCCACCACCCGCTCGGCCGGAGGCAGCCCATCCCACAGCCACTCCAACGTAGTACGGCTGGCCTCCAGCGCGTCGGGGACGGCCGCGTCCACATCTTCCGGGGGCACGGTGGGTGGCTCGCCCGGCTCCTCGTCGTAGGCCCGCTCCCAGACGTGGGAACAGAGCTGCTGGGTCAGGAAGGGATGGACGCAGGTCAACTGCCAGATCCGTTCCACGGTCTCGTCGAGCCAATACAGTGTGTGGTTAGCCTCAGACAGACGGACCAGATCGGCGGTGTCCTCATGGCTCAGCAACGAGACGCGCCGGTAGGGCGTGCCTTTGAAGAGGGAGAGGGCGATGGTGTCCAGGTCATCCACGTTGCGCCCGATGACGAAAGCGAACTGCAAGCGCTTGGGATCGCTGGCGAGCAACTCCCGCAGGTAGGGGAAGAAAGCGGCGGCCGCCTGCTCCTGCCGAGGGTCGGCCAGCACGTCGAATTCGTCAAAGAGCAACACCAACGAGCAACCCTCCGGCAGGCCATCCAGTACAGCGGGAAGCCACTCGTCGCGGAAAGCAGTTTCGGCGGCGTCGCCCAGATCGTGGTCGGGTTGACTCAGGGCATGGGCTATGGTGCGGGCCAACTCCCGCAGCACCCGCTCCAGGGGCCAATCGGCCTTGTCCTGCAGATCAAAATAGACGGCCTGGTACGGCCCTTCGTCGGGCAGGCGCGCCGCCAGGTGTTGCAGAATGGAGGTCTTGCCAATGCGCCGCTGGCCAAAGAGCACGATGCCATTACTCTGCGGCTGGCGCAACACGCGTACCACCTCGCGCAGCACGTCCGCCCGCCCCACAAAGGCGGCGCTATCGCCAACGGGGTTGCCGGCGACGTAGGGGTTGGGGGGGAGGGTCATATTGCCCCTACCTCACGCAGGTAGCGCTCCACACGGGTGACAAACCGTTCGGCGTCGGCGACAATCTGTTCAGCTTCCTCCATCGAAGGCCAGGCTGCATCCAGGTCGTAATCGTGCTTTTCGCGCATCTTGCGCGCTCGGCTGTAGATCCGTCCATATTCTGCTTCGATGGCGCCGGATCTGATCAAAAACTCGCCGAAAGAAGATTGGATGCCAGAGTGCCTGGCGCGCTCAACATTGTGCCATAGCAAGGCGGCCGATGCTGTGTGAAAGATAGTGTAATACGCGCGGTTAATCGCGCCTCGGCAATGCTCGTGTACCAGGTCGTCGCGAGCCGTCGCCAGGTCGTCCTTTGCCTTCGCTAAGCGAACTTGTACGTAGGCGCTTCGGGTTGCGTCATCCATAGCGTTACACCATCCCGCTCAATGTTCCGATAAAAGAGCAACCGGTCGCGTTGCATCTGATCATACACTGCTGGCGTCTTGATAATAGTTGACATGACCACACCGTACTGAAATTCCGCTTCCCAGGCTATGTCTGTGATTTGTTTCCAATGTTCCCAATAATCGTCTTCGGGGAAGCGCACAACGACCAGCACATCCAGGTCTGATTCCGCGTCAAAATCCCCACGCGACTTGGAGCCGAACAACACCACACGCAGAACGTCATCCCCATAACGCTGGCGCAGTTGGGCCACAAAGGCCTCTAGCGCGGAGCGTTCGTTTTCGGCCAGGCGTTGCAGCACATCCCTTGACTTTTGAGCAGGTTCAACGTAAATAGTATTATTCATCGTGCACTTCCTCACGCATCACGTTTTACGTTTGACGTTTCACGTCTCACCATTATTGTACTCGTTCTCTGCCTTTTGTCCAGCGGCCCTCAGATTTTACACTCCTTTTACGTCGCCATAACCCGCCGCTAGCCCGCGCGGGCG
>CAYMWP010000264.1:0-2631 GCA_964393895.1 uncultured Anaerolineales bacterium | reverse complement strand
ACAGTTTGCCGCTTATGAGGAGGCGACTTGACCCAACGCTTGTGCGCGCTAACCATAAATTCGTTCCGCTTTGCGCCGGCCGCGCCGCCCTGAAGAGGCGGCGCTAGGCCCACAAATCGGCCGAAAAGCGCCCTAACACCGGCTCTTTAGGCCGGTGTGAGTGTGAAAAACTCGGCACGAATTTACGGCAGTCTGCACTTAGGCGCATCTACGCCTGCGGAGTGGAACACCGCCATCGTGTTCAGTACCTTGCTCCTCAATGCAAACCCCCGGAGCCGCTGAGACTCCGGGGGTCTGTTTTGCAGATCCAAGAGATGTTACGCTTCGATCTCTGCCCGCTGCTGCACGCGCAACACCAGGAAGGTGAGCCAGGGGAAGTGACTCTTCTTGTCGGCAAATGACCAACCCTTCCAGGTGCTGTACATTGAGCCGGCGCTGTAGCGACCATCGTCGGCTTGCGCGGTGATCGTTTCCAGCATTTCGCGGAAACGCGGGTCGGCGCGGACAAAGGGAAAGCGGCCAAGCACGTCCACCACGTGCAAGATGTCATACCAGACGAAGGGGTACTTGAGCCTGCTAAAATCTGTGCCGATGCCGAACATGTAGATCTTGCGTTCGGTTTGGTGCTCCCAGTGCCAGAGCAACATCTCGGCCCTAGCGCGCACCGCAGAGTTTGCACGTCTGCTCGGGAAGGAGGTCACTTGGCGAGTGTCGCATCTGGCGCGCTCATTCTGCCTCCCCGCGCACAGCGGCAATGCGGTCCTGAATAGCGTGGTATTGGGACACAATCTCTGGCAGCTCGAGCAACTCGGAGAACTGGGCCAGCCAGTCTTCCAGATAGGTCAGGTCCAGGCGGCCCCACTGTTCGATCAGGATGCCCTCGATGTCCTGCCAGTCTTTGGGCCGCCCGGCGATGGCTTTCTGAATCACCAGGTCTTCCGGTGCACACACCCACACCTGCAAACCACCCAGGTTGCAGCGCGCAGCGCGGGTGATGATTTGCTCCTCGTAGCCAGGCAGGGCCAGGAGAAAGTCTACGATGATGCCTTTGATGCTTACCGAGACGACGAATGGATTGTCGGGAGCGTGGGGGCGGCCCGATTCCGGGAAGGCGGCGCGGATAGCAGCACGCACGGCGGCATAGTCGAGGTCGGGGACAATCACCTTCAGGTCAACATCGTGGGTAATTTGTCCTCTTTCATCTCGCCTCCACTCGTCGCCCAACATTGTAGCATCGGCAGGCGGAACGGTCAATTTTCGTTTGACCGCTGGCCTCGAGTTGAGTATACTACAGATTGGTCGGAGCCGTCATTCGCCGAGAATCATTTACGGAGGGCCTATGAAACAGGATAATGAATCCAGATTGCGCCAGGAAATCATTCGCGTGGCGCGCGTCGTCGCCGACCAGGGGTTGATTCGTTCCAGCGACGGCAACATCTCCGTCTGGTTGGACGAGGGGCGGTTTCTGATCACCCCCACAGGTCTTCACAAGATGACGATGGAGCCGGACGATCTGATCGTCGTGGATTGGGAGGGCCGGGTAATCAAGGGCCAGCCGGGGCTGCGCCCCACGTCCGAGACGTGGATGCACCTGGAGGTATACCGGCAACGGCTAGACGTCGGCGCCGTCTTGCACGCTCATCCCCCCTTTGCCACGGCCCTCACGATCGCCAAAGTCCCTTTCCCGGTTGACCTCATCCCCGAGGTCCTGCTGACCCTGGGCGATATACCCACCGCTCCCTACGGAACGCCCGGCACGGAGGATCTGGCGCACACCATCCGCGATCTCGTCCGCGAGCACAACGCCGTGCTCCTGAGCCATCACGGCAGCCTGACGGTGGGAAAAACGTTAGAAGATGCGCTCATCGCTCTGGAGCGGGTGGAACACGCCGCCCGCATCTTTTACCTGGCAAAGACGTTGGGAACGGTAAAGCCCCTCGCGCCCGAGGAGATCGCCCGGCTGCGGGAAATCGGCCAGCGGATGAGAGGCTAACATTCATATCTCACGGAGGTTCAGTAAAATGACAAAAGTAACCGCGAAACCAACTACCGTACTATACCCAACGCCGGCGGTGATGGTGAGCTGCGGCGCGGGCGACCGGGCCAACATCATCACCCTGGCGTGGGTGGGCACACTGTGCTCGGAACCGCCGCTGGTGGGCATAGGCGTGCGGCCCAGCCGCTACTCGCACGGGCTGATCGAAGAGAGCGGCGAGTTCGTGATCAACCTGCCCACCGCCGACCAGTCCCGGTGGCTCGACTACTGTGGGATCGTATCCGGCCGGCAAGAGGACAAGTGGGCAGCCTGTGGCTTTACCCCGGCCGCGGCCACCGAGGTGCAGGCGCCCATCATCGCCGAGTGCCCGGTCAACATCGAGTGCCGGGTGCAACAGACCCTCTCGCTGGGCAGCCATGACCTGTTCATCGGCGAGGTGGTGGCGGTACAGATGGACGAGGCCGTGCTCGACGAGCGCGGCCGGCTTGATTTTGACGAGGCCAGGCCGTTCGCCTACTTGGACGGGGAGTACCGGCAGATCGGGGGACTACTGGGCACGTTTGGGTATTCCAAGAAAAAGAGGTATTTGTTTACCGGGTAAAGCGCGCCGGCAGACATCTATGGTGCCCGGGGTT
>CAYMWP010000263.1:0-2654 GCA_964393895.1 uncultured Anaerolineales bacterium | reverse complement strand
TACCCGGCGCGCCGGGTTCTTTGAGCAGCTCGGGATCTGCAATCATTGGCGTGACCTGCCCGACAATGGCCATGACCCCGAGATTCAGCGCGAAGGCCAGCGAGATGCCGATGAGATAGAGGCTGCGGCCGAAAAACACCGAACCGAGGCCCCAGACAATTCCAAAGGCGAAGATTTTTCCCAGTTCACCCCACGATGCGCTGCTCAGCACGCCCGCCAGGCCGGGCACCGTGATCATGGCGATGGCCCAGGGGACGATCAGCAGGGCCGTGATGGAGTAGACCAGCCAGGTCGCCTCCCACGACCAGCGCGAGGTCTTTTTCATGGGCAACGAGAAGCTCCCAAGCATGATGCCTGCGAGCACAACCACCAACGAGCCGGACAATGTATTCGATTCCATTGGAGACTCCCCATCTCGTGTTGACGCAACCATTGCAGTCAAGTACCGGGCTATGGTAGCCAGAACACCCGCGGGGATCAAGGCGCCGAATTGCCTCACAATAAAAGTATCTGAACGGGCATCGTTGCGTCACGTAAGGAAAGTATCCGAAATGAAGCGATGAACCATGGCAAAATTCCCCTCTGTTTGGCTGAAGCTTGGAGGGGTAGCGATGAGGTTGACGATGCACGAACGCAAGACAGTGACCAAGGCGCTTTCGGCGCAGTACCGCCGGGCGCGCAAGAAGGAGAAGGGTGATATTCTGGACACTTTCGTGGAGAGCACGGGGTATAACCGTGTGTATGCGGCCCGGGTGCTGCGGGGCCACGGCAAACGTGTCGAGGTCAAACCAGGCATAGTGCTGGAGGGCGACGCCAATGCGAAAGCCAAACGGGAGCGTGAGGCCGAATACGGTCCCACCGTAGTCAAGGCGCTCACAAAAGTGTGGAAGATCATGGACTGCCTGTGCGGCAAGCGCCTGGCTCCCATGCTGCCTGAGGTCGTTCCGAGGCTGGTGAGCCGGGGGGAACTGAAGGCCAGCAAGTCCGTGCTGGCCAAACTGATGAGAATGAGCGCGTCCACAATCGACCGGTTGCTCGCCCCCGAGCGGAAAAAGCAAAGGGTCAAGGGCCGCAGCCAGACCAAGCCAGGCACGCTGCTCAAGCAGCAGATCCCGGTGCGGACCTTTTCCCAATGGGATGACGCCAGGCCCGGCTTTGTGGAAGTGGATCTCGTGGGGCATGACGGCGGCTCCACAGCGGGCGAATACTGCCAGAGCTTGGATGCCACCGACATCGCCACGGGATGGTCCGAGCAGATAGCCGTGCCCACCAAGGCCCAATGCTGGGTGTTCGAGGCCATCCAGGAGATGCGGCGGCGCCTGCCTTTTGCCCTGCTGGGGCTGGATTCAGACAATGGCGGAGAGTTCATCAACCAGCACCTCGCCGGCTACTGCGCCGAGGAGGAGATTACGTTTACGCGAAGCCGGCCGGGCCGCAAGAACGACAACTGCTACGTGGAACAGAAAAACTGGTCCATCGTGCGGCGCTATGCCGGCTATGGCCGCTTCGAGGGCCAAGAGGCCTGCACGGTGCTCAACGAGCTGCACGTGGTGACCCACGACTACGTCAATTTCTTCATGCCTTCTATGAAGCTGGTGGAAAAGGTCCGCGACGGCGCCCGCGTGACCAAGCGCTACGACAAGGCCCAAACACCTTATCAGCGGGTCATGGCGTCGCCCCACATCGACAGCGCCACCAAACAGCGCCTCACGGCCCACTACGCCACCTTGAACCCGGCCGCGCTTAAACGCGGGATCGAGCGGCTCCAGAAGCAGTTGGTCAAGCTCACCGTGCGCCTTCACGGAGAAGCCCCCGTGCGGCCCGCGCCCGCCGCGGACCACCCCTGGCGCCGCAAGGCTGGCAAGAGGAAGACGGGGTGAACCAAAAACATACCACTTCTGTACTAGCACAGCGCGCTCCTCCCCCGCGGGGGAGGAGCGGACAACCCCCTCCACCCAAATGAACACACCCATAAACTACATCAAAACAAGGAACATTTCAGATACATATTGCCACGAGGCAACGAATCTCATTTCAGATACTTTTTTACTTGACGCAACAAGGCGGCTCAGGTTCGGCAAGTGGGTGCTTTCTCGCCCATCGCGAGGGCGAACTCGTCGAGGGAGAACTTGCCGAGGTCATCGAGCACCGCATCGGCGGCGGACACGTCCTGGGCGGGCCTGTCTTTTCGCACGAGGGCGACGCAATACATTCCTGCGTCTTTGGCGGCGGTCACGCCTGCCAGTGAGTCCTCGAACACCACGCACTCGGCAGCGTCTACGCCGAGTTTTTGGGCAGCCAGCCGGTAGCAAGTGGGATCAGGTTTGTGGGGCCTGTACTCGTCGCCGCCGAGATAGAAGGAGAGATAGGGGTCAAGCTCCAGGCGCTCAACGCTGTACGCAATGTAGCGGCGGCCTGAACTCGACACGATGCACACAGGGTAATGCTGGGCGAGAGATTTGAGTAGTCCGACTGACGAATGGATAGCGATTTCCCGCTCTTCGCGGAGGGCGAAGAACCTGGGCCGCGTGGCGGCAGTCATCTCTTCATAGGTCAGGTCGAGTTGGGGGAAACGTTTGGTGAGCTGGGCGAGGATGTTGCGTCCCGAGTGGCCGTAGACCAGCATCGTCAGCTCGTCCAGACTGACTTCGATG
>CAYMWP010000262.1:0-2690 GCA_964393895.1 uncultured Anaerolineales bacterium | reverse complement strand
TGGCCTGCTCGGCGTGGGGTTTGTCCTGCACCGGCGCGGCGACCATCACGTTCTCCTGAGCGGTGAGATAGTTGATCAAAAAGTGTTGCTGAAAGACGAAACCGAACTCGGTGCGGCGCAAGGCCACCCGCTCCCGCTCCGGCATCTTGCCGTAGGCCCGGTCATCCAGATAGATCTCGCCCTGGGTCGCCTTCCGCAGCCCGCTCAGGAGGTACAGCAGCGAACTCTTGCCCGAGCCGGAAGGTCCCAGAATACCGATGAACTGATGATCTTTGACAGAGATTGAGACGTCGTGCACGGCGTCTAGTGTGGTTTCGCCGTCCTGGTACGTCAACGTAAGATTTTCTCCTTGTAACATGGAATTCCTCCTCGAATGCTATTCTCGTTTGCTCACTATGATACTATCTTATGACAGGATTTTCAATAGGCGTGTGTCACCTGGCGGTTGGTATCGCTGTCACGTCGTACCATTACACTGTCGCGGTGGGATATTGACTTTTCGCCCATCCTGGGTAAAATGACTCTTGGAGAGCATGAACATAATCCGTGTCGCCGTCATAGACGATCATCCCCACGTCGCCATCGCCCTGTGCGCGCTGCTGGACGAGATCCCCGACATCCAGTTGGTGGCCGAGTCGCAGCGCGGCGGCGACGTGGCCGCGCTGGTGCGCCGGGCGCGCCCGGACGTGTTGCTGCTCGACCTGTTCATCGAGCCAGCGTTCGACGCGCTGTCGGCGGTGCGCCGCCTGCGGGCCGATTTTCCCAATCTCAAAATCTGCCTGCTTAGCGCCTACCTCGAACCGGCCCTCGTGCGCGATCTACTGCAAGCGGGCGTCTATGGCTACATCCTCAAGGACGACGATTACGTCTCACGGATCGACACCATCGTCCGCGACCTGGCCGACGGAGAAATCTACCTCAGCCCCCAGGCTTACGCGGCGCTGGCGCAAGCCACGCGCGCCGACGGTACGGAGCAAACCCTTTCAGAGCGCGAGGTCGAGATCCTGCGCCTGGCAAAGCGCGGCCTGCCCAACCCGCAGATCGCCCAAGCGCTGCATCTATCGCCCGGTACTGTGCGCAACCACCTCAGCGCCGCCTATCGCAAGTTGGGCGTTCACAGTCGTCACGAGGCGCTCCAGGTCGCCGCTGAACGTCATCTCATCTGAGTCCCAAAGAAACCAGGTTTTTGTCGCTCCGCTTACAGAAAAACTTGGTTTCTCCCGTATTGAGATAGCGATGGAGGGAAACACGAACTACCTGGTGATTGGCCTGGCGCTGGGATGGCTCACTCTGGTGTTGGGGCTTTTGCTCTACCGGGGAGCGCGCAGGTGGTGGCACAACCAACGATACGGAGCGCCTATTGACCACAGCGTGTTGTTGGTGAAGTACGGCCGCAAAATGACGGACGTGCTGGGGCGGCAGGCATTAGCAGAGTTGTTGACTGTCGAGTTGCCGCGCGCGTTGCAGGTAGAACACGCAGCTTTGCTGTTGCCAGAGATGTATCGACTCGTCGCCGCCAAGGCGCCTGACCTGCGCCTGCCCGTCAGCCACGCTGCCGTGCGTTGGGTGGCGTCGGGCGGGGAAGCGCAAAGAGCAGATCGAGGCCGGCTGCGTGAGTTGATCCAGCAGGGGCGTGACGACCTGGCCTGGGCGCAGGTCTGGGTGCCTCTGATGCGCGGGGCCGATCTGCGCGGGATGTGGCTGTTGGGCGCACGGGCCAGCGGCGCACGAAAACGTGCGAGGGAGTACGCGCCCCAAGACCTGCGCTGGCTCACGGCGGTAGCCCGCGAGGCGGCCGCCGTATTGGAGGCGACCCACTACGCCGAGCGAGAACGGCGAGCCGCCTCCGAGATGCGGGCGCTCTATCGCCAGGTGGTGGCAGCACGAGAAGTAGAGCGTGGCCGGCTGGCGCGCGAATTGCACGATGGCGTGCTGCAAGACCTATGCGCCGTGACGCGCGACCTAAAGGCATTGGAGGCGCAACTGGATACCGACGAAACAAATTTTGCAGACCTGGCGGCCCGTTCTGGAAAGTCGGTGAGCGCACTACGCGCGATCTGCAACGACTTGCGCCCGCCGCTCCTACAACGTGACCTCGACCTGGCGCTCAAAGCCCTCGTCGTCGAGCTGGATGCGCGCTCTCCGGCGCCCGTTCACCTCGATATGACAGTTGACGAGTTACACTTGTCAGACGGCGAGGCGCTGGCTATCTTTCGCATCACCCAGGAGGCGCTGCACAACGCCATCCAGCACGCCGACGCTTCCGAGATTGCGGTGCGTCTGACCCAGTATCCCAACCGGCTGCGTCTGACCGTGACCGACGACGGGCGCGGCATTGCAGGCGGCTTAGAGCCGGCCCGCTTCGTGGCCCAGGGGCACTTTGGGTTAGCGGGAATGCGTGAGCGCGCGGCAATGATCGGAGGTAAACTGAACGTCCAGACGGCCACAGATTACGGTACGGTCGTGATCCTCGAGTTGCCGCTCTAACAACCGTCCCAAGCCGCGCCTCGAACCGACCAGGAGCACCAATCAAATGGTGCCGCACTGGCCTGAAGAGCCGGCGCTGGATGGACCTCGCAATGCAAAAGATCGCCTAGGCGGTCGTTCACCCCCTCGAGACAAATCTTCCCATTTCACATTTCTGAGGTATAATCCACCCGCCGCCGCACGCGCGGCCTAGAAAGTGAAAC
>CAYMWP010000261.1:0-2715 GCA_964393895.1 uncultured Anaerolineales bacterium | reverse complement strand
CAGCAATGAAGAATATGAGGGCAGAAGGAAGGGGTTCAAGGTCTGAGAGACAGTTACTTGGAGAAAGTGTTAGGAGGTAAGACGCGCGGGATCGTGCCGGGCTGGAGCAAGCTGACCAGAGGGCAGGGGTTGAGATACAATTGTTGGGGACAAGCACTGGAACACAAAGGTCAAGGCGTTACGGGGGCTGGAAGCGAATCTGCACGCGGATGCTCAAGATATATTGGATTTGTTGGGCACTGAGACGTGCATTGCGCCAAGCTTCCAGCAAGCGGAACGCGAGGTTCTTGGCGGAGCCCACCCCAGCAGGGAAAGCTTGGCGGAACAGGCTGCCGCGCTCGATCAGCTGGGCCAGCGTATGAGCGAGTTGCAGCAGCAGGTAGAACACCTTGGCTGAGACCGGGTGATGGGTGTAGATGTGTTCCAGTGCATAGCCCCCATTCTTCTGGACGTTGAAGCCTTCATTCTCGATCTTCCATCGCAGACGACCTCCTTGATTGGCTAGTTCGATCACGTTGATGATCTTGACGGTGAAGTTGGTGATCCACTTGAAGCGGGTGGTTTTGAGTTCTCCTTTGGAATTGGGCTTGGTTTCCAGGCAGCGGATGACGGAGACAATATGCTCGTTGTTCTCGGAGTCGACGTACTCGATGTCGTTGACCCAATCGAAGTCTTGCACAGTCTTGTACTGATCGGATGGGCGAAAGCAGATGTGGTTTTCAGGGAAGCAGTCGAGGAGGGAATTGAATTGCTCCTGGACAGAGGGCAGGTCATCCTCCTGCAGGACAATGAGGTACTTCCAGCGGTACTTCTCGCAGATGGAAAAGGTTGGACCACCAGCAAACAGGCCATCCAGGAGCAAGCAGATCGATAGACGGGGAAAGCGGCACTTGAGCCGGTCGGCCAGCCGGTAAAAGGCTTTGAGTTCGCAATCCTGTTTGGTAGGGTGCTCACTTGGGTTCTCGACGAATTCGGTCATCAAGGAGAAGACGAATCCATCATAGGTTACCAGTTTCGCCTCTAGAATGGGATGGTAATAGGTGGTGTGTCCATTGTGTGTCACCGTCAGGCAATGAGGACAATGGCGCTCAGGGAAGGTGAGCACACCTGTGCCGTCAATAGCGATGAGGAAGTAGCGGCCACGCAAGCGATAGCGGTCGAGCACTTTCTTGCGAATCAAGGTTTCGACAGTCCCGGTGACCACGGTTTGCACTTGTGGGATGTCCAGGCGTTTGTAGGTCTCATCGAGGGTATCGCCGTGAGGGCACGTGTCGATGTGGAACAGAGCCTGGAACTTGGTCGATGATGGCCCATTCTGGCGCAACATTAGATTGACTTGTCGGCGTGCTCCCAGACGCAGCAAGAACAGCAGCGTCCCCGTCGCTAGCACAGACGGCAATGGATAGGTGATGAAGGCTGGATGGCGTGGGTCGATCACGTTCGCGAACAGTCGCTGGAACCCGCCAAAGAAGTGCTGCACGGTGACCAGTAAGCACCTGATAAGTGCATTCTGTTGGAGCGCGTGCTCATCCGCTGCTGCTGTTACCGTCTGGGACAACAATGGGAGTTGGGCTGAGTCGGGCATCGGCAACCTCCGTCAGGTATGTTGGTGGTTGCCTAGAGCATGCCTCAACTCTCGAAATCAGGCAAGATTGTGCGAAAAAATCGTATTCTTCATTGCTGGAGCTGGAGGGAGTTGGGGCTCCATACGCCGGCACGGCTATTGGCTTGATCTTGAGCATGTCGCGCGTGGGCGGTCTGATCTCGCCACCCCTGGGCAACAGCCTGGCCAGTCACGATCTGCGCCTCCCCTTTGTGTTGTGGGCGGCTATGGCGCTTTTTGGAGTCGCCATCCTCTATTGGGTCAAGGAGAGCCAGGCCGCGAGAGTACCGGTCGAATGAGACGTCATCCGCTCCGTCTGGATCGCCAGACCCAGACAGATGGCAGGCTCTCTATGGATCTGGCGATCCATAGAGAGCAAATGAGACAAGTCGAATGAAAAAGATCCTGCTAGCCTGGAGCGGGGGCAAGGACTCCTCATTGGCCCTCCACAAGATCCGGGAGGGCGGCGAGCTCAACGTCGCCGCCCTGCTCACGACGGTCAGTGAGGATTATGACCGCGTCAGTATGCACGGCGTGCGCCGGGAACTGCTGGAGATCCAGGTCCGCGCGCTGGGCTATCCCCTTGAGACGGTCCTCATCCCCAAGACCTCCACGAATGAGACGTACGAGGCCCGGATGCGGACTGTCCTGGAGAAATGGGCGCGGCGCGGAGTGACCGGGGTTGCCTTTGGCGATCTGTTCCTGGAGGATATCCGGGCCTACCGGGAGCGAAATCTTGACCAGGTGGGGATGGAGGCGCTTTTTCCGCTGTGGGGAAGCGACACCGCCGGGCTGGCCCGGCGTTTTGTCGACCTGGGCTTTAGGGCGATCGTCACGTGCGTGGACGGAGAGGCGCTGAGTGGGGAGTTTGTCGGCCGGGAATATGACGAGCAGTTCCTGCGAGACCTGCCCGACTCGGTCGACCCGTGCGGCGAGAACGGCGAGTTCCACACCTTTGTGTACGACGGGCCCCTATTCCCCGAGCCGCTAAACATCGTCCGGGGCCAGGTCGTCCTGCGCGAGGACCGATTCTACTTTTGCGACCTCGAAACCGGGTTTTTCTAAGCGAAGCGACAAAACATGGTTTCTAATCTTGTCAAACTCGCCGCTGG
>CAYMWP010000260.1:0-2722 GCA_964393895.1 uncultured Anaerolineales bacterium | reverse complement strand
AGGCCGGTGTGAGTGTGAAAAACTCGGCACGAATTTACGGCAGTCTGCACTTAGTTTACAACGTTCTCATGCTTCCGCTCCAGATTCGAGATAGCAGCGGCGACAAAAGCCTTAAAGAGCGGATGCGGGCGGGTGGGACGAGATTTGAATTCGGGATGAAATTGGCTGCCCAGCATAAAGGGATGATCGGCCAATTCGCCGATCTCGACCAGCCACCGGTCGGGCGAGAGGCCGCTGAACGTCAGGCCCGCTTCGCTCAACAGATCGCGGTAAGCGTTGTTCACCTCAAAGCGATGGCGGTGCCGCTCCTGGACCTCCGCTACGCCATAGGCCGCAGCCGCCTTCGTCCCGGTCACCAGGTGACAGGGATACAGGCCCAAGCGCATCGTGCCGCCCACGTCCACGATCGTTCGCTGGTCGCGCATCAGGTCAATCACGGGATGCTTGGTATGGGGGTCGAACTCGGTGCTGTTGGCATCGTCGCTACCCAGGGCGTGACGGGCCAGCTCGACGATCATCACTTGCAGGCCCAGACAAAGACCCAGGTAGGGAACTGCGTTCTCCCGCGCCCAACGAGCGGCGGCGATCTTGCCCTCGATGCCCCGCTCGCCAAAACCACCGGGCACGACCACGCCGGCCGCCTTTTCCAGCTCCTCCCACCCCCGACCCCGCTCCAGCCCTTCTGAACTGACGTAACGCACGTCCACGTCCCAGCCGTGCGCCAGAGCCGCGTGATACAACGCCTCGCGCACGCTGATGTAGGCATCGTAAAGTTCTATATATTTGCCCACAATGACGATGGGCAACGACGGTTTGGGGGCGCGGATGCGTTCCACCAGTGCGCGCCACTCGTTCAGGTCAGGAGCCGCCGCATCCAGCCCCAGCCGCTCGACTACAAAATCGCCCAGCCCAGCCTCCTCCAGAAGCAGCGGGATCTCGTACAGAAACTGCGTGGTCGCCAGTGGGACGACGGCCCGCTGCTCGACGTCGCAAAAGAGCGCGATCTTGTCGCGCAGCGCATCGCCCACCGGGTGATCGGCGCGGGCCACGATGACGTCGGGCTGGACGCCGATGGAACGCAGCTCGCGGACACTGTGCTGCGTGGGCTTGGTCTTTAACTCACCGGTGGCCCCGACGTGAGGCAGAAACGTGACGTGGACGTAGAGTGTGTTTTCGAGACCCAAGTCCCGCCGCATCTGGCGCAACGCCTCCAGGAAAGGCAGCCCCTCGATGTCACCGACCGTGCCGCCGACCTCGACGATCACCACCTCGGCCCCGCTGCACTCCCCGACCAGCGCGATGCGGCGCTTGATCTCGTTGGTGATGTGCGGGATGACCTGAATAGTGCCTCCCAGAAAGTCACCCCTCCGCTCTCTCTTGATTATCTCCTCATAGACCTGCCCGGAAGTGACGTTGCTGGCCTGGGTCAGGTTTTCGTCAATAAAACGCTCATAATGTCCCAAATCCAGATCGGTCTCGGCTCCATCGTCGGTGACGAAAACCTCCCCGTGCTGGTAGGGTGACATCGTCCCCGGATCCACGTTGATGTAGGGGTCGAGCTTTTGAATAGATACGCTCAGGCCTCGGGCCTTGAGAACCCGCCCCACGGAAGCCGCAGACACGCCCTTGCCCACGCCGCTGATCACTCCGCCCGTACAGAAAATGTACTTGCGCATATCGCCTCATCCACTAGGGCAATCGCTTTTATCCAGACCTCCGAGGTTTAGGTCGCGTATTTGTCTCGAGAACATGTTTCGTATCGCCAGAGAATCTTTGGAAAGGCGATATTTTGTAAACCTCGGAGGTCTAAACGCTCATAATTATAAGCGCAATTGCCCTACCTCATCCACCGCTTACGAAAAATGGAGAGAGTCGCTCGACGGCAACTCTCCCCACATAACCACAAGATATATTGGCAACCCCCATCGAACCCACCGCGGCAACACTCGTTGGCTATTTCGCTCGGTCAGGGAGCGCCTACAGTAAACGTGCCAGGCCCTCGACCACCCGCCGCATCTCTAGGAAAATGAGACCCAGCTTGGCCGCCTTGCGCGCCAGCACGGTGAGCACCGCCTCTTCGCCCACCGACATCAGGACGATGTAACCATCGCCCCCTTTGACATAGACCTGATCCAGCGCGCCGCGTCCCAGCTCGCCGGCGATACGCTCCCCCAGAGAGAGCATCGCGGCCGACATCGCCGATACACGGTCCTCCTCTACGGTCGTCGGTAGGAGAGAGGCGATGATCAACCCGTCCACACTGACGACAGCCGAGGCCTCGACGTCGGTCGCGCTACTCTGAAGGTTTTGCAATTGTTCTACCATCTGCTCTGAGCGCGACCCTGCCATCTACGGCTCCTTTGGATACCACAATTGGACTAGAGCAAGTGAATCTCAATCACCAAAAGCACAAGTCAACTATATCACAAGTACAAACGTGTGTCAAATAAGCCTCCGTTGGTGATTACCCACAAGTATGCAGATGTCTGTTCGAGGTGATCGTTTTTTCACCACAGGGGCGCGGAGGACACCGAGATAGGACATTTTTGTGTTTTCTCTGTGCTCTCCGTGTCTCTGTGGTGAGATGTGGGCAATCACCAAATCCTCCGGTCTCAGACGTTGGACGCGACCAGCAGGTATCACCGGCTCTCGTTTTGTGTTATACTGAGCCTATATTTCGCACTTTGAGATTTCTCGTGTGGGCGGGGTTCGTAGTCAGCCA
>CAYMWP010000259.1:0-2764 GCA_964393895.1 uncultured Anaerolineales bacterium | reverse complement strand
TTGGGCGAGCACAAGCTCGGCAGAGACCTCCGAGGTCTAGGGTCTCTACTGAAATAAAACGCACCCAAAAGGTACGATGGAAGTTTATCACGTCAAAAAAGTGCCATTAGTCACTACGCCATACGCTCATCTTGCGCTATCATTAGCGCGGGTAGTTGGCTGAAAAGCCAACCTCTCCTCCTTTCCTTGGCTGTAGGCCCTCTGGAATTCTCCAGAGGGCCTGCTCATTATATCCCAAGAAACGATCTGTCACACGATCTAGCCTCTCCCGGAATACGAGGATCCCCGTCGCATCTGTATCAGCACACTCTCTCTTTGGAAACTGGCGCGTTCCAACGCACCAATCAACGAATCCGTGGGCGCCATCAGTACCGTTTCGATCGCTTTGGGGGAGACGCGACGCAAGCTGGACATACCTCGTTGCACCAGCGCCGCTTCCCAACGGCCGTTATATTCGGGCGCTACCAATATCTCCAGACGATCCGGCCTGCGCCCGCGTTCGCGCAGCGCCCGCACTGCTCCACAGATCACCCCTTCCTCCTCTACCACCCACCAAAACTCGCGCCGTCCTGCTAGCAAAAGATCAAAAAAGGTACGTTCCCAACCTGGCTGGTAATCTTTCCTTCGCAATTCCAACAGAGGACGGTGCGCATCTGGGACGATAGAGCGTACCAGTTCGATCAACCTCGCGCCGTCACGATAATGTCCTCGACGTAACGACAGGTGCGGCAGAGGATCACGAGGCCACGACAGGCCAGCCGGACGCAGCATTTGCACCGTCCTGCCGACTCGCTGAAAACCCAGGCGCTCGTAGAGCCGGCGGGCTATAGAGTTATCGGCCCGCACTTCTAGCCCAACCCAGCGACCGGCTCGCGCATCAACTTTATCGAGTGCTGCTTCCACGAGTTGACCGGCGATACCCCGCCCCCGCCAATCTGGGTGGACAGCCACGTTGCCGATAAAAAATCCGCCTCTCTCCACCGCCCGGCGAAGCGAAGCGTTACCCACTACTCGCCCCTCCTCGACCCACACAAAACCCGGCATAATCGCCGCGCTGTCCCATCCAGGCCAGTAGAGCCACCATAATAGCCCCCTCCAACGAGCCAGGCGACGCATCTCGTTCAGCGCCACCTGCCCGGCGGGAGTCAGCTTATCACCAAAAGCAAGGGCCATCAACTCGACGACCGGCCCGAAATCACTATATGGATCAAAGGGGCGCAACCCACTTTGAAGGCGTCTCCCGTGTAACATAGCGCCAACCACAGATATCCTCCAGGGTCGCTGGCGTCAATGCTTTACGCAAATGCTCCAGTGACCGAGACGCTAGAGACCTGCCAGCAGAGCGTCCGCTCGTCCAGACGCAGCTCAAATAGGCGTCCACCCGCTGCCAGGACGACGAAACATCGCTCGTCTCCTTCTCGCCAGCGGCGGCCCACGCCTTCCACGGACAGAATGCTGCCGCGCCAGGTAAAACTATGAGGCGAGATTTCACCAGTCACGCTAAAACGCGCCTCGACGACGGTCTCTTCACTCACGCTCATTATAGAAAATCACCCCGAGACACGGGCGTCAATCGCGCCCACCACGATGCGAGATAGATCTGCTCATTTGTTGGTCGCTGCTACATCGCTCTCCAGGTAGCGGCGCAACAGATCGAGCACGGCCTCGGACGAGCGCTCCTTGTTCTCCAGGCGATTGCCGCTCCACACGTGGTGCTCCACCCTCTCGACATCCGGCGCAACCAGCGATATGTAGGTCAGTCCCACCGGTTTATCCGGCGCGCCCCCCTCGGGGCCAGCGATTCCGGTCACGGCCAGACCAACGTCGGTGCGGAAGACACGTCTCACACCTTGCGCCATCTCTAGCGCCACACGTTCGCTCACCGCGCCGTAGCGATACAGTGTTTCAGACTGCACTCGAAGAATTGACTCTTTGCTCTCGTTAGAATAAGCAACGACGGAACCCCTGTAATAGACTGAACTGCCGGGTACATTGGTGATACGGTGGCTCACCAGCCCGCCGGTGCAGGATTCGGCCAGCGCCAAAGTAAAACCGCGTTGCTTTAACAATTGGCCCACGGTGACTTGGAGCGCGATACCACCCCAGGATGCCATCTCCCCTCTCAATGCAACACGCCCCGGCTTGCCTCTGTGTCCCCGAGGGAACCAGGGCTAGAAGCGTGTCTGGATTCAGAATATCAGCAACCCTAGCCGTGTCCAGAAATATACACCAAATCAGACAATCGTACAAGACCAGGAGAAAGGCAGGAGTGGAATGCAGATATGTCGTGGTAACAAACGGCAAAACTACCATTGCGGCAGGCGCAAAGCAGATCGATTTATGCGTCGCTGCACCAAGTGACCCGGGCTGTTTTCTCAAAGATGAGCACTGCAAATCTATCTGGCCGCAGGGTGAACTGTTAGTCCCAATCCACCTTACACCTACGCTACATCCCGGTACGAGATTCGGACGGTGGTCGCTGGGCCGAGAACCCGGTCGAGGCCAAAGTGGTGCGTTCCATCTATCGGTGGTATACTAAGTGCAGACTGCCGTAAATTCGTGCCGAGTTTTTCACACTCACACCGGCCTAAAGAGCCGGTGTTAGGGCACTTTTCGGCCAATTTGTGGGCCTAGCGCCGCCTCTTCTATGGCTGAGAATCAGCCCGCGGTGCGGCCCGGCAAAGCGGAACGAATTTATGCATCGCTGCACTTAGTACAGCTTTCCGTAAATTCGTGCCGAGTTTTTCACACTCACACCGGCCTA
>CAYMWP010000258.1:0-2778 GCA_964393895.1 uncultured Anaerolineales bacterium | reverse complement strand
GCGCGGAACGCTTCGCGTCCCGCGCTAACGGCGCGGCGGATGCAGCATCCGCTGGTTAGCCGGAGGCGAGCGTCAGCGAGCCGGAGGCTAGCCAGCGGATCGAGCCGTCCAGCCCGCCTGTCTGGCTCCGCTGCGCTCCGCCAGCCGTCGGCCTGGCGGCTCATCCGCCGCGCCGTTGGGCGGCCGACTCGAACGACAAGGAGAAAGGAAGCCATGAACAGCAAACCCGGTAGTCTCTATCGTTTACTTTTGCTCTATTTTCCGATCCTCTTTCTGGTCAGCGGCGTCGCCAGCGCCAAAGGGTTGTCCGGTGTCGAAGCGAGTTCGCCGACTGCCATCCCGTCGGAAGCGACCTCCACCCCCAAGGCAAGCGCCCCGTCATTTGGGCACAGTCCCGACGGTTCGCTAGCCGCCACATCCTACCTTGGCGCCGAGATGCGGCTCGATCCGTCGCCCGAGTGCGACTCAGGTGACCAGAGCTGGCCAGCCGTGGCCCACAACTACCGTCATGGCGAGTATATGGTGGTCTGGGAGAATACCTGGGCTGGCGGGAAGAAAGACATCTATGCCCGGCGCGTGTCCGATAGCGGCCAATTGCTGAGTTGGTTCTGTGTGACCACCGGTGCCAACAACCGCGGCCGGCCCTGGCCTACAACACCACCAATGACGAGTACCTGATTGTCTGGCAGCACGAGGTCAGTAGCGGCGTCTACGAGGTCTGGGGCCGACGCATCAAGTGGAATGGCGCCGATCTGAACCTGCCCCAATACGCCGCGTTCAAGATCTTTTCCTGGACCAACCGGAGCTTTGTGGCCCCCCGCGCAGCCTGGAACAGTATCGATAACGAGTACCTGGTCGTCTGGAGTGCCTTCGATACCGGGACCCTCCTCAACACCGACGTGGCCTGCAAGCGGGTGATGGCGGATGGCTCCATGCCCTACGCCCACCTCATCGTCTCCAACGTCGGCGCCCCCCAGGAGGTGGACATCGTCTACAACCTGGCCCTGAATGGCTACCTGGCAGTCTGGGCTAGCCACGGCGGCGCCACTGGCTATGATATCTGGGGCGCGTCCCTGGACCACACCGGCGCCAAGATGCCCCCCGGCGAGTTCTACGTCTATGTGGGCGGCAGCGGCCAGATGACGCCGGCCGTGACCACCAACGAGCAGAATCACTACATGGTGGTCTGGCAGCATTTCGACAACTCGTACACCCCGGGTGATTGGGACATCTACGGCCGGCTGTTCCAGGCCGACGGCAGCCCGGCCTCGAACCTGTTCATGCTCTCCAACACCGCGGACGACGAGATGGGGCCGGACGTGGCGGCCGATGGGGCCACTCAGCAGTACCTGGCCACCTGGCACCGCAATGCCGGCAGCCAGAGCATCATCGTGGCCCGGCTGCGTAACGCCGACGGGACCCTGGCGACCCCGGTGAACGTGCTCTACGCGCCGGGCTGGAAAGCCCTGGCCCAGGCCGTGGCCTGCGACATCCCCGGCTTTCTCATCGCCTACGAGAAGGGATCGGGTTGGGTACCCTATCATATCTATGGCCGTAGGTGGGTGCCAAGTGTTGTGTTCTTGCCATTGGTGCTTCGTCAATGAATAAGGAAGCCGCCCAACAAGGGCTTCCACCCGACGCCGCTTGGTGGCTGGTCAGCGGCGGCCACACGCGCACTGTAGTTGATTGGTTGGCGAGCGTGATTCCCACGCAGTCGCGGCGCGGGTAACGCAAACCGTTGGGCAGCTTGGCAGTAATAGATATGTCAGGAGAGCAATATGGAAATTGCAGTTAACACATTTGGCACTCGTGGTGACGTTCAACCGTACATTGCGTTAGGTCTGGGTTTGCAGCAGTCTGGGCATTCTGTTTGCATCGTTACGCACAAGACCTTTGAGAGTTTCGTCAGAAAGTACGGTTTGGACTATTATCCGCTGGACCTGAACCCTCGCGAAGTATTAATCAATCAGGCATTAGCCGAGTTGGGGAATCATGCGATACGCATCACCCATTGGATGAAAGAAAACTTCAAGCCCGTGTTGCGAGAAGTCTTTGAAGCGACGCTCGTCGCGAATCAAGATGCCGAGTTAATGTTGAATTCAGGTCTGTCTTTTGCTGGATGGCATGTAGCAGAAAAACTTCACGTCCCGTCGCTAGCGGCTTTCCTCTGGCCAATGACGCCTTCTCGTCATTTAGTGGGGGCAATGGGGAAAATGCCGCCAAGTTGGTTGCCTTTTAAGGGCCTGGTCAATTACTATACGACGAAACTATTCAATCAACTTTTCTATAATTTGATGTTGCCGTCTGTGAACGAGTGTCGAAAAGAAATCCTTGGCCTTTCCCCGATCAAGGCGCGTGATTATTGGGACCTGGATTCGCCCCAAAGTGCAACTTCAATTATCTACGGATACAGTCCAACGGTTGTCCCCAAACCACCTGATTGGAGTGAGCATCAGCAAATATCAGGGTACTGGTTTCTCGATTCTGCCGAAGGATACGAACCGCAAAAGCCGCTACTCGACTTTCTGGCGGACGGTTCGCCACCTGTGTATATAGGTTTTGGCAGTATGGTTGATCACGAGCGGGATAGATTGACGCAGATAGTCATCGGGGCGTTGAGAGAAAGTAACCACCGAGGCGTTCTTCTGGGTGGGTGGGGCGTACTCGGTTCGGGGACCTTGCCAGACTCAGTTCTGGGTATTGATTCGGTCCCTCATGATTGGCTGTATTTGTTTACCGGGGTTCCTCTCCTCATTATAGCCGAAGTGAACCTCCGAT
>CAYMWP010000257.1:0-2798 GCA_964393895.1 uncultured Anaerolineales bacterium | reverse complement strand
GCCTGCCCGTCGTCCCTTCTGCATTGGTGGATAGTGGCGGTGGATACCACGCGTACTGGCTACTGCGCGAACCGTTCATCATCGACAGCGAAGAGGACCGGAAACGTATCAGAGAACTACAGCGGAGGTGGGTGGATTACGTGGGCGGTGATCCTGGTGCCAAAGACCTGGCCCGAGTGCTCCGGGTGCCGGGGACCCGCAATATGAAACCCGTCTATGCCCCCAATTTCCCCACGGTAACGATTGTCCGGACTGATCTCACCCTGCTCTACCGCGTGGATGGTCTGGAAGCAGCAATCCCTGCCCAGGAAGATATGGCGCTCGCCCGCGTGCCCCATGTAACCCCGCGAAGTAACGGCCCGGACCATTACGCTGAGGCCGCGCTGGTCAATGAGTTGGCAACCCTGGCCCGAGCGCAGACGGGAGATCGCAACACCCAGCTAAACCGATCCGCCTTCAACATGGGACAGTTCGTGGGTGCCGGATGGTTGGAGCGGTCAAGAGTGGAGCAAGCGCTCTACGCTCAGGCCAGGGATATCGGGCTGGATGAACGCGAGACGAACGCGACGATTCAGAGCGGCATGGCGGCAGGGATACGAGAGCCAAGAAAAGCCAGAGGAAAACAGGATCAGGCGCACGGAGAGGGCCAGACGAGACCGCGAGATCAACCCCGGCAACAGCCAGCGTCTGCTGGTCAGGCCACTGAGCACAGGGCTGCTACTTTTTCAGTCATTCACAATACCGACCTGGGGAACGCCAGACGGCTGGTGGCCCGGCACGGCACGGATATCAGATACTGCCATGCCTGGGGCGCGTGGTTCATATGGGACGGCCGGCGATGGGCGAAGGATGAGACCGGCGAGATACAAAGGTTGGCCCGTGCAACCGTGGCCAGTATCCACGAAGAGGCATCCCGACAGGTGAGTGCAGAATTGTGGAGGGCACTGGAAAAGTGGGCGATGAGGTCTGAATCGCGGGAACGCCTGGGCGCGATGGTCGACGTCGCAGGGGATGAGCCAGGCGTCTACATTCGCCACACAGAGCTCAATGCGAATCCCTGGCTTCTCAACGTAATGAACGGCACTCTTGACCTGCAGACAGGCAAACTCAGGCCACACCGGAGAGAGGATGCCATTACAAAGATCTCGCCTGTCGTATACGATCCGGGGGCGACGTGCCCGCTGTGGTTATCTTTTCTTCGGCGGATCTTGCCAGACCCGGCTTTGCGCGCGTTCATCCAGCGGGCTGCCGGTTACTCGCTGACAGGACTCACTATCGAGCAGTGCCTGCTCTTTCTGTTCGGTACTGGCGCCAACGGAAAGACCACGTTGATCGAAACGCTGATGGGTTTGCTGGCTGACTATGCCCAAAAAGCACCGACGGAAATGCTGATGACCAGGCCTGGCGGGAGCATACCCAACGACATCGCACGCCTTCCTGGCGCCAGGCTCGTTGTGGCAGCCGAAATCGAGGCGGGGAGACAGATGGCAGAGAGCTTGGTCAAGGATCTCACCGGTGGAGACACGATGGTGGCGCGCTTTATGCGGCAAGAGTTCTTCGAGTTCAGGCCAACGCACAAGTTGTGGATGTACGGAAACCACAAGCCCATCATTCGGGGCACAGACGATGGAATATGGCGACGCATCCACCTCGTACCGTTCCTCGTCACCATCCCAGAGGCTGAGAAGGATCCGGGACTTGTCAAGAAGCTGAACGCCGAGCTGCCGGGGATTCTGAAATGGGCGGTTGATGGGTGCCTGGCCTGGCAGGAGAAAGGGTTGGGCATACCCGGTGCGGTGGATCAAGCTACAGGGAAATATCGCGCGGAGATGGATGTACTGGGGCGTTTTCTCGGCGATTGCTGTCACCTTGAGCCAAGGGCCAGAGTAACGAAGGCCGCCCTATACGAGGCATATGAGAGGTGGGGCGGTGACCTGACCAAGAGAAAGTTCGGGGACGCGTTGCGCGAACGTGGCTTCGAGGACGGTCGCGGCAGTGGCAATGCCGCCATCTGGAAGGGCATTGGCCAGCTCACGGACGACAGCAGCGCGAATGCGGTTCTTCGCTAGCTGCTGAAGGGAGTTACCAAAGTTACTTCCGTTACCTATTGTTGTGCATCCCCGCCACGTGAGAAAGAAGAGCCGGTTAAGCCACAAACTGGGTAACAAAAGTAACTCTAGTAACTCTACTGAACCTTGAGAACTGAACAGCATCAGCACAGCCCAAGACACGTTGCGGCAGGTGCCCGCGACGTCATTTGCAGGCTATTGACAGGCATGGTATAATGGTAGTGTGGGAACATTGGGGGAACAATGGTCAGGAAAGACACTGAACTGAAATTCAGAGTTGACAGCGAGACAGCCGAGGCCGCAAAGGTTATAGCCAGGAGGCTGGACGTTCCCCTGAGTCAGATATTGCGCCAGCTGCTGCGCGAGTGGATCGCGCGGGACGAGGAATCGCTGAGAGAGAGAGCTATCGAGAACAAGTAACCGTACCGACCAGGACACAAACGGGCTGTGTGGGTGCAGCAACACCACGCACAGCCCTGACCCGACCGCTGACGAGGCCAGCGGTGAGGCTACATAAGATTATACCATGCGCCATACCTGGCGCAATGGGATCGTAGCCAAACCGGCCTGTCAGCGCAAATGGACAGGCCGGTTTTCGGTTTGTATGGAGGAAGACGATAGATGGAAAGTGTACGAAAAGCTGTTCACCACAATTGAGCACAGGAGATGGAGACAATGAAGCGAGCCGTTTTGTACGCACGAGTGAGTGGCGATGACAGGGGAAAGGAA
>CAYMWP010000256.1:0-2852 GCA_964393895.1 uncultured Anaerolineales bacterium | reverse complement strand
GCGACCATCTCGATGGCGACCTCGTTGAAGCCTCCCTCCGGGATGATGACGTTGGCGTACCGCTTGCTCGGTTCGACGAACTCGAGGTGCATCAAGCGCACCGTCGAGAGGTACTGTTCGCAGACCGATCCGACGCTGCGCCCCCGCTCCTCAATATCGCGCTGCAAACGACGGATGAAGCGCACGTCGGCATCGGTATCCACGTAGAGCCTGACGTCGAACAACTCGCGCAACTCTGGCTCGACAAAGACCAGAATGCCTTCGACCAGAGTCACCGGCGCCACATCAACGCGGCGCGTCTGTTGTGTGCGCGTGTGGGTGGTGAAATCATAGATCGGGATTTCGACGGCTCGACCGGCGCGCAGTTCTCTCAGGTGCTCGACCAGCAACTCGGTCTCCAAAGAATTGGGATGG
Source organism: uncultured Anaerolineales bacterium (assembly GCA_964393895.1). Lineage (GTDB taxonomy): Bacteria > Chloroflexota > Anaerolineae > B4-G1 > B4-G1 > B4-G1. The sequence goes on along the minus strand of CAYMWP010000256.1, from coordinate 2,438 downwards.
TCGAAATTGACCTGAGCGCGTTGCTGCGGCGAGAGATGGCTGAGGTCACGATAGTAGGCGTCGTGGGGAATGTAGGCGATGTGCTCGGCCCCCACGCGCCGCAGAATTTCGTTCGCCACCGTCGTCTTGCCCGACCCGGTCCCGCCGGCCACCCCTACCAGAATTGATCGCATTTTCCTTTCTCCATCAAGCATCGAGCGGCTGCGTCAAGTCACCACCGTCACGATGAGCGACGAGGCAGCCACTACGGTCAATACAGCGCGCAGGCGCGGGGAGCGGCGCGCGACCAGCCAGACTGCGCCCCAGGCCAGCCACGCTCCCACCAGTCCCCCTTCACCGACGAGGCCTCCCCACCCAGTACCCCGCTGCCACAGGTTGACCAGCGCCACGCCTCCAACCAGCGACGTTAGCAGCACATAGGTCGCAAAGGAGGGCCACTCAACGTGGGGGGACAGGCCCAGGGCCTCCCCCATCGCCCGCGCGCCAAGCCCCCCACAGATGGCGAGCGCCAGGCTCACCAACGATCCGCCCTCGGCGCTCGCAAGCCCGGGCGGCCCCCAAAGGAGAATTCCGGCCAATATCAGGGCCGGGAGGGCGCGAGCGACGCTTTCCCAGGACGAGTAAGAGCGAAGAGTTCCCAATGGAGCAGCCAGGGCCGCCATCAGCGCCAGGCGCGAGGCGGGCACAGAGAGAGTGGGGTCATGCCACCAGGCGAGCAGCGCACCGATCAACAGAAACGCGCCAGCCAGCCAGTTGACGGCCTGCACAGCGCGAAGCAGATCGGGCGTCCGCCGTAACCCTGCCCACACCGCCAACCCCATCACCGTCAGCAGAGCGCCACAGGCCAATCCAGTAAAGACGCCAACAGCCGCCGGCACCTCAGTCCTCCTCACTCTGCGCCAGGTTCGGCGGGAGGTCACCGGCGACTTGGACCCGACCCGCTGCCTCGCGCAGCCAGAGCCGGCGCACGGGCCAAGATACACTTCCCAGCAACCCCACCATCGAGAACAGAATGCCGATGGCGGTAGGCCACAGGCCGGGGTTGAAGACGGCGGTCAATCGCGCATAGGGCGCGGCGACAAATTCCAACGTCACATCGTCCACGGTCAGCTCCATGCCTTCCTCCAGCGCCGCTTCGGTCGCCAAGCGACCAGGCGGACTATGATAGACCTGAACGAGCGCGGAGCCATCGGGCTGCGGGGACAGCCGGACGACAAGTTGAGCTTTTGGGATGGCAAAATACTGATCCTCGGCGAGCTCCACCCTCAGTTGAGTGACCGAGTTGGCCCCGGCAGCTTGCTGGAGCAGCAGAGGGCGCCCGCCAGTGTCGGCGGCGCTGACCTGTACGCCAGGCTCACGCGCTTCGACGAACGCCACGATACCGGGGCTGTGCACTACCCTGCCGGCCCCGTTCCCCAGCGCGACCCATTTTTCGGCGTCGGGCAGCGTGACCCGCTCGCCGCTGTGGACGATCAATCCCTCGGCGCGCCAGCCCCACAGGTGGGTAATGAGCAACCCGGCCAAGAGCAACAGAGCGCCGCCCTGGGCCAGCAAGGGGAACAGCTCGGCCCACGGCCAACGGTCGGCCTGGAAAAGCGGAGGGACGTTCAGCACCCGATAGCGCCGGTCTCGCAGGCCATCCAGCACATCGGTCAGGTTCGTGTCCGCAAGCGCCCTCCAATCTCCCGTTGGCTCGAACATCGCGCTCCCCTGCCGCAATTGAGCGCCGTCCTCCATCAGCCGAAGCAGCAGGCATCCAGCGAGCAAGGCCAGCAATGCACGAAAGGCCAGGGAGCGCGTGATGGTGAACAGTCCCCATGTTTGCAGCGTCGCGGTCGCTTCTCCAAAACGGGCTTGCACGTCAGAAAGCCACTGCGCGTAGGCAATCGGATCTCCCAGCGGCATCTGGGGCAGCCAGGCTATAATGGTCAGCCCGGCAGCGAGGCCCAACAGCAGGATGACGAGCAGGCCGTCGCCAGTCATAACCCGCCAGATAGCTCGCCAGGGATCACGTGGGGTCTGAGAGATCATCACTTGTCTACATTAGAAAGAAAGCCCCTTCTGCGGGGCTTGGCCGTAGAGCCACCCTTGGGACTTGAACCCAAAACCCATCGCTTACGAAGCGATTGCTCTGCCGATTGAGCTAGGGTGGCGCGCAAATTATTATACCAGCATCGCCAAGGGTTGGCAAATTGAACACGGGGCAGAACTAGCTCGAATTTAACGGATGCGGGGCAGTTGCATTTTTTAGATAGTCTATGGTACAATAGAGCCGTTTGAGATATGAACGTTCCCCACGCCGACGACTCTTGACACACCGGTCAGCGTCTGGGAATGGACATCCTTAGTGCAGCGATGCATAAATTCGTTCCGCTTTGCGCCAGCCCGCACCGCGGGCTGATTCTCAGCCATAGAAGAGGCGGCGCTAGGCCCACAAA
>CAYMWP010000255.1:0-2860 GCA_964393895.1 uncultured Anaerolineales bacterium | reverse complement strand
GCCTGCGCCACCGTGCGCGGCACGGCCAGATAGTAGAGCGCCAGCGGCGCATCCGGCCCCAGGACATCTGCCGCTTCGAAGGCCCGCTGCGTCCAGCGGCTCACGGCGACGTGGTCGGCATGCCCGGAGAGCCCGTCGGGCGGCCAGGTAATGAGCGCCTGCGGGCGCAGTTCGCGCACCACGCTCAACACGTGGGCCGCGCCCTCTCCCTCGTCCACGTCAGACAGCGTCCCGTCAACATAGTCGAGCAGGCGAGGCGGCTCAAGGCCCAACGCATGGCAGGCACAGCGCAATTCGGCCTCACGCACGGCGGGCAGCTCCTCCCGGGTGCACAGCGGCGGGTCGCCGCAGGAGCCAGCCCCGCCCCGCGTGGCGGTGAGGGTCTGCACGCGGACGCCGCGCCGGGCCAGCAGGGCCAGCGCGCCGCCGCAGCGGAACACCTCGTCGTCCGGGTGGGCAAAGACGGCCAGGACCGTGGACGGATGGTTCACAAGCGCTTTGCCGCTCACGTTACTTGCACCGCCAGCACACGGGTCGGCGCCACGGCCGAGATGCTCCGCACAATGCCAGGAGGAACCAGCGCCAGCGAACCGGTCTGAAGATCAGCTTGCTCATCCTCGACGGTCAGGTGACCGCTGCCCTCGATGACGTAGTACAGCACCGTGACCGACATACGGCACGGCTCTATCGCCTGACCGGCATCCACGTTCACCAACAGGGCGGCGACATTATCGGCGCCGAGCAGGCGCTGGGGCGCTATCTCCGCGCTGCTTGGCGCAAAGTCCGTCAGAGGTTTCGTCTCAATGATCGAAATAGTCATAGAATCTCCTTTTTTGAGCCCTGTCACACTCTTGCCCACCAGCCCAGGGCCTCCTCCTGAGGGCAGGCAGCGATACAGGAACCACACGCAAAGCAATCGGCGTGGAGCGTCTTGCCCTCATAGGTATCGCTCATCGCCTGGGTAGGGCAGGCTCTCACGCACAGTTTGCATTCCTTGCAGGCCTCCCGGTTGATGTGCGGCCGGAACACGCTCACCTGTTCCACCAGCCAACCGAGCAACCCAAAGGGACATAGAAACTGACACCAGGGGCGATAGACGAACAGACTGGCGCCCAGCACGGCGGCCGAGAACAGCCCGATCCACGGGGTCAGGTTGAACTGGAAGATCTCAAATGGGTCGATGACGCCGATCCAATCCAGCCCCCAGCCTACCAACCCGCCGACCAACGCCACGAAGGCCACGATGCGCACCCCGTTACTGAGCCAGAAAGGCGGCTTCCACTTGGGCAAGGGGATCCGATGAAACAGGTCTTGTAGTAGACCCAGTTGGCAGCCCCAGCCGCAGATGGATTTGTTAGAGATCCAGACCATCAGCAGCAGAGCCGCCAGCATGACCGCGACGGGCAGCATAAACTGCCGGCGCACCAGGGCGAACGTCAGCAGGCTGCGCACCGAAAAGACCGGGTTGGGGTTGACGCCGTCCTTGATCATCCACCCAAAGATAAATCCAAACAGCAGCACGCCGCCGACGAGAAAAGCGAGCCGCACCCTGGAGCCGGCCTTGCGGCGGCGCAGAAGGAGCGTGGCAATCACTACCACGCCCACCCATAGCGCGAACTTTATCAGAATCCAAAGATTAAAGAGCGTCTGTTGTTGATTGGGCATCACAAACCTCCAAGCGTCATGGTATAGTAGCTTTTCCTAAAAACAAAAGTTACAACATTACGGGTAAGCGTTCAGCCTATGGCCCTTTTGCAGCCGATGGACGGGGGTGGCCTGAACGGTTACAATCATTCTTCGTATCTACTCAGCCCAAGCTCCTAGCCACCGTCCCGGGGGCGGCTTGTGCAGCAAGTAGCTGGTCCAAATGAACTGTTCTCGTCAAAACCGCCCTCAAGACGAGGGCTGAGAGCCTAAAATGACCAATTCGGTAGCAGCCTGAGCAGTTACCATTCTTCAATCTGAAACTGGGCTTTGTACTCGGCCAAGAACTGCGTCAGCCGTTTTTGTATCTGGCGGATGTTTGCTGCCCAGGCGTGCAGGAATTCCACGCCCTCATCCGTCAGCTCATAGACCCGACGGGCCGGACCACCTCCACTGGTATCCCAGGTGGAGCAAACCAACCCATCCTCCTCAAACTGGCGCAGCGCCCGATAGAGCGTGCTGAGATCGGGCGTGGGCAGATTCTCGCTCTCAAGGACTTCCAGCAGTTCGTAGCCGTGAGCGGGTTTCTTCGAAAGTTGAAGCAGTAGCCGCGGGCGGACAAAGCCCTGTATCTGCGCGCCACCACAACTACAATGTTGATGATTTTCCGCCAGATCGTGGTGCATCTTTATTCCTCCGGTGGCGCGATCAGGAGACCGGCCACAGCAATAGTACCATCTCGACGATGACGCCACGTAATTCGTAAGGCACTTATATGCACGCTGCACATATAAGTATACCACATACCGCTCGCCTGTCAAGTAGGGCTGAAAGGAAAGGAGAACACGCGCATATCCAGCATTGTGCCCTTGTGCCAGGGCAACATCAGGATGCTTCAGGTCCCGAAATGCAAAGCCCCCGGCCCGGCATCCCTGCTACAATCCACCTGCTTGGGAGGCAGCCGCGATGATCGTGGGCGCTCTTTTGGAAAGGATCCAGTCAGAGAAGAAACTTGAGCTTGCGCCGCACTGCCTGCTCATTCTCTGCCTGCTCCCCCCTGCGTGGGGCAGAGACAGCGCAGCACGCACCGCCGCTTGAGCGCCCGCACGCCGTAGGCCAGGCCCAGCCCGGCCACAAAGCCCACGGCCATGTTGGTCGCCGCCGACAATCCTGCCGTGACCAGGCACAGCGCCAATTTCCACCCGCGCAGCTTGAC
>CAYMWP010000254.1:0-2872 GCA_964393895.1 uncultured Anaerolineales bacterium | reverse complement strand
GACACGCCCCCACGGTGGCCGGTCTGGTCGCCGCGTTCGGCAGTGGGGCGATGACCAACTCTGTCCCCGAGTTCAGCGAGCATACCCAGTGTTTCCTCATCGTCGGCTCCAATACCTCCGAGGCCCATCCTTTGGTCGCCGGTCACGTGATGGAGGCCCAGGCTCGTGGAGCCAAGCTCGTCGTCGTGGATCCGCGCGAGATACAGATGGGCCGGTTGGCCGATGTCTACTTGCGATTCCGGCCTGGCACCGACGTGGCTTTCCTCAACGGGATGATGAACGTCATCATCGGAGAGGGGCTGGCGGACGAAGCTTTCGTCGAGGAGCGCACCGAGGGGCTTGAGGAGCTGCGCGAGGTGGTGAAAGAGTATACGCCGGAGCGAGTGGAGCAGATCACGGGTATCCCGGCCGACGATTTGCGCGAGGCGGCGCGGACGTATGCTACCCACAAGCCCGCCGCCATCCTCTACGCCATGGGCATCACGCAGCACACCACCGGCACCGACAACGTCAAGAGCTGCGCCAACCTGGCCATGCTGACCGGTAACGTGGGCGTCGCCGGCGGCGGCGTCAACCCCCTGCGCGGGCAGAACAACGTCCAGGGAGCCTGTGACCTGGGCGGCCTGCCCAACGTCTACCCCGGCTACCAGGCGGTCACACTGCCGGCGGTGAAGGAAAAGTTCGAGCAGGCCTGGGGAGTGGGGGGTCTGGACGATCAGGTGGGGCTGACGGTGACAGAGATGATGGATGGGGCGTGTGCGGGTGACGTCCGCGCCCTGTACGTGATGGCGGAGAACCCCATGCTCTCTGACCCCGACGTCAACCACGTCCGTCACTGTCTGGAGCAATTGGACTTTTTGGTGGTGCAGGATATTTTCCTCACCGAGACGGCGGAACTGGCCCACGTCGTCCTGCCGGGCGCATCGTTTGCCGAGAAAGACGGCACCTTCACCGGCACCGACCGACGCGTGCAACGGGTGCGCAAGGCGATCGAGCCGTTGGGGGAATCCAGACCGGATTGGCTCGTCGTCTGCCAGTTGGCGCAGCGGATGGGTGCTCACGGCTTTGACTTTGACTCGCCGGAGGAGGTGATGGAGGAAATCGCCGTCCTGACCCCCATCTATGGCGGGGTCTCGTATGAGCGGCTGGAGAAAGAAGGATCGCTCCAGTGGCCGGTACCGACGGCCGACCATCTCGGCACGCCCTATCTGCACAAGGACAAGTTCAGCCGTGGGCTGGGCCACTTTCACGCCATCGAGTTCAAGGAGGCGGTAGAGCTGCCGGACGACGAATACCCCTTCATCTTGACCACCGGGCGCTTGATGTTCCATTTTCACACCGGCTCGATGACGCGCCGCTCGGAAAAGCTGGCGCAAGAGGTGCCGGAGGCCTACGTGGAGCTCCACCCGGATGATGCTGCATCTATCGGGTTGAACGGCAGCAAGCGGGTGCGGGTCGCCAGCCGCCGGGGAGAGATTGAGCTGATGGTGCGGGTAACGGAGCGCATCCGACCAGGCGTGGTCTTTATCCCCTTCCATTTTGCCGAGGCTGCGGCCAACGTGCTGACCAACGCGGCGCTGGACCCCATCGCCAAGATTCCCGAGTACAAAGTCTGCGCTGTACGCATCGAACCACTAACTTGAGGGAGGAAGAGATGGACATTCGCAAGATCTATACCTATGCCCTACGGCGGGAGCGCGAGGGCAAGAGATTCTTTGAGCAGAACGCCGGGCGTTTGAGCCACGCGGCAGCGGTGAGCGCGTTCCAGCTCTTGGCGTCCGAAGAGCAGAAACACATCGAATTCGTCCAGGGCTTGCTCGACGCTCTGGACGAAGGCAAGTCGCCGGGCGTCGTGGTGGGCGCTGGGTTCGACGATGAGGGTTTCTTTTCCCAGCGCGCCGTCTCTGAACTGTTGGAGCAGAGCGTCATGGAAGCGATGGTGCCCGATCTACCTGTGCTGCGTATGGCCTATCTGATCGAACGGGACTTTGCCGAGTTCTACGAGATGGCGGCCAGCGAGGCCGAGGGCGAGGCGAAAGAGGCGTTGGAGATGCTCGCCCGGTGGGAGCGGAGTCACGAATCGCTCTTCAGGCGAATCCACGACGAGGCGTTCGAGGAGTATGCGCACATGCCGTGGGGAGGATAGAGGTTAGATCTTGGATCGCCCTGGTTCATTGCGGTGAGCCAGGGCGATTTGTGTGTATAGTTGTGGAGGGGACGGAAATGAAACTGGGGCCTTTTTCATACCTGCTCGTGCCATCCGCTTTTGGCGTGTTGAGCATCGTCTGGTGGGAGATCGAAACCGGGCCCAAGGTATATCGCCTGTTCCTCCCCGACGAGCGGACGCCGGCGGAGGATGTCGTCCAGATGAATTTTCCAGGGGCGGTTGCTCTGTCGTGTCCCCAGATTGCGGAACTTGGCGAGCGCGTGCAGCGTTTTCTCGCAGGAGAAGCCATCGAACTCGATCTCGGTCTCCTGGCGCTCGAAAGGTATTCCAAGTTCCAGAGAAGAGTGCTCGTGGCCGAGCGCCAGATCCCGCGCGGCTGGGTGAGCACCTATGGCAGGATCGCCAACAGCCTGGCGGCCCCGCGAGCCGCGCGGGCGGTTGGTAATGCCCTGGCGCGCAACCCTTTTCCCGTCATCATCCCCTGTCACCGGACGATCCGGGCCGATGGCCGCTTGGGTGGGTATCGAGGCGGCCTCGAAATGAAACGCGCCCTGCTCGGGATGGAAGGGGTGGAGGTTGATGAAACAGACAGGGTGCTTACGGATCAGTTCTATTACTGATCTGGCCACCGGCGAATTACGATTTTCGGCAGCAGTCATCATGAACTCCGTTCACCCTCAATAACGAAAATACTTGCGCGCGCGG
>CAYMWP010000253.1:0-2875 GCA_964393895.1 uncultured Anaerolineales bacterium | reverse complement strand
TTTCTAAATGCCTGGATCAAGTCCAGGCCAGGGGCTGCAATTTCCAACGGTTCTCGGCCATAAACTGTTTGTGGGCCACGCCTGCCAGATTGCCAGATCCGGCGGGCGTGGCCGGGTAGTTTGACAATGTCATGTTTCACGCAGACAGCCTGCTTCTGCTCAGAGGGTATCGCCAGATCCCCGTTGCGAGCGCCGATCTTGCGTGCAGAGCCGGGGATCTGGCGATCCCTAGCGAGCAAACGAGAAGCGGCTTTCGAACATGACAGTGCCAATATAGTTACGTTCCATTACTCGTCGTTCATTGCCCTCCTGGCCCGCTCAATCTGGGCGCGCACCGCCTCCGGCGCCGTGCCTCCCTCCGTATCCCGCGCCTCCACCGACCGTCGAAAGTCAAAGACCCGATACACGTCTTTGGCAAAGGCCGGGTGGATAGCCTGATACTCGGTCAGGTCAAGTTCTTTGAGCGCTGTTACTAGCTCCTCGGCCCGTTTGACGACCTGGCCCACCAGACGATGGCTCTCACGGAACGGCACACCCTTGCGCACCAGATAGTCGGCCAGATCAGTGGCCAGCAGCGTATCGTCCAGGGCGGCCGCCATGCGCTCGCCATTCACCTTCAGGGTGCGGACGACGCCGGCCACGATGGGCAGTTCCAGCCTGAGCGTATCTATCACGTCGAAGAGGGCCTCTTTGTCCTCCTGCAAGTCCTTGTTGTAGGACGAGGGCAGCCCCTTCAGCGTCGTCAGTAACCCCGCCAGATGGCCGATCAGCCGCCCGCTTTTGCCGCGCATCAGTTCCAGCGAATCGGGGTTCTTCTTCTGCGGCATCAAGCTGGAGCCGGTGGAGTAGGCGTCGGCTATCTCCACAAAGCCGAACTCGCGACTGGCCCAGATGACGAGATCCTCCGCCAGGCCGCTGAGGTGCACCTGCGCCAGGGCGGCCCAGGCCAGGAACTCGACCACGTAATCCCGGTCGCTGGCCGCGTCCACGCTGTTCTCGCTCACCCCGTCAAAGCCCAGTTCGGCGGCCAGCGCGCGGCGCTCCACGCCGAAGGGGTTTCCGGCCAGGGCCCCGCTTCCCAGCGGGCAGACCCGCGCGCGCTTGGCCGCGTCGTTCAGTCGTTCCCGGTCGCGCTGGAACTTCCAGAAGAAGGACATCAGCCAATGACTGAAGAGGAGCGGCTGCGCCGGCTGCAAATGGGTGTAGCCGGGCATCACTACGTCCAGATGGGCCTCCGCCTGTTCCACGATGGCCATTTGCAGTTCGACAAGCTCTGCGCGCAGCCCAGCCATCTCCTCCAAAAGATAGAGCCGCAGGTCGGTGGTCACCTGATCGTTGCGGGAGCGGCCGGTGTGGAGCTTTTCCGCCACCGACCCCACCAGTTCGCCCAGCCGCCGCTCGACGGCGGTGTGTATATCCTCGTCGCCAGGCCGTGGCTCAAAGGTGCCGCCGTCGAACTCGGCGCGCACCTGTTCCAGCCCGGCGACGAGTAGGTCGCGCTCCCCGTCGGTGAGCAGTCCCGCCCGCGCCAGCGCCCCGGCGTAGGCGATGCTGCCCTGCACATCGGCTGCGTACATGCGCCGGTCAAAGCCGAGGGAATCGCCAAAGCGTCTCATCAACTCGTCGGTTTCCGCCGAAAAACGTCCTCCCCAAAGAGCCATAGCCCTCAATCCCTCTTGAAGGCGCTATAATCGGGCGCCGCCAACTCGGCCGCACGGCCGTTCTCCAAATCGAGCAGCGCCTTGACTTTGAGCGGCAGGCCAAAGAGATTGATGAACCCCTCGGCGTCGCTCTGGTCGTAGACGTCGTCCTGGCCGAAGGTAGCAAAGTCTTCGCGGTAGAGGCTAAAGGGCGACTTGCGGCCCACCACGGTGCAACTGCCCTTGAACAGCTTGGCCCGCACGGCGCCGGTGACGCGCTCCTGTGTCTTGGCGACAAAGGCGGACAACGCCTCGCGCAGCGGGGTGAACCACTGGCCGTAATATACCAACTCGGCAAAGCGGTGCCCCACCACCTCTTTGTAGTGCAACGTCTCCCGGTCCAGGCAAATAGATTCCAGCCCCTGGTGAGCAGCGTACAGGATGGCACCGCCGGGATTCTCGTACACGCCCCGCGATTTCATACCCACCAGGCGGTTCTCCACCAGGTCGGCGCGACCCACGCCGTGAGCGCCGCCCAGCTCGTTGAGCCTGGTGAGAAGTTCCACCGGGCCCAGAGGATCGCCATCAACCGCCACCGGCATACCTTTCTCGAAACTGACGTTCAGGTAAAGTGGTTCGTCCGGTGCGGCTTCCGGCGCGACGGTGAGGCAGAACATCTCCTCCTCAGGCTCGTTCCAGGGATCCTCCAGGATACCACCTTCGTGGCTCATGTGCCAGATGTTGCGGTCGCGGCTGTAGATGGATTTTGTGCTTTGAGCGACGGGTACGTCGTGAGCGGCGGCGTACTGGAGCGCGTCCTCGCGCGAGCGAATGTCCCACTCACGCCAGGGAGCGATGACTTTGAGGAAAGGATTGAGCGCCTTGGCCGTCAACTCGAAGCGCACCTGGTCGTTCCCCTTGCCGGTGCAACCGTGAACTATGGCATCGGCCCCCTCTTCTGTGGCGACCCGCACCAAGTGCTTGGCGGTGACGGGACGCGCGAACGACGTGCCCAGCAGATAGAGGCGCTCATAGATCGCGCCGGCCTGCATAGTGGGGAAGGCGTACTCGGTGAGGAACTCTTCGCGCAGGTCTGCGACGTAGGCCCGGCTGGCTCCGCTGGCGACCGCCTTCTCCTCCAGCCCCTCCAGCTCCTCATTTCCCTGTCCCAGGTTGGCGGTGAAGGTGATCACCTCACAACCATAGTTCTCCTTGAGCCAGGGCACGATGACCGA
>CAYMWP010000252.1:0-2904 GCA_964393895.1 uncultured Anaerolineales bacterium | reverse complement strand
CGGGTGGAGCCCCTCCGGCTGCGCGGCGCTGGACCGGGAGCCGGTATCTTTTTGTTTGCCGAGTATACGGTCTGGCCGACCGGTGAGGCGGTGGCCGTTGGTTTTACTGCCTATGGGCGCAAGGGTCTGCCTGCTGAGCACGTGGCCGAGAATGCCTGCGAGCAACTGCTGCTCCATCATCGCTCCGATGCCCCTGCCGACCCGCATCTGGTCGACCAATTGGTGCTGCCGATGGCCATGGCGGACGGAGAGTCGCGGGTGCGTACGCCGCGGGTATCCCAGCACTTGCTGACCAACGTCTGGGTTGTGCGGAGGTTTCTGGCGCGGGATGTGCGGGTCGAAGGGGAAATGGGAGCGCCAGGTACACTGATCGTAGTATAAAGGAGCGGGGTATGATAGAGATTGTCTTTCTAGGTACTTCTGCGTCGGCTCCCTCAATCCACCGCGGGCTTTCGGCACAGATGGTCCTGTACAAAGACTACCGCTTTCTGGTTGATTGTGGCGAGGGAACGCAGCGTCAGATTCTGCGCAGTGGCCTGGGTTTTAAGCGACTCAACCGCATTCTTCTCACCCACGGTCATCTCGATCACATCCTCGGTCTGGGCGGGCTGATTTCCACATTCGCTCGCTGGGAGGCGACGGGAGGCATCGAGATCTATGGTGGCAGTTGGGCGTTGGAGCGGGTGTATGATCTGATCTATGGCGTCGTGCTGCGGGGGGGCGAGCCACCGATCAAGATCGATCTCATCGAGATCCGGCCTGGAGTTGTTCTGGAGGACGACACCTTCGAGCTCGTGGCTTTTCCGGTCATGCACCGTGGTCCTTGCCTGGGCTACCTGTTCCGTGAAAAACCGCGCCGCCCGTTCCTCGCCGACCAGGCGGATGCGTTGGGAGTGCCACAGGGGCCAGGGCGACGCCGGCTGGTTGGCGGGGAGTCCGTGACGTTGGCCGATGGTCGCGTCATACGCCCCGATGATGTGCTTGGTCCACCTCGTCTCGGCGCGTGCCTGGCCCACGTGGGCGACGCTGGAAGGATCGACAATCTGAAGGCGGCAGTGCGTGGAGCCGATATGCTGGTGATTGAGGCCACGTATCTGCAGCGCGAAGCTGACATGGCGCGCCGATTTGCCCATCTCACGGCAGCACGGGCCGCTCGACTGGCCCGTGACGCCGGGGTCCATCGGCTGGTGCTGACCCACATCTCGCGGCGCTATCGTGAGGCGGACATCCTTGACGAGGCCTGCTCGGTTTTTCCCGAGACGGTCGTTGCCCGCGACTTTGATCACTTTCGCGTGTTGCGCAGAGGCGTGGAACGCGAAGAGTAGACTGCGATCCGACGTCAAGTGGGCTGCTCAATCGAGTCTCGCGCTTCACCGTTCACGCACAAACGGCTTGTCAGAAGCGAAGGGACGGGTTATAATCTCGTAAAACGAAGGAAGTGAGTATGCCAGCATACCGCAAGGCCAGTATCCGGGAATTGGCGTCGGCTGCCTACGAGTTAGACTCAGGTGTTGTCGAAGGGCGTTTGAGGCGCAATGCGTCGGATGGTCGTTGGATGGTCGGAGACGCAGATTTGAACGAGTGGCTGGCCACGTACGACGGACAGCAAATTGTCCTGATCGTTGCCTCGCTGGATGACGAGCGGCCCCTTTCCTCCAAGGTCTGCCGTACCTGTGGCACTGACTATGTCGGTATCGAATGTCCGCGTTGCCGCGAGGCTCGCATCCGCCTCCGAGGCCGTTAAGAGTCACAAGGCCAAGTGGTCGAAAAGTGGTCAAGGAATAGGGGAACGGGGGGTGTCTGAAAGGACGTCCCTCGTTTTTTTGTGCCCAGTGCCGGAGGCATGATTGTATGATGGGAGATACCTTTGCAGGTTTTTTATCTGGCAGTTCGTGCAGAGCACTGGAGAAACCTATACACTTGAGGAGCAGATCTAATGAAGACAACAGGTACATCCGCTGGTGGTAAACGTCTGCTTTCGGGAAATGAGGCCATCGCGCTGGGGGCATGGGAGGCCGGTGTCACGTACGCTGCTGCTTATCCCGGCACCCCTAGCACCGAGATCATGCCCGCACTGGCTCAATACGCCGGCGTCGTGGCCGAATGGGCCGCCAACGAAAAGGTCGCGCTGGATGCTGCCGCCGGCGCCTCGTTTGCCGGCGGACGTGCACTGGCGGCGATGAAACACGTTGGCGTGAACGTCGCCTCCGACAGCGTGATGACGCTCTCCTACACGGGCGTAGGGGCGGGCCTGGTGCTGGTCAGCGCTGACGATCCCGGCGCTTTCAGTTCCCAGAATGAGCAGGACAACCGGCACTATGCCCGCTTCGGCAAGTTCCCGTGCCTTGAGCCGGCCGATAGCCAGGAGGCGAAGGACTTTTGCCGGCTCGCCTTCGAGTTGAGCGAGCAGTTCGACACGCCGGTTATGCTGCGCTCCACCACGCGACTTTCTCATTCCAAAAGCGCGGTTGAGGTCCAGATGCCCACTGAGCCGCGAGAGCTCGGCTCTCTGCCTCCCTTTGAGCGCAAACCGCTCAAGTACGTGATGATCCCAGCCCACGCGAGGCTGCGTCACCCCGAGGTCGAAGCCCGCATGCGGGCGTTGACAGAGTACGCCGAGACCTGTCCACTCAACTGGGTGGAGTTGGGGGATAAGCGCATCGGCGTCGTCAGCGGCGGCGTGGCATACCAGTACGCGCGCGAGGTTTTCGCCGGATTTTCGTTCCTCAAATTGGGGATGACCCATCCACTGCCAGCAGGGATGATCCGTGACTTTGCCGCCGAGGTAGATACACTGGTCATCGTCGAAGAACTGGATCCCTTCATTGAGGAGCAGGTCCGTGCGATGGGGTTTGAGGTGATCGGCAAAGAGTTCTTTCCCCTCACGGGCGAACTGACGCTGGC
>CAYMWP010000251.1:0-2937 GCA_964393895.1 uncultured Anaerolineales bacterium | reverse complement strand
GCCCCCTTCGGCCAGCTTGGGCCTGCTCATTCTAGGCTTTTTTCAGCAGAGTCATCCCAAAGCCGCGCTGATGCTGGCTTTTGTTCCCGATGGCACCCAATCCCTTGGTCTGTGGGTGCCGGGTGTAGTTCAGAAAACTGGTATCCTGGACCGCGAGTACCTGCTGGTACTGCGCTATCCGCTCGACTGTCCGTTGGTGATGCGGTGCTCGTATGCGCTCCGGGGTCACCTTGTCGTTGTCGAAAAACCGATAGGCTGCCTTGGTATCCGCCCAATCTTCGCAGGCTTGATTGATCGGCCCGGTCGGCTGCATCGCGAGCTGCACAGCTAACTCGCCGCATCGGCTATTCAGACGGGCATCCTGCAGTTTGACAGTCGCAAATTCGTCAAGGCACCACTGGCTTTCTGATGGTGATAGATGATTCTCGGCCAACATTCACATACCTCCAACCCAATCTTGGTTGGAAATCAGTTTACCACATTTCCCCGTCATTGTGGACATGTGGGTAATAGATAGATCTGTATACAAATGACGAGAGAAATGTCTGGGTGCACCAATACGTGAACAGCAAGACGGTGCTTGAGGAGTGCGGCGCTGTGAAGCTCAAGATTGAAACCGGGCTCCCCTGGCAAGGAAATGTCCGGATCGAGGTCACTCCACGTGAAACCCGGGAATTCAGCCTGCACGTGCGCATTCCCTCCTGGGCGAAAGACACCTCGCTGCGAGTAAATAACGAGAGGCAGGATTTCCCCACCGCAGACCTGGCAGATAGGAAGCAGACCGCCTCAGGCTATGATCCGCGGGCCAGTCGCTTTTGGAAGAACCAGCGCATTTGGGCGCCTGGCGATGTGGTCGAGATCGATTTCAACATAGACATCCGACTGCGACGCGCCCACCCGAAGGTCAAGGGACACAAGGGCAAAGTGGCCATCACCGCCGGCCCGCTGGTCTACTGCCTGGAGAGCGTAGATAACCACGAGGTAGATATTTTCAACATCCAGATCGATCCGACCTCTCTGGTTGAACATTTCGATCCTGATCTACTTGGCGGCACAAGCGTGATCACAGCAAAATCTCTGGACTCTACTCCTTTGGTTTTCATCCCCTATTATCTCTGGGGCAACCGCGGACCGTCGCAGATGACGGTCTGGGTGAATGCGTGAAGGAAAACGTCTGCGCAGACCGCTCCAGGACAAACATCGATTTCAAGGATGCATATGTCTGACGGGAAGTGGCCCGTTGAGAAAGCGGTTGAATGGTATCAGACACAGCCCTGGCTGCGCGGCTGCAATTTCATCCCCAGTACGGCCATCAACCAGTTGGAGATGTGGCAGGCCGAGACCTTTGACCTCGAAACGATCTATTCCTGGGAAGATCATTATCCCAACGGCAGGGAACCGCCGTTGTGGTTTCACGATATCCTGCGCCCGGATGGCACGCCGTATCGTCAGGAGGAAAAGGCCCTGATCCAAGAGATCACCCGAGGGGATTGGTTGTAGGGAATGAGCCCAGTCATCGGCTTGGCTGGCTGGGATTGGATCCGCCAGTCGGTCAATAGGTGATGGGACATAAATGCGACCCTTGATTAGGTAATCGGTATTGGCACAAGGAGGAAGCAAACAATGAAAGCAATCATCATCGGTTCAGGAATCGCGAATCGCTTGGAGCCAACACCGACCAGCTCTACCTATACAGCATGCCGGGCGGGATCAAAAAGCTGACCCAGCCAATGATCGACTTGATCGAGAGTAAGGGCGGAGAGATAGCCGTGGAAAGCCCGGTAGAAAAGATCGTGGTTGAAAACAACAAGGCGATCGGCGTGCAGGTTGGAGGCGAGTTCCATCCCGCCGATGTGGTGCTGGCTTCAGGGGATGCCGAGCAAGTCTTCTTCAAGCTGATCGGCAAAGAAAACATGACAGAAGAATATGCCCAACTGGTCGAAAACCAGACCCTGATGGATTCGATTTTCATGGTGCATTTGGGGATCGATATGGATCCCTCGCCCTATGTGCACGGACCGGTGACCTACTACTATGGGACCTACGAGCTTGAAAGGGCGCTCAAAGACATCTGGAGCGGGATATACCACGAAGGACGGGATGGTTTTGTCGTGCACGTACCCACAATGCACTCACCTGAGATGGCCCCTGAGGGCCGCCACGCCCTGACGGTTTATACAATCTGCCCCGGCACGCTGAACGAGGGCACCTGGGATGAACGCAGGGAGGAACTTGCCGATAGATTGGTGGCATACACCGAAAAATACATTCCCGGCCTCAGCGAGAAAACCCTGACCCGCGTGATCATGACCCCGGCGGATTTTAGAGAACTAACCCACGCCAAACACCATGCCTTTGGCGGGTTGGCTCCCGTGATGAACAGGCCCAATATCAAGCACCAAACCCCGATCGAGGGTTTGTGGTTCATTGGACAGCAGAGCGAGAGCGGCGGCGGGGTTTTCAATGTGTTGCCTTCTTCATACAAAGTTGCACGGAGAATTATTGAGGAGGAGATTGATAAATGATCAGCAATATAAAAGATTGCACTTTGTTGAACAACGGGGTTAGGATGCCCTGGTTGGGGTTCGGCGTCTTTAAGATTAGCGATGGCCAGGAAGTGGAACAGGCAGTTAGCTATGCCCTCGAAGCTGGCTATCGCAGCATCGATACGGCGGCCGTATATGGCAATGAACGCGGCGTCGGCAAAGCGATCCGAGAGAGCGGTATCCCGCGGGAGGACATCTTTCTGACCACCAAGGTGTGGAATGATGACCAGCGCGAGAGGCGAACGTTGGCAGCCTTTGAAGAAAGCCTGCAACGCCTAGGAACCGAGTACGTAGATTTGTATTTGGTTCATTGGCCCGTGAAGGGTTGTTGTCAACAGACGTGGCAGGTGATGGAGGAGATTCATCAAAGCGGCCGCGCCAAGGCGATTGG
>CAYMWP010000250.1:0-3072 GCA_964393895.1 uncultured Anaerolineales bacterium | reverse complement strand
CTGGTCGAGGTGCCCATCGCGCAGACGTTCCTCTCGCTGGGCATGCACCGCGGCGTCTTGCTGGCCTACCTGCTGGCCGACCCGGAGCTGAGCTTGCAATCAATCCTCATCACCAACTCGGTCATTGGCCGGAAAAAGACGGCGGTCTATGTCATCCTGGTAACGATCTTTAGCACACTGGCGGGCCTGTTGTTCGGCGGCTGGGTAGATGGGATGAGCGTCTGGCTGATCGGCGCGATACTCCTGGGATCGATCGGGGCACTGCTCGCCCTGGCCGCGTGGACCAGCCAAAACCGGCAACTTGCTCCGGCGGTAGCTGAGGAAGCAAAGTAAATCGTTTGAAGAACGTGGCGGATAAAAAAAAGTTTTTGGGAAGGAGGATTTCGATGGAGATCAAAATTCTGGGCACGGGGTGCCCCAAGTGTAAGCGTCTGGAAGCGGTAGCCCGCGAAGCGGCGGAAGAGGCCGGTATCGAGGCGACCTTCACCAAAGTCCAGGATATGGACGGGATCATGGCCTACGACATCACGAGCACGCCCGGGCTGGTGATCAACGAGGAGGTCAAGTCATCGGGCCGCATCCCGCGCAAGGAAGAGATCGCCGAGTGGGTCCGCGCGGCGCAGGGATGATCCAAGGCCACTATGACGGCCAAAGCTCCTGCCGGCCAGCCAAAGCCATACGCGTGTATGGGGGACGGGTTCGTGACCCTGCCGCCGGCGCTGCGACCGCGCCCGCAGAAGAAGAGCAACCTACGCCAGGCGACCTGCCCGAGCTGCGGGCTGGCCTATTGGACGAATCGGGTGACCGACTTTTGTATGGATTGTGAGGGCAAAGGATTATCATCAGGAGGTCTAGATATGCTGCAAATCAAGGTCTTTGGTACCACGCCGCCCTGCGCCAACTGCAAGCGCGCCGAAGCGCAGGCCCAGAAAGCGGCGGAGCAGTTCCCCGGTCAAGTCGAGGTGGTCAAGCTCGACGCGCTGGGGCCAGAAGCGGAGCCGTACGGCCTGATGACCACGCCGTTGGTCGTCGTGGACGATAAAGTGATCGGCGCAGGCAAGGTCGTGCCGTCGGACAAGCTCGTATCCATTATTCAAAACAAACTGGGAGGCTAAACACATGGTCAAATTAGAAATCTTTAGCGGCGATCCACCCTGCCCGGGCTGTGTCGCCATCATCGAGCTGGCGCAGCAGGTCGCTGCCAGGTACGAGGGTGAGTTGGCGCTCACCGTTTACGAAGGCGCCGACGGAATGCAAAAGTTTGAGGAATACCGACTCTTTTGCGTCCCGGCGGCGGTGGTCAACGGGTCCATTCGCATCGAGGGCATGTGCCCCAGCGAAGCGACGCTCAATAACGCGCTCAGGGAGGGTGGACTACGTCTCAAGTAAGGATCGAAGCGTTCGTCTCTATCCCCCCATGCTCCGGGGGCGTGGCGGTCAAGCGGCTGCTGAAAGAGATCGAGGCCGAGTTTGGCGACCGGATCGAGATCGTCTTTCACACCGGCCCCGGCGACAAGGAGTGGGACGAATACGCCATCGGGAACGCCCCGGCGCTGGTCGTGGGGGACCTGGTCAAGTTCGTCGGACTGGCCCCCAGCAAGGAGAGCCTGGTCGGCGCGCTGCGCGAGGCAGGGTTGGAATAGACCTGGCAAATTATGGTCAATTTGCAGGGGAGGGATGGCCATGTCCCTTCCCTGCAAGTGATCCAGAACGGAGGCGTCAATGCGCAGATGGTTGTTCATCTTGCTAACAATAGGCTGGCTCGTTGCAGCCGGTTCTTTGGCCTCACCTGTAGTAAAAGCCCATGATCCGGTGGTGCGCGCCGTGCTCTTCTGGTCGGAGAGTTGTCCCCATTGCCACGAGGTGATGGATCACGTCATCCCGCCGCTGGAGGAGAAATACGGCGATCAATTGGAGGTGCGCGCCATCGAGATCTCCGACCCGGACAACTATCCGCTGTGGGTGGCGGCGATGGAAACATTCCAGGTGCCGCCCGAACGGCAGGGCGTGCCGATGCTGTTCATCGGCGATACGGTGCTGATCGGCTCGCGCGAGATCCCGGAGAAACTGCCGGGGCTGATCGAGCAGCACCTGGCGGCCGGGGGCGTGGATTACCCGGCCATTCCCGGCCTGGGGGACATTCTGGAAGTGACGGCGTCGCCTGCTCCCACGCCCACGCCCGCACCAATACCCACGCCTACCGTACAGGGTTCTGAGGAGCCCGTCATACACGTGGCCTACTTTTACCAACTTGGCTGCCAGGAATGCGACCGGGTGCAGTTGGCGCTGGATTACCTGAAAAGCCAATACCCGCAGCTTGCCACCTGTAGGGCAATCGCTTTTATCCAGACCTCCGAGGTTTTGGCCGTACATTCGTCTCAAAGACGCGTTTCATACGCACAGAGCATGCTCAGAGAGACATTATTCCGTAAACCTCGGAGGTCTAGCACTCGAAAATATAAAGGCGATTGCCCTAGCCATCTGCGCCCTCGACGTCAAGGAGCAGGCGACGCTGTCCGAGTGGCTGGGCGAGCGGGCCGGCGTGCCGGTGGGCAAGCGGCTGACCGCCCCGGCGGTGTTCGTCGGCGACGAGGCGCTGGTGGGCGACGAGCTGCACAGCCGCAGCCTGGAGGCGCTGCTCGCCCGCTACGCCGCGAGCGGCGCCGCGCCACTCTGCCAGGGCTGGGAGCTGGGCTGGTGGCCTCGCAGTGCGCCACACCGGTGCTGGCGGCGATCCTGACCTATGTGATGTCGCGGCCAGGGGCGCTGGCCTACGGCGCAGCGCTCTTGTTCATCTATGCGCTGGGGCGCGGTGTGCCGGTCGTGTTGGCCGGGACCTTCACCGGCGCGCTCAAGGGGTTCCGCGCGCTGGGGCGCTGGTCGGGGGCGATCGAAAAGGCCAGCGCGGTCATTATCCTCGGCGTGGGGCTGTATTTTCTGTGGATCGCGTGATGGCGCAGGAATCGTCCTCCCCGCGCCGTATCTGGCTGACGCTGCAAGGAGAAGAGATCGTCGAGCTGAAGCAGTTGATGATGGACCGCGACGTAGAGGGGACGAGAGCGTTCTTCCACC
>CAYMWP010000249.1:0-3122 GCA_964393895.1 uncultured Anaerolineales bacterium | reverse complement strand
CTATCACCGCCTCCGGCGAGCTGCCCTCCAAAGCCAACCGCTTCACGTCAATAGCCACCTGTGCCCGGGATAGCGCAGCGATTTGGGATAAATGCACGGTAGCGGTGGGGGAAGTGAGGGGGTAAGCGGCAGGAATGGTGGAGAAGCACAAATGGGGATGGGTTGAAGGCGGTTTTTTCCCAAATTTGAGGCCGTAGGAGCGCAGCAAATGCGGTACAGGGCGCAGCGAATACGCGCAACGTGGCGGATACCCAGCTATGGGGGAGCGAGGCGGGCTCGTGTCACCCGCCTGGGGAGGCAAAGGGAGGACCAACAAGCCGCTGGCAGGCTGGAGAAGCAAACAGCAGGCAGGGGGCAAGAGCCTGTCGCAGGAGAGCTGTTGCGGCAGGAAGGCGTGAGCTATGGGAGCGAGAGCCTCACGCCAGATCTCGCCCGCCTAACGGTGGGCGACGAGAGCGGACGCTTGCTGCACCAAGCGTCCCAGCGTACGCAGGTTGACCAGCAGGTCGGCGAAGGTGATATCGGCGGTGGCACCTGCCAGGCCATAAGACCACACGCGTTTGAGGCCGATGCGCGTGAGCTGGCTGTTCCGCCCTTCGACGGCGTTCTTGCGGCTGGCATAGTGGGCTTTCCAGAGGGCAGAGCCGTAGGGATAGAGACGCGCCAGGCGTTCGTGGCACGAGCCGTCGGGATGGGTGAAAGCGCAGCCGACGTGACGTACCTGTCCCAGGGGGCGGTCCGGATCACGGAAGGGACAATCGGCGTCCTCGGGTCGAGCGTCCGCGAGACGCGTGCAGACCTGACGGCAGACCCAGCAGGCACGCAGACGCTGGTAGTCGATGCCGTTGAAGGCCATGGGATAGCCGTGGGCGCACAGCGGATGACCTTTGTGGTCGTATCCCCGCCACCGGCAAGTCGCTTCATCTCTGTCGCCGGGATCGCGGCGAATGGTGAAGATAGGGATCACACCGGCGTCGTAGGCGGTGAGCAGACAGTTCTTGTAGCCGAGAGCCGCATCGGCAACCGCTTCGACGATGGAGATATCCGGCAGGCGTTGCAGCAGATCGGTGAAGTCGGCAGGGAAGATGGTGCGCTCGTCGGCGTTCGCCGGGTGGACCGAGGTATGAGCGACCCAGGAGACGTGGAGGTCGTCGTCGCACAGGAGCTGGGCGTAACTGCGGTAGCCATAGACGTCTCGGGCACGCGAGAGGTCTTCCTCCCCCTCTTGGTTGGAGCCGGTGTAGTGGATCAGCCGCGCCTCGGGGTCACGTGGGGTGGCCAGGCAACAGACCTGGGCACAAGCATCGTCGGTGCAGGCGCATCCTTCCCGCCCGGCCTCCCGTGCCGGACAGGGACGCGGTGACTTCGACGACGTCGGCTGATAGCAGGAATCGGTGACCTTGCCGCAGCGCATGCTGGCGTGGGCCTGGTGCAGCATGCCATCGGCGGCCAGGGGAAGACCCGATCGCCGGGATGTCTCGGCGTGAGAGGGGAGAAGCCCGGCGGAATCCAGCAGTTCGACGAATCGGGGGCACAGATCGGCATCGAAGGCGCCACCCAGGGCGTCGAAGAAGGCGCGCATGGTAGAAGCCCTTGGGATGCGGTCGCGAAAACCGAGTAACCGGCGCCAACATTCTGCTTCGGGACCGGCCAGGAAATCGGCCAGGCTCTTCCACCCCAGTCCCTTCTCCAGCCGCAGCAGACAGCACAGGAACAAGGAGACGGGATCGAAAGGGGTCTGCCCCCGCCCGTCGAGGGTGATTTCTGTCAGCGCCACCAGTTCGGCCCGCAGGGGGGAGAAGTCGATCAAGTGTAAGGCAATGTAGAAAGCGCTCATCACGGCCAGTTGGCTCGGATGGGTCAAAGCAGCCCAGCCGGGGTAGGTGTACCAACTGAGCGCCCGAAAGTGCAACGACGCTGCTCCCGATACCTTGGAGGGGAAGCGCAAGGGCAACCGGGCCTGAAGCGCGTCCAGGGAGAAGGTGGTCGTGAATCGTTTGACCCGTTCTCGCAACCGGCGGCCGGTCTCTTCTTGCTCTTCGTACGCCTCGATCTGTTCTTGCTCTTCGGCAGAGAGCTTGCAACGCAGTGTCATGATCGCCCCCTCCCCGGCCCGAGAACCTGAAGGTAATCCTGCCGCCGGTTGAGGTCCAGGAGAGCCCGCAGGGGGGCGCTGAAAGCCGGATGGCGGAGACGATGCAGGGCACGCCGCAGGTGATACTGCACCGCCTGCTTGGTGCAGCCCCAGTGCTCCCCCAGCTGAACCAGGGTGTGGGGGGAGTAACCGTCCAGGCCGTAGTAGGCGCGGACGATCTGGCGCTGCTTGACAGGCAGGCGGGCCACCAACGTGCCCAGCGCCCCTTTGATGTCCTGCTCTACAAGACCTTCCAGGGGATCCAAGCTCAGAGAGGGCAGTGGCCCGGAACCGTTGCCCAGCACCTGCCTCGCTGCCTCCGCTTGGCCCTGTGCTTTTCGATCTTGCCTGACGGCATCCCACACCCGCCGCGCAATCGCGACGCCGGCGTAGGTGGAGAAGGCCGTCCCCCGTTCCGGATCGAAGCGCAGGATGGCTCGCCACAGCCCGATGCGTCCCTCTTGCAGCACCTGGGCGTAACTCAGCGAACCACCCCATTGTCGCCGGATGATGTGATGCACCAGCCCATCGTGCTGGCGCATCAGGTCCTCCAGGCTCCTCTCATCGCCCGCCTGAGCCCGGCGAAACGAACGGACAACGGCGGGACTTGTGGTATGATTAGACGTAGACATGGCGTTTCTCCTTTCTGTTATAGGGTTGATTGGTTACACCTATATCAAAGCAGAAACGCCACCTACTTGTCAAGACATCAGCGACCAGCCTGGGCAGACTGGTCGCTGATACCGCCCTCCGTGGGTTGAACTTGTCATAAATGTGGGTTGATTTCACCCCCTTGGAATCGCTGCGCTATCCCGCTGGCGCGGGGGTCTCTGATCATCCCAATTCTTTACCCAATTGTGATCCATTCGTAACCTTTTTCGCCACATATTGTGGTATAATGCAGGCCAGAAGGCAGAAACTCGCGCTGACGCCCTGTTGACCGCTAGGCAGGTTGCCGGATGCCGAGGGTTCGAATCCCTCGGTGGCG
>CAYMWP010000248.1:0-3130 GCA_964393895.1 uncultured Anaerolineales bacterium | reverse complement strand
CTTCGTGCCCTTCGTGGTTCTCCAAAATAGGTATGCCTGAACGCTTACAAACAACGAACACTCACGGCACCAGCCACAGCACACTCCGTCACGTATGTCCAATTCCACTATATAGCGTTTCGTTACATTATACCATAAAGACAGTAACCGGCAACGACTAGTGTCCCGACTTGACAACCAGAACTCTTGTGGTATACTATACCCTAGTATAGTGTTTTGGAGGTGAACAAATGCCAATCTACGAGTACCAATGTGACGACTGTGGCGAGCGGTTCGAGCTATTCGTGCGCTCGTCCGCGCAACGTGACACTCCTACCTGCCCCAAGTGCGACAGCACCAAAGTGCACAAGGCGATCTCGCTGTTTGGGCTTGGCGGATCGAGTAGCAGCAGCGGACTAGGCGCGTCGTCATGCAGTCCAGGCTTTACCTGAGGAACGAGCTAGTGAGAGGACGTGTGCCTCTGAGGAGCCAGTGAAGTGAAACTGTGCGACCAATCCGTCAAGGCTGACCTAGTGAAGCGCATACGGCGCTTGGAAGGGCAGGCGCGTGGGGTAGCAAGGATGGTGGAAGAGGACCGGGATTGCAGCGAGATTCTGCAACAACTGGCAGCAGTGCGCTCCGCCGCCCACCAGGCTACCATAACACTGGTGCGCGCCTATACCGCCGAATGTGTGCTATCTGATAGTTCGCCCGAAGAGATCGCCGACGCGCTGGCAATGGCACTATCCAGGCTGATGTAGAAAGCGTGACAAGTATGCAAAAATTGAGGAGATGAAAAATGGCTTTACTGAATGAAGAGATCAAGGAACAAGTGAAACAAGAATTGGCCGATCTGGCAGGGCCGGTGCAGATGGTGATGTTCACCCAGGAGTTCGAATGTCAATACTGCTCCGAGACCCGACAACTGGTCGAGGAGCTCGCCGAACTATCTGACCAGCTCGCGGCCAAAGTCTATGACTTTATCTCTGACAAGGAAAAGGCGGAGGAATTGGGAATAGACAAGATCCCGGCCATCGCCGTCATCGGAGCAGAGGATTATGGCGTGCGCTACTATGGCATCCCATCCGGTTACGAATTTTCCTCTCTGCTGCACGCGATCAAGATGGTGGCGGCCGGCAAACCAGAGTTGAGTGATGATACATTGGAGGTGTTGTCCGGGCTAGACGAGAAAGTGCATTTCCAGGTTTTCGTCACGCCAACGTGCCCCTATTGCCCTCAAGCAGTAGTACTGGCTCACCAGATGGCCGTCGCCAGCCCGATGGTGCGGGCGGACATGGTGGAGGCGCAAGAGTTCCCTCACCTCTCGATAAAGTATCAGGTGATGGGCGTGCCACGCACGGTTATAAACGAGACAGTGCACATCGAGGGTGCCGCGCCGGAGCCGATGGTGTTGGCAAAGTTGCAGGAGGCGTTGGCATAAAACAATGTTCGATTTCAAATTGACGACTGCTGCTGCGCAGCAGCAGTCGCAACCCCAACAGGAAGCGCAACCGGACGCTGCTAGCGAGCAAGACACTCGCATCTACGATCTGATCATCATTGGCGGCGGACCGGCCGGCCTGACCGCCGCTATCTATGCCGGACGCGCGCGGGTCGAGACGCTATTGCTGACCGGCTCGCTCCCCGGGGGGCAGCCGACCAACACCGACATCGTCGAAAACTATCCCGGCTTTCCCGAAGGGATCTCGGGGGCAGAATTAGGCCGCTACTTTCAGGAACAGGCCGGTCGCTTTGGCGCGCGGGTCGTGGTGGATAGCGCGACGGAGACTGACTTTTCCACCAGTCCCTTTACCATCCACACGCACACAGCCGCGTATCAGGCTCGAACGGTCATCGTCGCCAGCGGCGCGGAAGCGCGTCGCCTGGGAGTGCCGGGGGAGACCAAGTTCTTTGGGAGAGGCGTCTCCGCCTGTGCCACCTGCGACGGGTTCTTTTACCAGGACAAAAAAATCGTGGTGATCGGCGGCGGCGACAGCGCCGTGACCGAGGCGATCTTTTTGACCAGGTTCGCCCGCGAGGTAGTCATCATCCACCGCCGCGACGAGTTGCGGGCTACGAAAATTCATCAGGAGCAGGCCTTTGAGAATCCCAAGATCAACGTACTGTGGGACTCGGTGGTGGAGGAAATCTTGGGAGATCAGACGGTGAACAGCGTGCGGGTGCGCAACGTAAAGACGGACGAGACCTCGATCGTCGAGACCGACGGCGTGTTCCTCTACGTTGGAATGCGGCCCAAGACGGAGATGTTCGCCGGTCAGTTGGGACTGGACGAGCACGGTTACATCATCTCGGATCATCGTCAACGGACGAACGTGCCGGGGGTCTTTGTGGCCGGGGACGTGCAGGATCCGCTCTACCGGCAGTTAGTGGTGGCGGCCGGCACAGGCGCAATCGCAGCTATGGAGGCAGAGAAATTCCTGGGGGAATACCCTCACTCGCAGATAGATAAAGAAACGTCGGTCGTCTGCGATTGAAAAATGGTGATCAAGTTAGAACTGGACGCCGAGCGTTGCCTGCCCTGCGAGCGCTGCCTGGCAGCTCTGGCCTGCCCGAAAAGGGCACTGACCCAAGATGAGCCAGGCGCGCTTCCCACTCTGCGGTCTGAAAGTTGCGGCGGATGTGTCTTTTGCAGCCCGGCGTGTCCTTACGATGCAATAGTCGAGGTGGAAGAGTAAAAAGATGCCCGATCACCCGATGCCCGCCAAGATTCCTCACATAGACGACAATCTATGCCAGGCTTGTCGCAAATGCGTGGCGCGAAAGGTGTGCCGCACCAAGGCCATCGTCGCCATAGACCCGGGAGAGCCGCCTTTCATTGACGGCAATCTCTGCTACGGCTGTATGGCCTGCCTACCGGCCTGTCCGTACGGTGCCATCGCCACGTGAAGCGTTGCCGGTCTGGCTGCTAGAGCAATTGGAGTTAGTGCCTGGGCTGGGCAAGTGGATCGCGCGACTGCTGGAAGCCATACGAGCGGCCCAACAAGGATTTCTGAGTTGGATAAGACCTCGGAGGTCGTGTGAGATGTGTTTTCAGGCTCAAAAACTGCCCAAAGCAGAGACCTCCGAGGTCTAGGGACTGAAATAAAAATTAGGACACTTGTCCGGTATGCCCTCCAGAGTAGAATAGGGG
>CAYMWP010000247.1:0-3175 GCA_964393895.1 uncultured Anaerolineales bacterium | reverse complement strand
CTCCCGTTGAAACCTCGATGTGCCGGTCTGCTCCACAGCCAGCGAGCAAGGCCAGAAGGAGGATCAACACTGACGCTGTCAATTTGCCTTTCATACCCTACTCCTCTATCTCGACTGTCACGCTCTCGGAAGCTATCTCGATCGGCCCGAGATCGTCCACCGACGTGGCCATTTCGCCCTCGCTCGTCGCCACGTCTGAGATCCGCGGCGAGATGAAGGAGATGGTGTACTCGCCGGGCTCGGAGAAGTCGTAGACGTCGGCCAAGTCGACCGTCGCCGACGCCGATGCTCCGGCAGCCAGGAAGACATAGTTCTCCGGTATGGGATCGCCGCGCATGACCAGGGGGCCTTTGTAAGGGACAGGTTGGCCGTTCCATTCGATTTGGAAGATCTCGCCGAATAGACCGCCTTCCAGAGGGGTGTACCACGTGAGGACGTAAAGCCCGGTCTCGGAGTGATTGGTCAACGTGAACGCCACCTCGACCGAATTCCCATCGGGGAGCGTGGCCGGCGCCTGGAGCACGGCCTCCAGATCGCTCTGGGATGCCTCGCCCGCCGCGCCGGTTGACGCCGGCGCGCAAGCACCGAGAATCGTCACGGCTAGCACAGAAAGCAACACATAGAATTGGCTTCCTTTCATTTTTCCCTCCGAAAAGTAGTTGAACCTTCCTACGACGCTGGGATCGTGATTTCGATCACGTAATCTGCACTGGCCCCGTCCTCCGCCCGCACAGCGATCAGGTAATCCTGGGTAACGGGCAAGATGCCATCGAAGACGCCGCCCGGCGGGCTGACACGCCCGCTGAGGAGCACTTGGCCGTCGGCACCCCAGATGACCAGCCGCACCTGGCCCTGGGTGGTGCCCGGATCGACGATCATTCGCTGGCCCGCCTGAGCGTGGAGGACGTAGTGACGCACTCCGCCCGTCGCCAGGCTTCCCTCGACCTCGGACGAGGTGGCGCCGGGCTCGAAACGGATGCGGACGGGGATGAGCACGCTCATTTGGTAATTCACCGCGCCGACGTCAGAGGCTAACTCGACAAAGTAGTCCTGCGTGCTCGGGACGACGGCACAGACGTGGGCGTCGCCCATCGGCTTGACCACCGTGCCGTTGTCCCCTACGAAGGAGAAACGCATGCCGCCCCCGGTCGTTCCTGCTGTGGCGTCCATCGCCACGTATTGGCCCGCCGCTATGTGCATGACGTAGCGGTGCGTGGCATTCGCCGGCAGGTATCCCTCGACGGCAGCCTGGGTAGCACCCGACGCAAAGCGAATCCGTTCCACCGCGGGTTCTGGTGTGGGCGTGGAGGTCGGCGGGGAAGGTGTGTTGGTCGGTGGCGCAACCGTCGGCGTTGCAGTTGGTGGCACAAGTGTCGCTGCTGGTTCTGGTGTGGCGGTCGCGGTGGGCGGTAAGGGGGTAGAGCTGGGCACGCTACTCGGAACGGTTGTTGGAAGGATAATTGGCGTCACCGTCGGCGCCGGTGTGGGCGTGGGCTGGCCGACACAGGCCGCCAGAAAGATCGTCAAAAGCAGTATGGCTCGATATGTTTTCATTCCCTATCCCTTCCGGCATTCTCCCGCTTGAGAGTTCATCCAAACGAGCGGCAAAAATCAGCCACGAATTAACACGAATTTACACGAATAGAGACAGAGTTAGTGTTAATTTGTGTGAATTCGTGGCCAAAATTTGAATCAACACTCAGTCAATGTTTATCTGTGCAAATCTGTGTCCAAACTTCGAAGACAGTATACCAACTGGAAGGGGGGACTGTCATCCACCGGGGGGTGGATTGGGGGATGGATTCGGGGGTGGGGGCCTAGATCAGGCCCAGGGTTCGGGCGCGTTTTGCGGCCTGGATGCGATTTTCGACGCTGAGCTTGCCATAGATGTGGTTGACGTGCGACTTGACGGTGCTGACGGCGACGACCAGCTCTTCAGCGATCTCCGCGTTCGACAGACCGGCGACGATCAAGCGCAGCACGTCCATCTCGCGCTCGGTCAAGGGCTCGACCAGCGCATCCATCGCCGGGGATGGCGACATAGCTTCTTCGCCAAAGGCGGCCAGCAGCCGGGCGGCGTAGTTGGGCGCGATGCCCGCGGATAAAGTTTGGCGCAGCAGCCGGGCCATCGGTTCGCCCTCGTCGAGGAAGGTGCGCACGTATCCCTCCGGCTCCGCCAGAGTGAGCGCTCGCTTCAATGCAAACAGCGCTCCGCCCCGATCGTTCTTTGCCTGGAGCACCAGCGCCCGAAGTGTCTCGATCTTTATCGCGCTTCCCATCCGCCCTTTGGCCTGGGCTGCATCCAGTAGCCACGCCAGCAGGCGCAGCGCTGCATCAAGCTCGTCCTGGGCGAGATACACCCGGGCCACGGCTATCTGCTCGATCTCCTGGGCGGCGTCCGACTCGCCCGCGGCGTCTATCCGGTGAGCCTCCGCCCACCGGGACGCCTCGGCCAGGTTCGCCTGTGCCAGCCATAACCGGACTCGCAGCTCGGTGGCCAGGGCCGCGACGAGGGCGTAGTCGGCCTGCTGGCTCAATTGTTCAGCCCGCTGGAGCGCATTGAGGGCGCCATCGCGATCACCCTGGGCCTCGCGCACCTGCGCCAGGTATGCGTTGCCGAAGAGCTGGTACGCCACGAACCCGCCCAGTTCGCTCAACCGGATGCCCTCGGTCGCGTATCGCGCCGCGCCCTCCAGGTCATTCCACTCGTACAGCGGGCCTGCCATGCCCACGTAGGCCATGCACGCAAACGGAACGGGTTGGGGCCCTGCTTCCGCGGCCAATTCGAGCGCATCCCTGTACGTCTCCATCGCCTGATGGAGTGATCCCTGCATCTCGTGAGCGCGGCCCAGGATGGCCAACCCGGTCAGCGCCTGGAACGATTGGCCTGCTGCCCGGCTGAGCTCGACTGCCCGGGTCAGGGTGCGGACCGCCGCCGCGGAGTCGCCGCTCCAATGATAGGCGACGCCCAGGTTCTGCGCGACGATCGCGCGCAGAAGGAGGTTCTCCTCGGGCAAGTGGTGCATGGCCTGGTGAGCGAGTTCGACTGCGCGGGGTAGGTCTCTTCGGACACCGGCGAGGTAGGCGCGGACGGCCGCCACCTCGCCTTGGAACTGGCAAGCATCGATGTCCTCCAGGCTGGCATCGACGCCCCCCAGGTGACCCGACTTTGCCA
>CAYMWP010000246.1:0-3180 GCA_964393895.1 uncultured Anaerolineales bacterium | reverse complement strand
GGATTGCTGCCTTTTGTCAACTCAAGCTATGCACAATTTCAGATACACACCCTTGTTGATAGGGTTGATGCAGGCGATGGGATCGTTGCAAGAGATGGCGACGGCGTCCACGTTGCGCGCGATAACGTCCTCTATCACCCACACCTGTTCGGCGGCGTCGGAGGACACTGAGCCCACGTACAACACCTCCACCCGAATCGGCCCGCTGGCCGATAACTCTGCTGCTTTTTGAACAGCGCCCTGCCGGCCTAACTCGAACACTGGGTTATTGAGGGCTTTTGGAATCCAAGCAATAGTCAGCGTTTCCTGGCTGGGAGGTTTGGGGGACAAAAGGCTCCTGAGATCATTCCCCAGAGCTCGCCAGACAACCAGAGCGACAAGAAGCACTGTCGCCGGCATAAGAAAGGTCAATAACTTGCGGCGGCTTTGAATCGGCGGGCGGCTCACCTCTATTCCCAACCCTTTTTCCCTGTCCACCTTCAATTTCCACGTCGGAGCCCTCTCGCGTCGCCAGTAATCCAGCAAGATGGCCAACAGGATCATGGCTCCCAGTGTTGCTTCCTGCCAGTAGGCAGGAAAGCCCAAGAGTACCAACCCGTTGCGCAGCACTTGCATAAAAGCAGCGCCCAGCAATACTCCTAACGTGCTTCCCTTTCCGCCAAACAGGCTGGTGCCTCCGATAACGGCGGCTGCGATGATGTCGAGTTCGTAACCGGTGGCGGCCGTAGGCGTCGCGACACCCAGGCGCGCGGTCATCAGCAGGCCGCCGGTCGCCGCCAGGAGACCGCAGAGTGTGTAGGTCATCGCTTTGGCTTGGGCAACGTTGACACCAGAGATGCGCAATGCCTGTTCGCTGTCGGCCAGGGCGTAGATGTAACGCCCCAGGAGCGTCTGGTTGGTCAGTAAACTGACCAGCACCGCCAGACCCAGCACGAATATGAAGGGCAATGGAAGGGAAATGGGACCCAATAGCAGGTCACTTTGACCCAGCAGACGAAACCCTTGAGGAAGGTCTGTCACAGACCACCCGCCGCTCAAGCCGTAGGTAAGCCCTTGCACAACGCTCATCGTTCCCAGGGTGACAATGAAGGGGGGGAGCTTTACGTGGGCAACGATGGTGCCGTTGAGCCAGCCTGCCAGTCCACCGGTCGCCAGCCCGGCGACGATGGCCAGGGGCACAGGCAGCCCGATCTGCATACACAGCGCGCTGATGAGGCCGGCCAGTCCCATCACCGCGCCGACCGATAGATCAATGCCGCCAATGATAATGACTATACTTTCGCCAAAGGCGGCGATAGCGAGCCAGGAAAACGTGCGGGCAACGTTGAGCAGATTGGTGCCGGTGAAGAAGGTTGGGTGTTGGAGACTCGAAAGGACACCCACCACAAACAGGAGGAGTACGACGACTGGATGACGGCCGATCGTCGTGCTCCAAAACCGGCTCAACATCTCGGGGGTGCTGGGCTTGCTCTCGTTCTTGGTGCGGAGAGGGATCTCGCTCATTCTGAATCTCTGTAGGGCGGGTTGGCAATCCGCCTCTACGTCTATTTTCTAGCAGCGTGTCGGAGAGATGTAGTTTAGCCCCCTGTGGGCGGCTTGTGAGCGATAAAATGGCTCAAAAACAGGCAAAAAACGGGCACGAGGCCCTATATTACAGGGCTCTCCCGACAAGCTGCTAGGCGGTTATATCCTCTATGATGTGCTGCAGGGTGGACGTCTCCAGGTCTTTTTTGTCCAGGAAGGCCACCGCGCCAGCTTCCAGGCCCAGGCGATGAAACTCTCTGTCCGGGTAAGCACTGACCAGGATGACACGTGATTTGGGCGACAATGCCTTGATGCGCCGTGTACAGCGGATGCCGTCCTCCTCTCCCAATATCACGTCTACGAGCACAAGCTGGGGCATCACGCCTTCAGTCAGGTGCGTGGCTTCTCCGATGTTCTCGGCTTCATAGATCGTCGCTCGTGGGCATATCTTGCCAATCATGCGGCGCAGTTGACGGCGGTAGCGTGCATTGTCGTCCACCAGCAACACAGTGACCAGTTCCTGCGCGGCTACCCCGGATGATGCCGGCGTCTGGGTGGCGATCTGCCCGGACACAGCCAACACGCCAGGATTCTTCATGACGTAATTGACCGCTTCCAGTCGGCTTTGAACATTGAGCAGCCGGTAGAGGCGCGTGAGGTGATTTTCGATCGTCTTCACACTCAGCGCCAGTCGCTGGGCGATAGTTTGATTATCGAGTCCTTGCTGCAGCAGGTGCAAGAGATCGCGCTGGCGTGTCGTGAGGGACGGTAAAGTGGATGGCGGTGGCTTACTTGCGTAGCTGACGAGTTTGTCAACCAATGGGTCAGAAATCCACCGACCACCGGCCAACACACGTCGCACTGCCGATTGCAGATCGCTGAGAGGTTGGTCCTTCAAGTGGTAGCCATCAACGCCTGCGCCGAGCAGGCCCTGCACGTAGACGTCGTCGTCGTAGGCACTGACGACCAGTATCTTCATATCGCTATAGCGCTCCCGGATCTGGCGGATGGCGCTCATAGGTTCAAAGTCGGGCATCGTGATGTCTATTAAGAGACACTCTGGCCGCATCTGCTCCAGAGCATAGAAGAGTGCTGGGCCATCCCCTACCTCTCCGGCGATCTCCAGGTCAGGCAGTTCCTCTAAAGCATGGCGGATGCCAGCGCGCACGACGGCATGATCGTCCGCTAGAAGGACTCGAGTCTTGCTCATAGTGTAATTATACCATCGTTTCGGGCAAAGCCTAGTTGAGGGGGGAATCCCCCTATTGAGGCTGGGGGAAATCCACTGGTCTTAATGGGGGCAAAGAGGGATGTGATGTCACACACTTTGTGTTATACTGAACTGTTGTAATCTCGCTAGTTTCCACCTAGATCCCACATTGAAAAGGAGGTGGTGTGATAATCAGCCGATATAGACTCTTGTTCTTGAAAGGCTTTTCAATCAAAACAGTAAATTTCAGAGACAAAAAGAGGAGATAGAAATGCGCAAGCTGACTTTCCTGCCAATTAGCATATTGGTGATTGCCATGATGGTGCTGAGTGCCTGTGGCCCAGCGGAACCCACAACAGAGCCAACAGAAGAAGCCCCTGAAGCGCTGGCGGTGGGTGTCGTACTTCCGACCAAGAACGAGCCGCGGTGGATCCAGGACGAGACTC
>CAYMWP010000245.1:0-3210 GCA_964393895.1 uncultured Anaerolineales bacterium | reverse complement strand
CCCACCGCCCGCAGGTGCATGCCCGGCCGGGTGCGGTTGATATAGTACCAGGCGGCCGGAGCCAACAGGTAGCCCACGTAGACCATGATACTCTGGTTGGTGAACAGCACCTGGCCCAGGAAGGGAATCGAAGAGAGGAGGGGGATGGTCAGTTGAGGCAGGAGAGAGACAGCGCCCGCCTTGCTCAGCCCTTCGCCAAACACCAGGCTGAGGCCGGTGCCCAAAAAAGTCAGTGAAAGACCGCTGACCACCTGGTCTGCCTGCAAGTGAATGCAGACGTAGCCGTGGACCAGCGAGAGCAGCCCCGCCGTTATCATTGCTACCAGCAGCCCCAGCCAGGGATTGTCATAGTTGACGGCCACGCTAAAGGCAGACATCGCGCCGATGAGCATCATCCCCTCCAGTCCCAGGTTCAAGATGCCAGAACGCTCGGCGAATACCTCGCCGATGGTGGCAAAGAGAAGCACTGTCCCGCTGGCGATCCCTGCTTGCAGAATAATAGTCCAATTCATGGTCAGTCCTCCTACACGCGGACGATCCGCACCCGGTTGCGCAACAGGAACTCGCTGGCGATGAGGGCAAAGAGAATGATGCCCTGAATGAGCATAGAGATGTCGGAGCGTCCCATCTCGCGCCCGGCCAGGAGCAACGCGCCGAAAAAGACAGAGACGACGATGACGACGAGCGGGTTGAGCTTGGACAGCCAGGCGATGATGATGCCCGTAAAGCCATAGCCGGGGGAGATGGCCCCCTGCAGGCGACGCACCACGCCGCCGATCTGGGCCATACCCGCCAGCCCGGCCAGCGCGCCGGAGAGCATCATCACCAGCACCGTGTTGCGGGCGATGTTGACGCCGGCGTAGCGGGCCGCTTTGGGATTGTCGCCGGCCAGCCGAATCTCGTATCCCCACTTGCTGCGGTAGAGGATGAACCAGACGATGACGGCCGCTATTGGCCCAAAGATCAAGCCCAGGTGTAGGGTCAGTCCTCCGAATTCGGGGACCTCTCTGGCATAGTCGGCCAGCCGGGGCAGCCAGGCGGTCTTGGGGAAGCGGGGGCTCATCTGAAATCCCCCCTCGCTCCACACTCCAAAGATGAAAAAGTTGTTCCACTCGATGGCGATATAGTTCATCATCAGGGTGGTGATGATCTCGTTGACGTTGAACTTGGCTTTGAGATAGCCGGGCAAAAAGCCCCACAACGCGCCGCCGATCAGCCCGGCGACCATCATCACCGGGATAAAGATCCAGCCCGGCGCCTCGGCCGGCAGCACGGGGGTCAGCACGATGGCGCTGGCGGCGAACGCGCCGATAAAGAACTGACCCTCGGCCCCAATGTTCCACAGCTTCATGCTAAAGGCCACCGAACAGGCCAGCCCTACCAGGATCAGCGGGGTGGCCTGAACCAGAACGTCAGAGACGCCGCCCCAACTGCCGAACAGCACTTTAGCGATGCTGGCATAGGCCCTGAAAGGGTGTGCCTCTCCGGCCAGGCGGAGCGCAAAGGCTCCAAAGATGAGGCCCAGGATGACGGCCCCCACAGACACGGCGGCAGGCAGCCAGCGGGGAATGTCCAACCGAGGCTCAATTTGGATCTTGAAGGGTAGGCTCGAGTGGGATCGTTCAGCGTTTGTCATCGGTCGCCCTTCCTTTCTGCCCGGCCATCATCAAGCCGATGGTTTCCTGATCTGGCTCTTCGAATATCCCCATGATCTCCCCTTCGTAGATTACGGCAATCCGATCGCTGAGGGAGAACAGTTCCTCCAACTCTTCCGAGATCAGCAGGATGGCGGCGCCTGCCTGCCGCTGCTCCAAGAGCAAGCGGCGCACACCCTCGATAGCGCCCACGTCCAGCCCGCGGGTGGGTTGGACGGCCAGGATCACGCTGGGCTGGCCCGAGATCTCCCGCGCCAGGATGACGCGCTGCAGGTTGCCCCCGGAGAGCAGCCGGGCCTGGGTGTCAATGGAGGGAGCCATAATGTCGTAATCATCTTTGAGGTTCTGAGCGCGCTGGCGGGCGATGCGCTCGTCAATGGCCCATCCTTTGGCGATGGGCGGGCGGCGGTAGGTCTTCATGATCAGGTTGTCGGTGATGCTGAGGTTGGGGGATGAGCCTACCCCAGTGCGGTCCATAGGGATGTGGGCTACGCTGGCTTCGATGGCTGTCTTGGGCGGCCGGTTGCTGATACACTGCCGGCACACGGCCACCGTTCCTGACGTGCACTGGCGCAGGCCGCTGATCACCTCGGCCAGTTCCGATTGCCCGTTGCCGGCCACTCCCGCTATTCCCAGAATTTCGCCAGAGCGGATCTGGAGCGACACCCCTCTGAGCGCGGGCAGCCCCTTGTCGTTGTCTGCGCTCACGTTCTCGACGGAGAGGAGCACGTCGCCGGGTTCGCGCGGCTCCTTGGTCACGGTGAACAGCACCTTGCGCCCGACCATCAACTCGGCCAACTCTGCCCGGTTGGTTGACCGGGTCTCTAAGGGCTCGGCCGCCATGCGCCCCTTGCGCAGCACGGTGATGCGGTCGGATATGGTCATCACCTCGTGCAGCTTGTGGCTGATAAAGACTACAGATTTTCCCTCGGCGGTCATCGAACGCAGTGTCACAAAGAGTTCGTCAATCTCCTGCGGGGCCAGGACGGCGGTCGGCTCGTCCATGATGAGCACGCCCGCGCCCCGGTAGAGCATTTTGAGAATCTCTACCCGCTGTTGTTCGCCGACCGAGAGTTGCCAGATTTTGGCCTCTGGCGCCACTTTGAGACCGAACTGCTCTTCTAACGCGGCGACCTGTCTGTGACGGCGGGGCAGTTGCATCAGGAATCTGGGCTGGTCCAGTCCCAGGAGAATGTTCTCTGTAACCGTCAGCGATGGCACCAACATAAAGTGCTGGTGTACCATACCGATGCCGTGCTCGATGGCGTCGCGTGGAGAACGAAATTTGACCAGTTCTCCGTGAACGCGGATGGTCCCTTCTTCTTGCCGGTAGAGGCCGGCGAGGACGTTCATCAGCGTGCTCTTGCCTGCCCCGTTTTCTCCCAACAGAGCGTGGATCTCCCCTGGGCGCAGCTCAAAGTTCACCCGGTCGTTGGCCAAAACGCCGGGAAAACGCTTGACGATTCCCTGCATCTCGACTGCGTTGACCATATCAGGCTCCTTAGTGCAGCGATGCATAAATTCGTTCCGCTTTGCGCCGGCCGCGCCGCCCTGA
>CAYMWP010000244.1:0-3221 GCA_964393895.1 uncultured Anaerolineales bacterium | reverse complement strand
CAGGGCGCTGTTCATCCCAATCACTGAATGTTCGGATCGGGATCTGGTGCTTGAGGAGCGTCCCTGGTTTGGTCTGTGATCGAGATCGAAGCTGGTAGCGCTTGCGTGCCGGTGCCAGCAGTCGATCGATCGTCGCTGGGCTGATCCTGGTCAGCTTGCGTTTCACCTCCTTGTCGAGCGTCAACTCACCCAGACGCTCCAGCTTCGGGACAATCTCCTTCAGGTACGGCGCCAATCGCTTCCCGCAGATCCCGTCACAGATCACCCATACCTTCTGCAGCGCAACGAGTACGTCTTTGTCGTACGTCCTTCTCCGCCTGCCCCTCTTCTTGCGCTTCGTCCGCTCATCCTCGACCAATGTCACCGTGACACCGTCAATGATCCCTCGGCCAAGGACTACGTCTCTCGTACCCTTTCGCAGCACTCGTGCGGCGTAGGAACGGTTGTATCCCGTCAGACCAGTCAACGTGTCAAGGATCTTGCCTTTCTGCTTCTTCGTCGCTCGTTTGTACTCCGTCGCCATCTCGCGCGTTACCGCTTGCTTCTCCTTCATTGTGAGCGGCATCGTTGTCTCCTTGCTTAACAGATACAAAAGCTAGGAGACCACCGTAGCCTCACCTCCCGTTTCGAGTACTTTTCTTAGCTGAGGCAACGTTCCCATTTCGTGTACTTTTTTGGTGAGGCAATGCGGGCCCTTGACATAGCCTCTTGGCGCACCTAGACTGAAGGGAAACTGAATAGGGGGTCTAACATGCAGTTTGAACCATTCCTGGTCAGGTTTTCGCAAGATCCGTCCGCGGAGCCCGATGGGGGAGCGAGATCAGATGAAGACGGGAAACAGGTCCTACGGCGACTGATCACCGGCACAAGGGAGACGAAGGTTGACAGGGAGACCACTGATGACCGATAAGAAGGAGGACCTAGATAGGTCTAGCAGTCAAGCATCCCCGTTTCTAGCAAGGTTTGCTCGCGAGTGCGGATCCGGGGAGCCTCAAGGAGACGTTCCACGACCTACAAGAGTTACTGAAGTCAAGCGTGAGACCACTGACGACCGCTAGTACTCGCGGGCTCACAGGTGTGTGTCGCGTCCCAGACGCCCCAAGGGCAGATACTCTGCGCTTTCCTCCTTGGATGTTCTTGGTGCATCGCGTACGGGTGCCACAAGCCCTTGCTGACACGAGTACTCGGTGAATAATCGCAGGGTGGGAGATGAGGCCTGACACTGTACTCGTAGTAACTGCCTCATATGACATCGCTGCTGGCTACGTCCTGGAAGTCTTGCGGGAACGCGGCTCGCCAGCCTTCAGATTAAACACGGATGAGTTCCCTTCGAAGATCAAGGCATCGTTTGTGCCTCCAAGTAGTATTCGGCTTGCGGATGGGGAAGCAATTCTCGCCGCTGAGTCCGTGAAGTCCGTATGGTATCGTCGACATGTCATGCCGATGCTTCCTTCGGGCGTGGCCCCAGGGATCAAGGACTTCTGCGAGAGAGAGGTCGACGCATTCTTGGGCGGGGTGCTGGCGACATTACCAACAGACCGCTGGATGAGTTCTCCCCATGCAATTGTGAGAGCAGAGCGGAAGCCATATCAATTGGCAGTAGCCTCTCGCCTGGGTTTCGAGATCCCCCACACGCTGATCACCAACGATCCCTTCTCCGTGGCAGACCTGGCTGGTCACCGCCAGCTGATAGCCAAAGCGATTAGCTCGGGCTATGTCGCTAGCCCAAAGGGAAACCGGGCGATCTTCACGAGCGCACTGTGCCCGGAGGACCTAGAGGAGTTGGAGGGACTCGCTCTTGCTCCCGTCCTGTTCCAGGAGTTGATTGACAAGACCTCCGATATCCGCGTGACAGTTGTGGCCGACGAGGTGTTCGCGGCGGAAATACTCTCACAGGAAAGCAGTTCGAGCCGGGTTGACTGGCGCGCTACTAAGAATCCTCACTTGCCGCATCGTGTGCATGACCTCCCGCTGAGCATCTCGGAGCTGTGTGTGGAGCTTGTAGATTATCTCGGCTTGGTGTTTGGCGCGATTGATCTGGCTCTGAGAGCAGACGGCACGTACGTCTTCTTCGAGATCAATCCCAATGGCGAGTGGCTGTGGCTGGAAGATCAGTTGGGATTTCCCATTTCAACTAGGATTGCGCAATGGCTGGATGCAGGCGGCGACTGAGGAAGCTGTACGATCGGATCCCTGATTGGCTGTGGCCACACCTAGCTGGCGAGCCAATACCCGCCCCGAATCAGCAGCGGGAAATACAGGCAATAGATGAGGAGCTGCTGGGCGCAATGGAGCACGCTGTGGAGCAACGCCTTGAGCAAGTGGACGAAAGGCTCCGTTCAGTTGAGTCGAAGTTGCAGGCGTTGCTTGCCCTCACATCAATTCTCGCAGCTGCTGCAACCGCTGGCTTCGCAGCAGCGTCCAGTCTGCCAATCCCGGAGGGATATGCGAAGATCCCTGTGTGGGTTGGTCTGATAGTGATCCTCTATGCCACTCTCAACTTGTTACGCTCGGTCTGGTCAACAGTCAGCGGCCTGAGGCGCCGTTCATTCCAGAGAGTCTCCTATAATGACCTGGTCACACGGGTGGAGGAAGAAGAAGCAGCAGCAGCGTCGTACAGAGCCCGGATCCTGCAACTGAACCTGGGAAACGCGGAATGGAATGATTGGGTCGTAAATCAGAAGGTCAGCGAGATGGCCGTCGCGCACGTGGCACTTCGCAACGCTCTAATGGCTACAGGGGGAATCATCCTCATGGCGGCTGCGCTTGTGCTGTTCAGGCTCTTGTAGATAGACCTAAAGCTGTTGTGGCCCATATCAGTTCGCGCCACATTCGGTTGGGCTGCTGAGACGCACTCGCACCTGGGCTGATTCTTCACTCAGTGGCTGGATCTGGCCGAAACGACATCCGAACCTGCATGCTGGCACGTGATTCGCAGATGGTAAGTTCGACCAGTGACCGCAAGTTCTTGCTGTGGGATGCCAGTGTCGTCATCTCCCGCTACGCCGGCGAGCGCAGACAATTCTAGCCTCAGTTCGGAATCATCAACGAGACACGATCTGCTAAATCCCAAACATCGTGGTCGCAGAACTGCTTAACGCAACCGTACCTCGAACCTTCGAATGAAAGTTCTATGTATGGTGACCTTGGGCGTACTTAGCGTAACCGTACCGAGAACCTTCGAACGAAAGTTCTAGATATGGTGACCTTTGGCGTACCAG
>CAYMWP010000243.1:0-3381 GCA_964393895.1 uncultured Anaerolineales bacterium | reverse complement strand
ATTCGGTGAACCGCCGGCGGATGGTGAACCCGTTGGTGAGCTTCACGAGCACCTCGCCGCCGTCCACCGCATCGTCCCGGATGGTGTCCGGGAGTACCTCTCCAGCCCCACCGAGCGCCGCCATGATGGCCCGGAGTAGGCTGGTCTTGCCCGAGGCGTTCGCTCCGGTCACCCGGACAAGCCCCACCTCGGGTACGTATTCCACCCGCGCCACACTCAGCCGGTGGAAATCCTGCGCCTCTACTGCCGCTACATGGATGCTCATTAACAACTCCTCTTCTGAAGCCAATTACGACCGCTTTAGCTGCGTGTTTTCAGCGTAGGACGCACGAGCGGGCTTCTTCCCTACACTGGTGGGCCTGAAGTTCCACAACGGGCAACTGCGGCGAGATGGGCAGTCCTCCACCTGCTGGCGCCAGGTTCCGTGCTCGTGATCGTCGTAGATACAGTCCTTGCACATCAGATTGATCGCCTTCTGACGTGAGGTTGTGTTCTTCTGAGCCTGGCGCCGTTCACTGTCGGTTATCATTGCCCTGCCAGTGCCAAGTCTTCCTGCCGTGCCTGCTCGTCCTCGCCCTGGATGGCCTGCCGCTCGAGCTCCTCCTCGGAGAGCTTCTGCTTCTTGTCGGGCTGCGGCTCGTTCGATGCCTCGTTGGCAGCCTTCGGACCCGTCTTCTTCTTGGCCTTCGGCTTCTCCTCTTCCACGGGTTCCGCTTCGGCCTCTGCGGCGGCGTCGAGCTTCTGGCGCAGCTCCTCCTGACGGTTTGCCGTCTGAGCCCTCATGAGAAGCCGCTGCTGCTCGTCCTCGTCAAACCGCGTGACACCGCTCCACTCGCCAGACTCGAAGCGGTTGTCGAGCTCGATCGCTTCGGCCAGTTCCGGAGTCTGCGGCAGGAGCTTGCAGAGGCGCTTCACGACCGTCTTCTTCGCCATTTCCGGATAGGCCTGTGGATCCGACCAGGGGCCGTCCTTAGCTTTGGACTTCGCACGCACCTGGTCGATCTGAGCCTTCGTCATGCGGGCGAACTTCGGCGGTCCTCCGTCAGTGTAGTACGCCACCGCGTAGACGTGCTCGATCTGGCTGTTGTCGGTGCGGTCGTTGTCCAGGTTCGGGACATGAACGAGCTGCGGCTCTGTGCCACGGATCTCCCGAAACTCGTCTCCCCGGTAGACACACTCAGCGTCGATAGACCGTATCACCCTGCTCCGCCGTGCGAGGCTGTCGAGCCCCTTGTAGTCCGGGATCATCGTGCAGACTTTCCCGAACGGAACCAGGTGCGCTTCCCGCCCGAGCTCCAACCCGAGAGCCGAAGCTTGAGCGATGCACGCCACCACTGACGTTGCGTCACACTCCATCAACTTCGGAGTGCGCTGTACTAGCTGAAACGCCACCCGGAGCAACCTATCCCCGTTCACGTGCTTGGGGATCGTCTCCAGGATGAGCTTCTGCTGTTTCGCCAGCACATCCTTGAACGGCACCACGGCCTTGCCGTTGCCGTTACTCTTTTTGTTTGCCACGATTCCTCCTAAACTCTGCCGCCCGAGGGCAAGTCGCGTAGTGACTGAGATAGGTATCCATCACATGCGCTACCCCGTCGATCACCACGATCCGCTTCTCGCGCGTCGTTTCGTCGATGACCTGGGTTTTCCCCTTCTCCGTTTTCACAAAGAGAAGGGGAGCACCACAGGCCTTACAGGGACGACCCGGCATCACACTGCGGCTGCTTCATGCCCAACGAGTCTTCCAGGGCGTCCATGCAGACACTCAGCCTGTCGAGTGCCGCATCCAGCCGTCTCGCCGACAACTTCATGTCATCCGCAAGGCTTTCTCCCGTAACGGGACGCGGGACATCCGGCTCCTGTTTGGCCGGGCCCGGCAAGGACATGAGGTTGTTGAGGTCGTTTGACAGACGTTCACTCAGGTTTTCCGCGCGCGTCGCAAGTTCCCGATATTCACCAGAGATCCCTGACAGGCTCATCGGCCCTCGGACGTTCCCAAGCGTCGTCGGTACTGCTGTCGCCGTCATAACTTCGCCTTGCGCTTCCGCGCATACCCGAGAGCGACCTTCGCGATCGACGGCACGTCCATCTCGTCGCGCAGGATCTCGAGTACCTTCTCTTCGCCGCTAGCACTGGACTTCAACACCGTGAGCCGGTACTTGGGCGCCTGTTCGTTCTGCGTCTTCACTTCCACGTGAAACTCTCCTTTTGGTTGGGGCGGCAGACGCACATCACAGGGCCTAGTGCGTCGCGAGGGCCATCTAACGAGGCAGAAAGGAGTGAAAGACCCCGGCCCTGCTGTTGTTTCCCCCGCATGACTACCGCCGTAATGCCCTTCTCAGGGCGTCTACTGGAAACCCCCACTCAACGCTGTCAAGCGCGAGTCGGATCACTTGTTCTAACAGGTGGCCGTACTCCTCCAATTTCTCAACGGCACCAAGCGGCTCAGAGGCCCACTCCTCAATGCCAGCGCTCCGGCAGCCGATGGTGAGCCTGATACCCACTTTAGTGTCGGTGTGCGCTGTCCAGCTATATCCGGCGACGGTCCCTGTGATGTAGTTTCCCTCATACTCGATGCTGGCGTCGCCCCCGATGATGGCGTTGCCCCAGATGCTGGCGTTGCCCCAGATGCTGGCGTTGCCCCTGATGATGGCGTTGCCCCCGATGATGGCGTTGCCCCCGATGCTGGCGTTGCCCCAGATGCTGGCGTTGCCCCTGATGATGGCGTTGCCCCTGATGCGGGCGTTGCCCCAGATGCTGGCGTTGCCCCCGATGTAGGGGTTGCCCCTGATGCTGGCGTTAGGTCCGATGTATGTCGCCATTTCCTACTTCTCTTCCTTGCTGACCTTGAGCAGGTACGGGCGAAACTCGTCGTACGGGTTGCCCTGTTTGTTGAAGCTGTCCAGATCAAGAATCAGAGAGCCGAAGTCGATACCGCTCGCCGCCTCTGCTCCGAGATACCGGGCAACGGCGTCGATCGTCTTCTGGTAATCCAGCGGAGTGGCAGCCTTCAGGGCCTTCTTGTCAAACGACATCCGGCCACTGTGGCGCTTGAAGTGGACCCGCGTGCCGGCGCCCTCAAAGGAGCCGTACTTCCCGCAGAGAGCCTTCACCCGCGCGGTCGCGTCCTTGTAGAGCAACTCGGACGACTCTCGGAGCTCCTTCGCCTGCCACAGATCCGTAACTGCATCGGCCCACTCGGGATCGTCCCGAACGATGAGAGTGCCTTCCACCTCGGGCACGTCGATCTTGTCGATCGGCGCCTC
The DNA here is from genome assembly GCA_964393895.1 of uncultured Anaerolineales bacterium. Taxonomy (GTDB): domain Bacteria; phylum Chloroflexota; class Anaerolineae; order B4-G1; family B4-G1; genus B4-G1. Next base: position 115 of record CAYMWP010000243.1, on the reverse strand, counting down.
GGGCCTCACGCCCTCCTGGACCATTTCCCAAAACTTGCCTTCCGCCTCGATCATCCGGGCGATGAGCTTCTCGTCCCGCTCCACGTCGAACCAGTGCACCTTCCACGGCTCGGCG
>CAYMWP010000242.1:0-3395 GCA_964393895.1 uncultured Anaerolineales bacterium | reverse complement strand
TTCAGGCGTGAAATCCCGGCCTTTTTCGACGGTCGCAGTGGGCAGAATGCCTGTCACAGACCTCGGAGGTCTTGACCTGAGTAGTAACCCACAAAGGACACCAAGAACACAAAGGTAAAGCCACAAATAGCCACAGAACCTGGTAAAAACGTCATAGCTGTGCTGCTTGCTCGGTGTCCTTCGTGCTCTTTGGTTGACAACACGAATGACCTGAACACTTACAACCGGGGTAAAGGCGGAATGCATTCCGCCCTACTTTTCCCCCAACTTTTTGAGAATAGACCGCTGGCCCACCTTGTCCTCGCCCCCGCTGTTTCTTGCCAAATGAAGGACAGCGCAGGGGTTTTGGGCACTAACCATCGGCGCGGGCCGCACTTGCAATGAGCCGGCGGATCTCCAACGGCTCCCCCTTGGCCGGATCGCGCGCGAGCGTCAGCGCCCCTTGCGCGCACTGGGAGACGCACACACCGCAGCCCATACAAGCAGCGCCGTCCACGATGGCGCCGCCGTCCCCCAGCGCGAGCGCGCCAAATTGGCAAAAGTCAGCGCAGACGCCACAGCCCACGCACAAATCAACGTCCACCCGGGCCGTGTAGCCGGATGAGGCCAGCATCGGGATGCCGTTCCGGTGAGCGTGCATCGCGCCGCAACAGCACTCGCAGCAATTGCAGATGGCGTAAAAGCGATCCAGCATCGCGTCCTTGAAAAAGGCGTGATGGACGTGACCGCGCTCCTCCTCGGCCTGCAAAATGTCCACCGCCTCCTGGGGCGTGATCCAACGGGAGCGGTTGGGGTGATGCTCGGCGACAAAACTGGCGAAAGGCTCGCCAACGACGAGGCAGACGTCGAGCGGCAGGCAGGGGTTGGGACGAGCGACGCGACAGGGGCAATCCAACACGACGATGTGATCGGGATTCTCGAGCACAATGGCGCGAGCGCGGGTGTAGGGGACGATCTTTTCCAGGTCGGTGATGCGGATCTCTTCGTTCACGGTGACCAGTTGAGTGGCGGCGTCGAGCGGCACCACCTTGCCGTGGTAAGTGTCGGCGAAGGTGGCGCGGCCGGGGTCGCCGGGAAACAGCCGGGCCAGCCAACGCACGAGCGGGCCGAGCAATCGGGCCAGCGGGTGCTCCCCGGTCCCGACCCCGATGTAGAGATAGGGCCAGCGAGCGTAGACGTAACCGTGCAGCCAATCAAAGAGCGAGTAACCCGGTGTGCGGCGGGCTTCCTCCACAAATCCCTGGGTCGAAGGTTTAAGCGCCATAGTTTCCTCCATTGCCAAACCCGTGCCGACTGCGCAGGGTCGCGGACAGTTCGCGCAGCAAGCCCAGCACCCGCTCGGCCAGCGGCTCGGTGAGCACACCGCCAGCGCCGCAACTGGGAGTGATCAGCGCCCGGCGCAGCAACAGCTCCCGGTCGAATCCCTTGCGCACCAGGCTCTCCATTCCCTCGTCAAAGCGGACCAGCAGCGAGGGAACAGTCTCGGTCGCGGCCGCCTCTCTATCCAGCGTGGGGACGACGCCCCAACCCAGGCAACCGCCCCTGGCAAAGAAAGCGCGCAACTCGGCGGGATAGAGGGTGATGGCCTGCATGTGGTCGTAGGCGTCAAAGTCGAGAATGTCCAGCTCCGTCTCCATCAACAGCGACCAGTCGGTGTTCTCCTCGCAATGGACGCCGGCCAGCCCGCCCAGGCCGTGGATAGCGGCGACCACCTCGTTTATATCCCGGGTGACATCCTCCCGGCTGACGGTGATAAAGGTCTGCGAGCCAAAGCCCAAGAGAGCTGGCTCGTCGAGGAATATCATCAGCGGGCAGCCAAAGGGTTTCAGTTGGGCCACCTGCCACATTGCCTTCAGCGCCACGGATTTGACGACCACGTCGTGCAGATGGTCGTCGTAATAGGAGCAGCGCTTGTCCTGATCGAGTAGATTGACGCCCAGGGTGAAGGGGCCGGTCACTTGCCCCTTGAGCATCAGCGGCGACGGCCGCTCTGGCAAGCTGGCAACAAACTTTTCAAACCCCGCCGCGTACCGCGCTGAGAGACCAAAGCTGTCGAGCGCGTCCCCGTCCCCCTCCTCGGTCGCGGCCAGGTAACGGGTGTAGAAATCGGTCAATTGATCAACAAAGTCAGGCGCGGCGGTGTCAAAATAAATCCGTTCCTCCTCCTCTTCCAGCACCAACCCCGGCATACCCTCGGTGAACTGGACCATCATATTCTCGTAAAAGACGCGCTTGGGGAACTGCACCCAGGCGGGGAGTTCCGGCGTACTTTCGAACATCAGAGCCGTCCCGCGGGCAACGTCGGCGTGGGGCAGGCTGCCGATGGTGGTAGGCAGACAACGAGGCTCGAAAGTCGGCCGTACCTTTGCATCGTTCACCGCGATCATTCCTCTATCAACCGGGCCAGACCCTCTCTCAATGAAACTCGCGGATCCCATCCCAGCGCCTCCCGCGCCCGGCCGGCGTCGCCCTGCGAAAAGCGCACCTCGCCGGCCCGCGCCGGCCCAAAAGCGGGTGCGAGGCTCACACCCAGCACGTGGTTCAATTCCTCCGCCAATTGCAGGATGCTCGTCTGGGCGCCGCTGGCTACGTTAAAGACAGAGCCGAGAGCTTGCCCGCGCTCGCACGCCAACAGTATGGCCCGGACGACGTCCGTCACGTACACAAAGTCGCGCGTCTGCTTCCCGTCGCCGTAGATGAGCGGGCGCTCGCCCCGGCTCATCCGGTCGGCAAAGATGCTGATGACACCAGAGTAGGGATTGGTAGGGTCCTGACGCGGGCCGTAGACGTTGAAAAAGCGCAACGCCACGGTCGGCAGGCCATAGCTGGCGTGGAAGGCGCCGCAGTAGGCCTCGCCCGCCGCCTTGCTCGCCGCGTAGGGAGAGAGCGGGCGCGGCGGCAACTCCTCCTGCAATGGGAGCGCAGTGTGATCGCCGTAGAGCGCCGTCGTCGAGGCCAGGACGACCCGGCGAACGTCGTTGGCGCGCGCGGCCTCCAGCACGTTCAGTGTGCCGTCCACGTTGACCCGATGGGCGCGCCGGGGGTCTTCCAGCGACGCCTGCACAGAGGCGATGGCCGCCAGGTGGAGCACATAGTCGCATCCGGTCACCGCCTGCCGCGCCACGTTCGGGTCGCTCACGTCCCCCTCGAGTAATTCGATTCGCCCGGCTACGGCGGTCAGGTTCTCCCGCCGGCCGGTGGAAAAATCGTCCAGCACGCGCACGCGCGCGCCACTTTCGATCAACGCTTCGACCAGGTGGGAGCCGATAAAGCCGGCCCCGCCAGTGACCAGGTATAAAGTCATTCCGTATGTTCCTCCAACATTCCTCTGATTCGCGCAGCGACCATCTCGATGGCGACCTCGTTGAAGCCTCCCTCCGGGATGATGACGTTGG
>CAYMWP010000241.1:0-3442 GCA_964393895.1 uncultured Anaerolineales bacterium | reverse complement strand
ATCTCCTGCTGCCGGCTCTCGGTTCGACGCCCGGCGCTCATCAGTTGCAGGTAATCGACAAATACCGCATCGACGCCGTGAGACTTGTTCCAGGACCGCACGAAGGCCAGCATTTTCTCCGGCGTGTCCGCTTTTTCGTGGATGACGATCTTGAGCCCCTTGAGTTCCAACGCTGCCTTGTAAATCTCATTGCGCCGGGAGGGATCGTCGCCCATCTTGATCGCCCGGATATTGACCTTCCCGAAACTGCCGTAGGCGCGCTGGAGCATGGCCCCGTGCAACATCTCGAAGGTGAAGAACGCGATGGATTTACCGGCGCGGGCCATGTTCAACGCCATATCCAGGGCCAGGGCCGATTTACCCATCGAAGGCCGGGCAGCCACAATCACCACGTCGCCGGGGCCGAACCCGCCTACCATGTGGTCCAGGTCGCGAAACCCGGTAGGGATCGTCTCGGGCGTGTCGAACATGCTGACGGCCTCTGCGATGGCGCAATCGGCGAATGTGTGGTAGCCGGGGTCATCGTCGCGGGTTTCCATGCCGAGTACGAGGTCTTGCGCTTTCTGCACCAGATCGTTGACGTCCGGGGACTCTTGCAGGAGCCGCTCATAGTCTTCCCCCACCTGCACCGCCTGACGATACCGCCGGGTTTCCAGGACGATGTCGGCGTAGTACATCACGTTTTCCGCCGTAGGGACGGATTCGACCACCTGGCGGTAGTAGTCCAGACCGCCGGCCTCCTGCAAGGCCTTGGACTTTTCCAATTCGCGACGCACCAGTAGGCCGTCAAGGGCCCCGGCCTGATTCTTGCCCCACACCCGCACAATCGCCTCGAAGATGTCTTTGTGCTCGGGCAGGAAGAAATCGTCGGCGCCGAGCTTCTCCATGACTTTACCGATGCAGCCGGGCTTGATGATCATCGAACCGAGAACAGAGGCTTCGGCGTATTTGCTGTGCAGCTTTTCCGGGTCAACTCGCATGAATCACCTCCTGCTTCCCGCGCACGGACATCTCTGCCCGCTGCTTGGGCGTGAGGCCGTCAGGGTCGCGTACGACGGCGGCAACCGGAGCCTTCGGCACATCGGGCGGCTCGTCCTCCCACCGCCCGCCGTTCAGCCACGTCGCCGGGTGTGGAATGTACTTGCCCCCGTCCTTGGTCCACTGCTCGGACCGGGCTTGATTCTCTACCGCCGCCACGATTTGTTCAAACAGCGTGGCGTCCGGGGCAATCTTGTAAAACGCTTTGCGGGCAGCGACCTTCGCTTTTTTGAGCGGGTACAACTTCCAGAATACAAGGAAATGTGCCTCGGTACGCGCGGAGGCTTCGGTACGCGAAGTTTTGATTTGCGTTTTCCCGGCTCGCGCGCCCTTCTCTTGCGTTAAGTTAAATTCAGTTATAGATGGACATGGTAGAAGTGGTGTCACTTTGTCACCATTTTGGTGTCGCTTTGTCACCACTTTGGTGTCAGGAGGCGACACCAATATGGTGTCAGTTGCATGGATAATTCGACGGCCATCCTGGTTCTCGACCCGCAGGTATCCCCGGCCCACCAAGCGGCCGATAAGCCGGGGCACGTGTCGGCGGTCGGTGCAAAGTAATTGCGCCAATCGTGTGTTGCTCAAGCGGATGCCATTCCCATTGAAACTCACGGCCAGACCCAGGAGGGCAAGCTCGTGTGCGGACCGGATGTCGAGGCTCAGCAGGCCCACGGGGACGTGAATGTAGGTGATGCCGTCCTCGGACATCAGGCGGCCCCCCTCTGGCACCGCATCTCCACGAACAGGGCCAGCAGTCTCTCGAAAACGGCCCAACCGGTCGCGTGTTCCGCCTGGCTAAGACTGGCAGATTGTTGCAGGTTGGCAGCCAATCCCAGCAAGGTCAGCGCCGCGCGATCCCGTTGAATTTGCGTGGGCCGATTCGCCGGGCGCCGCCCGGTTCGTCTGCCGGCCGGGGAAAATCTGGGGTTGGGGGTTGACGCGCCGCGCGTGCGTCGGTAGGATAAATCCGAACTCGTCGTCGCCGGTCGCTGGTGCTCGCCAAGGCCGGCTTCTTCAATTGCTACTGCCTGTGCATTCATCAGAAAAACCTTTCACAAAAAAGGGGGTTGGAACTGGTCCAGCCCGAACCCTGGCCGGGCAAGGGAATTCGCGAGCAGTGGATGGAGGAAAGGATTCATCGGGCAACGACCTCCCGCGAACGATTGCGGATAGCGTTTGCGACCTCGATAGGGTCGAACCGGCGAATCCGAGGGGACAAACGCACTGACGGAATCAGGCCGGCCCGTGCCCACTGCATCACCAGTTGCGGTTTGACCGACAGCATGTCGCCGAGCGTCGCCGCGTCAACGAATTGAAGTAGTTGCTTATCCATAATAAATCGAGTATACTACATGTTGTCGATGTGTCAATGTCTGCAATGGGGGAGCGTGAGAGATACAACCGCTTGGCGCGCTTGGCGCGCTTTTTGATGGCGCTTGGCGCGCTTTTTCAGGTGCTATTCTGAGGTTTTCTCTAAGTCAGGCAGGCCGGTAGATTCTTCTTTGCACGTCGGCCAGATTCCAATAAGGGTGCTCGGCTTGTACTTCTTGCTCTGACCGGGACGCCATGGCGTGACGTGCTCAGGGGCGATATCCTTCTTGCGCCGCCAAAGGCTTTGAAGGGAAGTAAGGCGGCTCTCAAGGAGCGCATTACCCAAAGGCTCGCAGTATTCGCGCATGAACTCGCGCAGGGTGACAGGTGCCTCGGGCTTCTGGCCTGCATTTTCGCTCCCCCCCGCCCGGGCCGGCGGGTCGGCGTTCACGCCGGCTGCAACCTCGCACAGTTTGGGCGCAAGATCGTTCATGGCGGCGTTGAGGGGGGCATGTCGCGTGTAGGATTTCACCGGGTCTACCGGCTTGTGGTCTGGACCAATCATAAGCCCTGCGGGCGGGTTGGTGGTCTTGGCGTCGGGCAGATGCGGCTTGATCCGGTCGTAGGCACGGCAAAGTTCTTCGTCGCGACGGTATCTGCCGCCAGGGAGACGCTCGCGAAGGCTCCTTTTGACCGCCGCCATGAACCCTTCAAAGTCAAAGTGGCTCTGGCCGTAGGCCTGCCAGTCACATATGCGCGGCTCGCCGGGCGCAAGGGCCAAGCACGTATCATGTGCCACGGCCAGGAGGGCGCAGTGCCGGACGAGTTGTTTTTCGTCTGAGAGTTTCGCTGCGGGGCCGTCGATCATCAGGAACAGGTCCGTGAAATCATCCAGGTCGTCAGGCACGTAGAACGTCAGGCCACGGTGACGAAACCACTCCGGGCATCGCGCGTATCGCCAGCCCGCTTTCGGCAGGTCTCCGCGACGCTCACTCTGGTACAGCTTGCGACTCTTCTTCCATTCATCCTTGACTTCGTCGAGTGCCTTTTGTATTTCCTTGCTCTCCGCTGTATCGGGTTTGCCTGCGTCCTC
>CAYMWP010000240.1:0-3458 GCA_964393895.1 uncultured Anaerolineales bacterium | reverse complement strand
GGTTACATCCTGACACTCGAAATGTCAATGTTAAAAGTGTTAGTCCATGAGCCTCGGAGGTCTGGATAAAGGTGTGTTGTTACCCCCATTTGAGCCGGAGGTCAGGGCTATGAGATGTCCGTATTGTGATAGCGCCAAAACGCGAGTGATTGATACGACGCGCACCGGCCGGGGCGTGCGGCGGCGCCGTGAGTGCGGCGGGTGCGGGTGCCGCTTCAGCACGATGGAGCGGGCCATCCTGACCGCTCCTCTGGTAGTGAAGAAAGACGACCAGCGGGAGGAATTCAACCGCGAAAAGCTGCTTTCTGGCCTGCGCACTGCCAGCGCCCGGCGACCTATCTCGGCCGACGACCTGGAACGGCTGGTGGATCGGGTCGAGAGTCAGATACGTCAACTGGGCAAGGCCGAGATACCCAGCCGCGTGATCGGCGACTTGACCGTAGCCGAACTCAAAGAGTTGGACCCCGTCTCTTACATCCGGTACGGGATCGTCTACCTGGGGCTGGAGGACCTGGAGGCAGTGAGGGCGGAGATAGATCGTTTGTTGGCGGAGCAGGGATAGGGCGGGTGTGGTGGAGGACGTGATGCTGGATACGATTCAAACGGTGGCGGAGGCGCTATCTAAACAGCAGCCAGGTGAGAAAATCGTGTTATCCGAGAACGCGCTGGCGGTTCTAGAGCGTCGTTATTTGCGCCGCGGGCCGGACGGGCAGCCGGCGGAGACGGTCGAGCAGATGTTTCGGCGTGTGACCTCTCACGTCGCCGCCGTCGAAGAGGAGTGGGGAAAAGATGCGGAGGCGGTGGATGCGGCCTTTTATGACCTCGTGACCGGTCTTCGTTTTATGCCCAACTCGCCGACCTTTACGGGGGCTGGCACCCGGCTGAATCAATTGGCGGCCTGTTTCGTCCTTTCCATCTCTGACGATATGGGGCGCGAGGAGGACGGTATCTTTCAGACGCTGCGCGATACGGCCCTCATTCAACAGACCGGAGGCGGTACCGGTTTCTCATTCTCTCGCCTGCGCCCCAAGGGGGCCGTGGTGCACAGTAGCGGCGGCCAGGCCACCGGCCCGGTGGGCTTTATGCAGGTCTTTGACACCGCTTCCGAGATCGTCAGCCAGGGCGGCGCCCGGCGAGGGGCCAATATGGCCGTGCTGCGGGTGGATCACCCCGACATCCGCCAGTTCATCACTTGCAAGAGCAAAGAGGGGAACATCACCAACTTTAACATCTCTGTCGGCGCGACGGACGAGTTCATGCAGGCTGTGGAGGACGACGGCGTGGTTGACCTGGTCAATCCCCAGGACGGAGCGGTGTGGGAGACGGTGCCGGCGCGGGAGATTTTCGACCAGATCGTCGCTGGCGCACACCGTAACGGGGAACCGGGGCTGCTCTTCTTGGACGCGGCCAATCGGGATAATCCCTGCCCTCACCTGGGGGAGTACGAGGCGAGCAATCCTTGCGGTGAACAGTTCCTTTTGCCCTACGAAAACTGCTGCTTGGGCTCGGTCAACCTGGCGCAGCACGTGAGCTATGGACATAACGGCCACCCGGCGGTGGATTGGAAGAGATTGGCCGAGACGGTCGAGCTGGCCGTCCGTTTCCTAGATGACGTGATCGAGGCGAACGGTTACGTGCCGGCCGTGCCGCAGCTCGAGCAGGCCGCCCATCGCACCCGCCGCATCGGGTTGGGCATCATGGGGCTGGGCGATCTGTTGTATCACCTGCGGGTGCGCTATGGCAGCGACGAGGGGCAAGAGTTGGCGGCCCAGGTGATAGAGTTCATCCGCTACCACGCGCTGCGGGCCAGCGTCGGATTGGCGCGGGAGCGGGGGCCGTTCCCCGCTATCCAGGGCAGCATCTATGACCCCGACGATCTGCGCTGGCTCCCGCCGCGACCGCTCACCCCCTACACGCGGCTGGAAAAGTGGGGCCGGCCGGAGTTGGACTGGCGAGAGGTGGTCGAGGGAATCCGGCGGCACGGCATCCGCAACGCCGCTCAGACCACCGTGGCTCCGACCGGGACGGTCGCTACCGTGGCTGGCTGCGAGGCATACGGCTGCGAGCCGGTATTTGCGCTGGCTTACACGCGCCACGTGAATGACAACGGCAACGACCTGGAGCTCCAGTACGTCAGCCCGCTCTTTTTGCGGGCGCTGGCGGAGGCCGGGTTGGACAAGGCCGCCCGCGATGACGTCGTGCAGCAGGTGATAAAGAGCGGGAGTTGCCAGGCTGTCGAGGACGCGCCTCCGGCGGTGCGCCGCACCTTTGTCGTAGCTGGCGACATCATGGCCGAGGAGCACGTGCGTATGCAGGCGGCGCTGCAAGCGTTCGTTGATTCGAGCATCTCCAAGACGGTCAATTTCCCCGCTACTGCTACCCCTGACGACGTGGCGCAAGCCTTCCGGTTGGCCTGGAAGCTGAACTGCAAGGGGCTTACCGTTTACGTCACCGGCTCGCGGGAGAAGGTAGTGCTAGAGACGGAGGAGACGCGCCAGGCTAAACAACAGCCCGCCGGCGTGATGGTCCCCACGACCGTGCGCCCCCGCCCGCACTCTCTGCCGGGCCAGACCTATCGCCTGGCGACGCCGCTGGGCACGGCCTACATCGCCATCAACGCCAACGGCGATAACGAGCCGTTCGAGGTGTTCCTCAACGTGGGCAAGGCCGGGTCCGATACGGCGGCGGTGGCGGAGGCCATCGGGCGGCTGATCTCGCTCATCCTGCGCATCCCCTCGCCGCTCTCGGCGACGCGGCGGCTCAAGCAAGTGATCCGGCAGTTGAAGGGCATCGGCGGCGGTCGCCCGCTGGGCTTTGGCCGCGACCGGGTGCGCAGCCTGCCCGATGGGGTGGCGCAGGTGCTGGCCGAGCACCTGGGGCTAATGGAGCCGCCGGACGGGGAGCGGGGGGCTGAGCAACTGGCGCTATTCCCCACGGGTGACCTGTGCCCCGAATGTGGTCACGCCGCGCTGGTGAACGAGGAAGGCTGCCGTCGCTGCTACGCCTGCGGGCACAGTGAGTGTTGAGTGGGTAGCAGTAATTCCCGTTTTGAAGCCGCACCGCCGTAAAACAGACGGTGCTGGCTAGTTTTTTCCTAGCATCGGCTCTTTTAGGCCGATGCACCTAAGCTAGAATTGCCAAAACGGGAATTGCTGAGTGGGTAGCCGCGCTCTGGCCGATTTGTGCCGGTGGCGAGAATGGTGTACACTATTGTCATTCGACGAGAACTTTTTTGGAGGTGACACAATGAAACCAGTTAGTCCCCCCCCCCCGCGATTCGCGGAGTGACAATGTGAGCCGTTGCCGTTCGCTCTTTTCTCAGGCCAGCCCACCACGCGCTGCACCCAAGCGCCGGGCTGGCTTTTTGCTTCTCCTGGGCGTTGCGTTGGTGCTGACTATGGCGCCATTACTAGCGCTGGCAGCACCCACACCGATCAATCAGACGGCCCCACGTCCCC
>CAYMWP010000239.1:0-3463 GCA_964393895.1 uncultured Anaerolineales bacterium | reverse complement strand
TTGAGCCGGTGACGACGACGATCCTGCTGGGAGTGGTGAGTGAGGACGCCCAAGCAGAGACGTGGGGGGCGACCTTGCTGGTCAGTCAGGACAGTGGCGCCCACATCAAGGGGCTTGTAGAGGATATGGCCCGTATGTATCCCAAGTCCCAAGAATTGGCAGAGATAGAGGCCGCTGTTCAGAAAGACACCTGGCACATTGAGAAATGGGGCAGCAAGGTACGCCGGGACCTGGAACGGAAGGCTCTGGCTGCTCAGCGCAAGGTGTACAAGCTGGAGAAGCAACTGCTCGAGGCGTGGAATGACGCTGTCTTCCTGGAACGGTATATCCCTGCTGTCGAGAAGGCAGAGCGGCTGATGACCCAACACGACACATTCGCCACCTGGTTGGGCCATCTCTGCGATGCGCTGGAACTGGTTGACCTGCGGAGCGGGGAGATTCGTGACCGGGAGATCAATGGCTGGTTGTTGGAAGAGACGTTGCAGGCCATGGAGCAAATCGATCATCCTCTGGTGCAGAAATTCGTCCGCTCCTTGCGCCGACACCAGACTCAGTTGCTCACTTTCCTGGATTGGGCTGCCGAGATATTGACTCCCTTTCATCACCTGCTGGAGGCTCACATCCCTGATCCGGGGCAGCGGCACCACTTCGTCCGCTGTGTCGCTCGTTGTTGGCGTTTGCGTCAGGCACTGATCAATGGACAACGTTCTCGAAAACAGCAAGCCTCTGAGGCCGAGGCTTTGCTGCAGGAATGGCTGGGAGAAGACGAGGCCCTTTCCGCCTTGGCGACTTACCTGATGAACATCCTGGATGCCGCAGGACACACCAGCAGCCTCATCGAGTGTATCAATGGCTTGCTCAAGATGTTCCTGAACAACCAGCGCTCCTTTCGCAATCGAGACACTGCTCAGGCCTACCTGAACCTGTTCGTGCTGTGGCATAATATGCGCGTCTACGAACGCGGCAAACGAGAGGGCAAGAGCCCCTACCAGTGGGCTGGCATTGATCCGAGGACGGACGACTGGTTGGCACTGCTGGGCTATCCAGCTACCAACTGACGTCTGCCGCATTCTCTGTGAATCTGAATCGACTGGACATCCAGTCGGTTGGTTGAGCATACCTAACATAGCGAAAGCCTACCTGAATTTGTAAAGGAGTTTTCGGCCCCTGAACGGGGCTACTGAACCATGTCGTTTCTGCTCACTCCCCTGCCGCCTGGTTAAAAAAGCTGCCCGGCTGCCTCCAACGCTTGCTTCACCAACGGCAGCACTCGTTCGCTGATCCCCCACACGCCGTCCGCCGTCGCCAGCATCCCCAGCAAGCTGTTCAGCTTGGCCCGGATGACCACCCCGTTGGGCCGCGGCTTGCGCGCCTGGGCAGCCACCGCCCGCACGTCCTCCGCCGCCGCCTCCGCCAGGTCGGGATCGAGCCGCGAACCCTCCAGGCGGGCCTGCAACTCGTCCAGCAATCGCAGGAACTCGTCCACGGTGACGCCGGTGGTCTGCGATTTTTCCACGTGGACCCAGTTGTTGTCACCGACGACGTTGCCATCTCCGGTGATGCGGATACTGTCGCCAAAATGCTGCCTCACCGGCGCAGTCGGTTTGTAGACCGCGCCCTGCGACCCGCGCATATCCACCGCCTCCCCGCCGTCCACGGCGACCGGGCCGTCGAATTGCCCGGAAAGCACCGGGCCGGTGACGTTGCCCGCGATGTTGGTCTGCGCTCCCCGCACAGTCTGACCGCGCTGGTCAAAGGCGGTACGTTTGTCGCCCATCACCACGTCGCCGTGGACATCGCCGCCGACGCGCCACGCGCCCGGCTGCGGCTCGATCTCGATCGACTCGACCGGGAACGGCAACCCCTTGGGCTGCGTGTCGCCGCCGGCGTAATAGGCGAGCACAAAGTTGTCGGCGTGCTCAAAGTGGAGGATGGGATGCTGGCGGTCCTTGGTGCGCCCCGGAACGACCTGGCGCGTGTGGAGGGCGAGGTCGCTCACCCGCACGGCGCCGTCCTTTTTCGCCACGCCCACGCCGGAGAGGGCCTCGATCAGCGCCAGGGTAAAGGCGCTGTACGGCTTGCCGGCAAACGACAGTTCGTCCTCCCGCGACAAGGCGATCAGCACCCGGCCGCCTCCCTCGTGCAACAGGTCGACCGCTTCCGACGGCAGCGGAGACTTGGCCAACGCCTCGATGTGCGGCGACTTGACCTCGCCGACCCCACCGGCGTGACAGCAATCGAGCAGCACAAGGAGTTTTTTGGCCGGGATGGCGCGCAGCCGGGCCGCAAACTCGGCGCCCCTGATCGCCGTCGTCTTGAGCCGGTTCAAGTCATAGCCGTGGGGCATCAGAAAGTAGACGTCGTCCAGCGAGGTCGAGACCCGGTAGCCGTGCCCGGAAAAATAGACCACGACGGCGGCGTCCTCGTCCGCGCGCTGCGCCAGCGCATCGAGTGCGGCGAGGATCGCGTCGCAGGTCGCCGCCGGGCCGGTGAGGAGCTGCACCTGATCCGGCGGATAGGCGCAGCGGCCCTGATCCTTGAGAATGTCGGCGAGGCCCTGGGCGTCATCTATGGTGTTGGGCAGATCCGCGCCCACGCCGATGACGAGGGCATAGCCCTGTCTGAACATTGTCCCCATAGTTGCACACTCCTTCGCACGGTCAAAACAGCGCCCGCACCCACACTGCTTCGGGTGCGGGCACCGTGCTTGCCGATCCAGGCGGGCAGGTCACTCACCCGCCTGCGGCGACAACTCGTCTCTGCCTCGAAACCGTGTCCCTTCCTCGATGCGGCGCTGCAGGACTTGGCGCAAATCGTCGGCGTCGGTACACCAGATTCGCTCTACCTGACGCCAATCGCTGTCTCTCAGCGCATCCTCGATCTCCTGGGCAATCCCATACCGCGTACCCACTGGCCGTCCAATCAACGTGACGGCCCTGTACATAAAGGCCTCTTGCGGGTAAAAGCAAAAGTTGGAGCGGAAATGCTCGATGAACGACCACGCCGCTTCGAACCAGGCTCGCGGGCACAATCCTTCCTGATCCATTGGAAAGAACAGAATATGATCCCCATCGTCCACATACTTTTCGATCTCCACTTCCGCGTCGACCGTTTCCTTGCCAATGATCGGGCCCTGGGTATTAGCCATTCACTGCCGACTCGGATCTTGAGCCAATGTCCCTGATTCCAGGTAACGACGCGCCAGAGTAAAAAATCTCCCAGGCGGTTCTTGATCGTCCATTCGTACCCCTCATGATTGGGATCGAGGTTCTCTGTCTTGTTAAATCCCCACAACATCACACACCTCCTGACTTGGCTAGTTTTCCGATACCCGCAACTCGGACAACGGAAAAATGAGCGCTCGATCAGCAGTCCCAATGAGCACCTGGTCTCCCTCCGGCGAGATTGCCAGACTCAGTAGATCCAAATTCTCATAATCGAGGCGCGGCAGGCGCGACGATCT
>CAYMWP010000238.1:0-3506 GCA_964393895.1 uncultured Anaerolineales bacterium | reverse complement strand
CGATGGAGGCGCCGTCCAGCAGCACGTCGTCCCGGTACAGTAGCACCTGGCCTTGGCTGCTCACTCTCCTGCCCCGCACGAAGCCCCCTCCGGCACCTTCAGTTTCCAGATCACCTGCCAGGGGTAGAACACCGCCCCGTCCGAGCCCTCGATGCTCAGCTTGAAGTACACTCCGCTGTCATCGTGCGCCCAGCCCCGGATACTGTGACTCCAACCAGACTTGAAGGCCCGTGCCAGCAGTGTGTCACTATTGGTGGCGTAGATTTGCACTCCGCTGGGGGCGGTGGCATAGCACCTGCCGCTGTGCGAAGGGACTTGTTGCAGCCCCGTGTAGCCATGCTGCTGCGGCACCTCGATGTGGGGGATAGCCGCCGCCCAAGGGGGGGGGGCGGACTCCGAACCACTGATGTGCATCACGAAGGGGTCGTCGCCCAGGGCGAAGGCGGTGAAACCGCCCATCACCAGGCTCTTGGTGACGTAGATGGGTGGGGAAGCCTCGGCCAGGCGCTCCGGGTCCTCAGACACAACGGGCAGGGGAGTTGTAGTCACCTCCGGCATCTCGATCAGGTAGTAACAGCGGGACAGAGAGGTGGTGATGACAAATTGTCGTTCGTTCAGCCAACGCGCCCAAGTCCAGGAGTCTGGATCTTCTGCGCACGAAAGGTCCAGCGCCTGTTCGGCTCCACTGTCCAGGTCGAACACTATCCACTCAGCCTGACCAACCTTGACCAGCAGCCACTCCCCGCCTGGCGAGATGATACTGCCAACAGCCCCGCGCTCGGCGGGGACGAGCAGTTCGGCCTCGCCGAGCACCTCGTCCAGCGTGTTGCTGCGGGCCATGCGCACCCCCTCCGAGGGCACGCCGCAGTACCCCAGGGTGGCCACCAGCAGCAGCGCCGGCAATAGGAACAGCAGGCCCAGGGCCGTTACCGCTCCCCAGCAAGTAGCCCGCCCCCTCACGGCGCTCCCTCCCAGGGCATCGCCGTCACCCAGTCGGTGTACAGATCGAACCCCTGCGCGTTGCCCCCCGCCCCCAGGCGTCCCAGCGCCGGGTAGGTCGCATCCACGGCCTCCAACAGCGGCTGCGTCGGATATCCCTGCCCCTCGTCCAGGTAGATGGCGATCCCACCTCCGACCCCATCCCGCTCCACTTGTACCTGATACCACCGGCCCAACTGGGGAACGATGGACGCGCTGTCCAGCAGCACGTCGTCCCGGTACAATAGCACCTGGCCTTGCAGGGGCGCATAGACCACCCGGTAGCCTCCCTGCCCGCTCGCGTCGGCCCCGAAGAGGAAGCAGGCCTGGTCGAAAGCCTGCGGCCAGCCGGCCAGCACGCCCCGGAAACGGGATTCCAGGATGAACTGAGTGTCAGTGAAGGTTTGCGTCGTCAGCAGCAGGTGATTCTGGCCATCGGCCGTGGCGTGGAGTTGACCGTCCACGATGTCGAACTCCCCGGCCACCTCCTCCCACCCCGGCCCCAGGTCGCTGCTGTCGGGACGGTCGAAACTATCGGCAAAGATGGACGGCGTGAAGCCGCTCAGGGTGTGGCTCACCGTCTGACCGGCAGTGATTGTGCCGGTGAAGACGGCCAGCAGCCAGGCCCCGCCCTCGTCCACGCGGTGCAGCAGCAGGGTGTACTCCCCATCGTCGAAGCCGGTGGCGTTGACCTGGTAGTCGCCGGCCAGGGCGCGGGGCACGACGATGAACTGCCCCTCGATGCCTGGACTGGCGTACACGGCGTCGGGGATCTCCTCCAGCACCTCACCGGTGGCCGGGTCGTAGCCCGCCCGCCGCCCCTGGGGGTCGGTGATGGTCAGGTCCACCGGGCAGAGCGCCGTCAGCACCAGCCACTGGCGCGGGTCAACGAGGAAGACCGGCTTTTGATAGGTCGTGGTGAAGGGTACCGTCTGGCCGATCAGGAAGGTGGGAACTAACCGGCTTTGCGTCTGCGGGTGGTACATGATCTGCTTGTGGCGAGCTTCATCACCAGCCAGAGCGGCGACGTTTACCTGCGGAATGCTGTCGAGCACGTCGCGCAGGTTGGTGCTGTAGACCGGGATCAGGTCGTCGCCCTCCTCCTTTTCAAAGGCGTCGTCGCCTTGGACACTCAAGTACGTCGGCTTGCCATGCGCCCACAGCACCGGATCCGGTTCGTCTACTTCGTCTACATCGTACCAATAGTCGGTACCGTTCTCGGTGCCGTAAATCACATAGAGTTCTCCGGCCCCAGTGTGTAGGCCAGGTCCTGCACGCCGGCGTTCAGGTCGTTCATCAGCGGGTTGGTCTCGTGGCCGTAGGGCCACGGATCGCCAAGACAACCGCCATTGGGATCGAGGTCACCGCACAGATACGCTGGCACGTCCTCGGTGGGTAGCATCTCGGCCAGGGAGCGGATGCCGCGTTCGGAGTCGTGAGACCAGGTGTAGTAGACTGAGGACGGGCAGCCTGGCCCACCTCCGCCGGCCGGGTAGCAACCGGCGGCCTGCATCTCGGCCGGCGTGGGGTCGAACTGCTTGTGGACCCAGTTCGGCCACAGCACTTGGTTCATAAAGAAGCACAACAACGTCTGATCAGTCTCGGACAGGTAATCGTCCCAGGTCAGCCCTTCCCAGGTGCGGTAAGTGATAGGGAAGCCCCGATGGGGGGAGGCGATAAAGATCACCTTGCGCACGTCACCATCGTAGGGGATGGGCGCGTCGCCGTTCTCGTCGTCCAGGCCATAACCCTGCACGTAGACCCGGCTGACCAGCCCGCCCATGCTGTGCACCACCAAGTCCACCCGGCCATCCTGGTTCACGTAGGGCACGTTCGCTACGGCTGCCAGTTGGGCCGTGATGGTCTCGTCCAGCAGGTCGGCCGAGTAACGGTTGGAACGCCGCCAGTCGTAGGGCATAGCGTAAATGGTCGTGCCGTCCTCGTACCCCACGCGCTGCAGGTTCTTCAGCAGCGGGTCGTAGATGCCCAGGAAGGGGTCAATCCGCGTCTGGGCCAGCCACTGCGCTTCGCCCGGCGGCATTGAGCCCAGGATGCCGTGCACAAAGACGACGGGATGGATCTGGGCCAGGGGAACACCGATCTCCTCGGCGTCCTCGCCCAGTGGCCCATTGAGCAAATCAACCAGTTGCGCGGAGACGGTCAGCGTGGTGGCCTCGGAAGGCTGCACCCACACCCGCCAGGTGGTGCTGATGGTCTCTCCCGGCGCCAGAACGAGGGGGGCCTCGCCAGCGTAATAGTCCTCAAAGTACTGATCCGGCCCGCCGTACGAGCCCGCGCCGCGCCCGTTCTCCTCCAGCACGTAGAACCGCGCCAGGTCATCCGTGGAATTGAGCGTGAAGAGCACCACTGCATCTTCGATGGTCTCACCGGTGGTGTTGGTCGCCGTCACCGTGGCCGTGAGCGGGTTGGGCGTGGGCCAGCCTTCGTCGTTCAGCGTCAGCGCGTGCGTCGAGACCGCCACGTCAACCGGGGGCTCGTCCGACTGTCCGATCACCTCGACCTCCGCA
>CAYMWP010000237.1:0-3636 GCA_964393895.1 uncultured Anaerolineales bacterium | reverse complement strand
CGAAGACCAGCAGTTCGTTACAGATTGATGAAACCACGTACAGGGTGCTCCCATCGGTCGATAGGGCCAGCCCAGTGCTGTTGCCCCGGCAAGTGCCCGCCCGATCGTCGCGCAGTTCGTAGGCCACCTCCAGCCTGGCCGTGTCAATGACGCTGACTGTCGCTGGCTCCTCGGTGCCGCCCGCGACGTAGAGATAGTCGCCGTCGGGGCTGATGGCGGCGCGGAGGGGCAGGAAGCTGGCGATGGCCTGAGAGGGAATCATCCCCTGGGGCTCCAGCGTCTCCGGGTCTACGACAAAGACGCCGTCGGCATCGACGCTGGCCGCATAAAGCCGCGAACCATCCGGCGTCAGGCCCAGTCCCTGAATGTCGGCGCCGACGCGCCCATAGGGCGCGGGATGAACAAATTTGACACCCTCTAAAAAGCCTCCCGTTTCCGTGTCGTACATCCACAAGTTATAATTGGATTCTCCGGTCCAACCAAAGGTGCCGACGTACAACCGGCTGTCGTCGGCGTTTAAGGCCAGCCCTTCGGCCTGGACAATGTCAAACGTGTCGGTCGCGACCCGGTTGACCAGATCTATAACGAATACCTTGCCGGCATTCCGTTCAGAGACATAAGCGACTGTACCGTCTTGACTGATGACGATGTCATCGCCGATATTCCCGCCCCCGGGGATCGGGATGGTATCGCTCACCGTGTGGGCGGTGGGATCGAGAATCAACACGGAGCCGGTTGCCATAGCCACGTAGGCCTGATCCCCGTCCGGCGCGAAGGCCACCGGCCCTGGCCCGCCTGTGGAAGGGAAGGGAGGTACTGACGTCAATACCTCGGCAGTGGCTATATCAATCACCTTGATGACGGCATCGCCTGCGTTGACAGATACGTACGCTACGGAGCCGTCCGGCGAGATGGCTACGCCGCCGAGCCAGTCATTGAATCGCAAGGTCCGGGTGACGGTCAACGTCGTCGTGTCGAGCACCGTGACGCTCTCATCGTTGGCGTTGATGATCAACAGGCGGGTTCCGTCGGGCGTCAGGGCGACGCGCTGGGGAGCCGGGCCCAGCGGGTGCTCTGCTTCGGGATAGAGATCGACGATTTCGATCACCTGGTCGGTGGTCAGGTCGATGACTAAAAGGTTATCGGTGTTGCGGAGGGGAGCGTAGGCGCGGCGTCCGTCGGCGCTGATGACGATGTCGTGGGGCTCATCGCCGCGTACGGCGACCAGGTCGAAGTTTTGGGGGATCACAGGGACAGGCGCCGCGTCCTCCTGCATGCCTTGAGTCTCTCCCTCACCGTGAAGAGATACGGGGTTGCCGACATCCATCATCAGCCGGGGCAATGCGGCGAAAGAGCGACCATCCACACGTAATAAGATTAACGCAAGCGCGATAAGCAAAAAGGTCATCCGGGGCCACGTTCTCAACCCGGAGTTTCTGTTTCTTTCCATGGATTCCCTTCTCTCAACGATGTCCAAAACCGCACCCTTAACAAAAACGCCCGTCCCCACCATCCGGCTCAACCCAAGTCGAAACCGTGACGGTGGAACGGGCTTGTGCTATCACACCCTCGCCTGGCGACCCCGCCGCAGCCCCAACCCTACGCCGGAGCCCCGACAAGAAACAGGTCTATTACTCGCTGGCCTTGAAATGTGTGATCAGTTCGATCTCAACCGTCTCATTCGGTTCCAACTCGACGACGGAGTGCAAGCGCTCGGAGTGGACCGAGAAACAGAACCCCACCTTGTTGGAACAGACGTTGCCCGTCGCCACAGTCATACCTTCGCCGGCGCGCCAGTTCGCCAGTGCGATAACAGGGCCGCCGTCCTCCCACAAGTCTGACTCGCCAGAAGGTGAAACCTCCATATCAACCTCGTTGAGAACCGCTTCCGTCAGAACGACACCGTCCCATTCGACGCCTTCCATCTCATCAGGAAACAGATGAAACATCACTACGTAGACAGCGGGGGGCACGCCGTCAAGCACAAACTCACCATCTGCGTCGGTCAGGGCTGTCGGCGCCTCTTGGAGCGTGCAAATGTGTTCGAGTGCATCTTTGTTGCTTGCGGCGACAGGCGCTCCCTCCGGCAAACCCTCGGCCGGCACCCGGCAGAGAGCGACCATCACGCCTGGCATTGGTTCAGCGCTGCCACCGTTGGTCAGAGCCTCATACATCACCTTTCCGGTGACGGTGCCCGGGGGCTGTGGCGTCGGGGTCGGCTTGCCCAATGCGCCACCGCACCCAACCAGTAACAACCCCATTAGCATCAAGCCAAACGTTTGCTGCAGTAGTTTTCTGCTATCCATTTTCTGCTCCTTTGTTTGCTCATTGCGTCCAGACTTCCCTCATTTCGACAGGTCTCTACTGGCCAGCGCACCTAATATACTCCTGTTCCCCACACAAGTCAAAACCTCTTAGCGCTGGCCACTCACTCCCAAGCCCGATTCATCGGGCGCTGCTCCGTAGCCGGGGCGCTTCACGCCCCGGCGGGTCCGGCCCGCGGCACCGCTCCCGTGTCCGGCCCACTCCATCGACGGGGCACCTCACAACCCACCGCCCGGAACGCGGACTGTGGTCCGCGAGGAGCCTGCCGAAAGCGGCGCGTTCAAACGCCCCGCTGATACCCAAAACCCGCTGAAAGCGGGTTCCCTCACGCCTCCGCCTACCCATTCCCCATCCACCTGTCAAGTCAAATGAAAAAGACACCGAAAGGGGATCGTTCGGTCAAATGAAAAAGACACCGGGCGTCCGCTCCTTTCATTGAGTTTGGAATGCGTCGGGGCCGTGTAGGAGGACAAGACAGAGATGAGAAAAGAGAGAAAAGCAGCCAAGGCTGACAATTCTCCCTTTCCTCTCTGTGGGTAAAGAGATGATACCACAGAGAGGAAAGGATGTCCACATACATAGCCGACTCGCCGATCAGGATGAACCAAGTCCGTCTTGATCCTGGATAGGGGTGCGGTTGAAAGCGAACCTGAATAGCTGATCATCTCCTTTCTCTGGGGTCAGGTCTTGCGCCAGTGTCAGATGGACGTTCTCGGTGACGCCAGGCACAGCGCCGGGCAAAGCGAAGAGGCGCTCGATGCCGTCGTAGATGTCTTGTCTGAGTTGGCGTGGGTTGATGCGATCCCGCAGGGCCTCCAGTTGTTGCCGGTGTTCAGGCAAGATGGCGTCGGTCTGGCACAGCCGGTCGAAGGGGGTCCGGGCCTGATCGTAGCGCCGCTGCACGGTTACGGGTTGGCCATCTCGATAGATCGTCTCTTTCTTGGCCAAGTGCATGGCCGGTTGGAAGAGGTTGTAGTAGACCCACATCTTGGCGTAGAGCTGATTGGCAGCCAGGACCTGGGCGACCGAGTCGAGCCGATCATAGCCCAGGTAGGCGCGCACCAAGGTGTAGTTCTTCTGTTCGACGTTGCGGTTGTCGTTCTTGTGGAAGGGACGACTGCGGGAGAGGGCCACTCCCTGAACGATGTCGCCCCAGAAGTGGAGCATGTGGTGGTTGAGGAACTCACTGCCGTTGTCGGGATGGATTTCGAGCACGCGGAAGGGCAGCCGGTGCAGGATGACCAGAAACGCGTGGCTCATCACCAAGTAGCTGCGGCCCAACACGGCGAATCGCTCGCTCCAGCCCGTGGC
>CAYMWP010000236.1:0-3711 GCA_964393895.1 uncultured Anaerolineales bacterium | reverse complement strand
CACGTCGGCCACCTGCCCCCCGATCAGCACCAGGTACTTGCCGGGCTGCACCGTGCCCGCTTTGATGACGTCAATCGGCGCGCGCTTGACCATCGCGTCGGCGGCCTGGATGCCGGCGGCGATGCTGCTGAATTCGAGTAGTGCGAGGGCTGGTTCGATCATGTGCGTAATGCGTAAGACACGAAATGCTCTCACTCACAGCTTGCCAAAGTTCAGGTAGCGGTCAATGAAGCTATCAATCCACTTGGACTGTGTATGCCGTTTGATTGTCATACTGACATGCTCCAACGTCCAGTCCGTAAAAGTGTCCGAGTTCGAAAGACAATCGCGATAGCCCCTAACGGCGTTGGCGCAGTGCTGATTATCTTTTGGATACAGAAATGCAAAGAACCCGTCATCAAAGCCATCTGCGTGACGGAGGCTGCCAGCAAGCAGATGATCCCGCCATATCTGTTGCAGTGGTTGTGCTTTGAGTTGGGCCAGTCTATTCTCCTTGAAGCAGTTCATTGCCTTTGCGACTTGCTCATATCGAGGGCGGAGTTGCGCTGCTTTTCCCTGTAGATTTTCGTGGTACTTGACCTCAATACCGATGAACCCTCGCCCCCCTTGCGCCGTTCGGAAAGTCACATATACATCAAATGCCGAATTGTCACCAGTATATCGGGCATCACCCCGGCCAGGAGAGTATTCAAACTCAATCCCCGACACTCGGTCTACCCGCCCGAACGTTAGAGCCTCAAACACGGCTGTAGCCAATGCCAAGTCTTGCTGCAGTTCTCCAAACAGATTGAAGCAGAGAGGTTGACTTGAGAGCAAATCGTCAAAGATCCGTGGACGCGCGAAAAGCTTCCCTTGGCTCTTTTGTCGGTCTACTACTTCTTTCCGGACAACTTGGCGAATAGTTTCTG
This sequence comes from uncultured Anaerolineales bacterium, assembly GCA_964393895.1. Taxonomy (GTDB): domain Bacteria; phylum Chloroflexota; class Anaerolineae; order B4-G1; family B4-G1; genus B4-G1. The sequence goes on along the minus strand of CAYMWP010000236.1, from coordinate 2,803 downwards.
TTAGATAATTGGCAAGAGTCTCTTCGGCCCAGGGCATCACGAGTCGTGACCCCAACAGCCTTTCGCCTTTTCGACCAGAGTGTATTCCGACGTCATAGCCTTGCTCGGTACGCCAAATTGATTGTAGAATGCGAGCGCGTCGCTGGAAGTCGCTTTTGTCAGACTTTTCGAGGACATGATACTCTTTCGCGAGATCATTGAGATTGTCCACTATTCGATTTTCTCCCCAGAGACTCGATCATTGTTCAACTGGCTGGCCAAAGTTGTGCTACACAATCCGAAAAGCATCCTTCAGCACACACCGCCGGATGCGGCTAAAGCTGATCGGGTTGGTGATCCCCTCGCCGGTGGGGCTGGCGATGGTGAAGGAGCAGAACCCCTCCCCGCCGTAACCGACGCCCGCAAAGGCGGGGCCGTTCTTGACGAAAATGGAGCAATCCATCACCCGCGCCATGCGGCTCAGATGGTCCAGATTCTTGGAGTGCATCACCGCCGTGTGCCGAAAGCCGTGCTCGGCCGCCTTGGCCAGGTCAATGCCCTCGTCGGCATCGCGCACGCGCACCAGCGGGACGATGGGCATCATCTGCTCAGAAAGCACCAGCGGGTGATCGCGCTCCACCTCGACCACCACCAGCCGCACCTCGTCGCCCACGTCCACGCCGATCTCTTTGAGCAACACGTTGGCGTTCTTGCCGATGAACGCCTTGTTCATCGCGCCGTGCTGCCCGGCGGGGGGCACCTGCGCGAAAATCGCCTTCATCAGTTGCTCGAGCTGGCGGGAGTTGATCTCGTGAGCGCCGTGATTGCGCATCACGCGCTTGAGGTCGTCGGCGATGGACCCGACGGCAAAGATCTCTTTCTCGTCCACGCAGATGATGTTGTTGTCGAACGATGCGCCGCGCACAATGTCCCGTCCGGCCTGCTCCAGGTCGGCCGTCTCGTCCACCACCACCGGAGGGTTGCCCGGCCCGGCGCAGACCGCCCGCTTGCCGCTCTGCATCGCCGCTTGCACCACGCCCTCGCCGCCAGTGACGGTCAGCAGTTGCACGTCCGGGTGAGTCATGATCCGCTGCGCGCTCTCGATGGTCGGCTCGGCCACTCCGCAGACCAGGTTGGGCGGCCCGCCCGCCTCGACGATGCCCTCGTTCACCAACTGCACCGCGTGGTTGGAGCTGGCGCGCGCGCCGGGGTGGGCGTTAAAGACGACCGCGTTGCCCGCCGCCACCATCCCGATACTGTTGCAGATGACGGTGGACGTGGGATTGGTGCTGGGGATGATAGCGCCGATCACGCCGTAGGGCGCGTACTCGACCAGCGTCAGGCCGCCGTCGCCGCTCCAGGCGGCCGGCTTGAGAATCTCGGTGCCCGGCGTCTTGTTGGCGTTGAGCAGGTTCTTTTGGATCTTGTCCTCGTAGCGGCCCATCCCCGTTTCTTGCCACGCTTCGTAGGCCAGCACCTGCGCGTTCTCCCGCATCACGCGGCGAATGTGGGCGATCATCTGCTCGCGCACCGATAGCGGCAATTCGAACAGTTGCAGATAGGCTATGCGCGCGGCAGCTACAGCGCTATCCACGTTGGGGAAGAGATTGTCGCCGTGGCGCAGTGATGGGGTGGGCGGAGGAGGTTGCGCGGCGGCCGTCGGCTCAGGCAGCGGGCCGTGCCGCACCCGCTCCCCCTGCCGCAACTCGGCCATCACCTGCTGGACGATGGCGTCAATACGGGCGTCGTCCAGCATCAGCCGGCCTCGGCCTTGTCATACTTGACGACGCCGTCCACTTCCAGCACGTCCACGATCGCCATGATGACCGCGTCGCACGGGCGCTTGTCGGTCAATCTGGTCTGGCGGGCGGCGCTGCCGGTGGCGTAGAGCACCACCTCGCCCAGTCCTGCGCCGACGGCGTCCGCCGCGACGCGGTAGCCCCCGGTCTCCTGGCCCTCGATGTCTAGCTGCTTGAGCACCAGGAACTTTAGGCCGTCCAGCGTTGACTCTTTGCGCGTGGCGACCAACGTGCCTACGACTTTGCCTAGTAGCATAGGAAACTCCGTAATGCGTATAACGTGAGGCGTGAAACGCGAGGCGTGTCACTCCCTCACCTGGTCCCCTGTCACTCTGTTGCTGGCTGACGGCCCAGAGGCAGGGTGCGATCCACATTGGCGTGCGGGCGCGGGATGACGTGGATGGCGACCAGTTCGCCCACCTTCTCGGCCCCGCGTGCGCCAGCTTCGACAGCCGCCTTGACGGCCGCCACGTCGCCGCGCACGACGGCGGTCACGTAGCCGCCGCCGGTCTTTTCGTAGCTCACCAACTCGACCTTGGCCGCTTTGACCATCGCGTCGGCCGCTTCGACCATAGCGGGATAGCTCTTGGTTTCGATCATGCCTAGTGCTTCAGTCGCGCCATATTCCTCAGTCATAATGTCCTCCTGATTTGGGGAATTTGGGGGTTAGGGAATCAAGTGGGTTGCTCGCTGATTTCCAAGTTTCCCAACTCCTAATCTTTGCCTGCGCCCGTGCGAGGGCGGCGGCCAGTTCGGTTGCTCGCTGATTTCCAAGTTTCCCAACTCCTAATCCCGTCGTTTCGTTTCAATCTCGCGCCCACTGACGCCTTCGATCGCGGCGACGGCCGCGCCGTAACCGGCCATAATGTCACGCTCTTCGCCGCCCAGGTAGACGCGCCCAAAGCTGCCAAAAGCGCGCACCTCCAGAATGTTGATGAGAGCAGCTTTTTCCGCCTCGTTGGCCGCCAGTGCGGCGTAGGCCGCCGGCTCCACCTCCAGCACGTACAACGTCTGCCCCGCCAGCA
>CAYMWP010000235.1:0-3732 GCA_964393895.1 uncultured Anaerolineales bacterium | reverse complement strand
GCGCGCGCAAGTATTTTCGTTATTGAGGGTGAACGGAGTTCATGATGACTGCTCAGCAACGCCATCAAGTACAGCCCAGACGGAGGCACGGTGACCCTGAGCATAGAGAACGTGGGCCATGCCGTCCAGGTGGCAGTGCAGGACGAGGGTATTGGGATCCCACCAGAGGCTCAAGCCCGCATCTTTGAACGCTTTTACCGGGCGGACAGCGTCACTCCCCTCCGCTCCGACAGTTTTGGACTGGGGCTGGCGATCGTCAAGGAAATAGTCGAGGCCCACGGCGGGCAGGTCTGGGTGGAGAGCGAGCCGGGCCAGGGAAGTACCTTTTACTTTACCCTGCCCAAGGGCACAGACCCATCGGGGCCGGAGTGACGCGCCCGTTTTCCCCACGCTCGCAGCCCTCGTCCCCCAGGGCATTGGGGGCGGCACGGAAAAGTGGTTCGCGGCCCACTTCCTGGTGGGAAAAACTCGGCTACAAAAGCGCTGCGTACGAGGTGGGGAAAAAAGCAATCCTCGACACTACGATCGTGCAGCTAGAACAAGTGCTACCCGGTATTTCATCGCGGATCAAGACAAGTGAGGTCGCCGCACCGTTCACCATGCTCCGGTATACGAATAACTGGAAAGCCGCGCCAGGTTTCATGATGACAAAAGACCTCAAGAGTGAGGGTCAAGAATGAAGAGAAAAATGCACCTACAGCTCGTGTTGCTCTCGATTCTGCTCGTCGGATGTCAGACATCGCCGCTAACAACACCCACTGCCACCCCTGATCCCACAATAGCACCTGTGCCCACTTCAACGCCTGCACCGGATACGAGGTCCACTGTAGACTTGTCCACTCTCTCGATCATTACCGCCGAGACACTAGACCAGTTAGTGATTGTTGATGTCCTGCTTGGTCATGCCAGCGCTGTGCATACTGTGGCGATTGCTCCGGACGGGAGACTTGTCGCCTCCGCCGAAATTGAGGGTAGATACATCAGGCTGTGGGACCTTGATACTGGCTCGGAGATAGGCGTCCTCAAGCATAGAATCCCGATGGGGCTTGCCTTCAGTCCCGATGGAGAACTGCTCGCCTCCGCTGGAACGGATGGCGAGATCCGTTTGTGGGATGTAGGGACACTTACGGAGCTATCAGTTACAGAAAGTCACGGTCTCGGCTTGCGCGGCGTGGCATTCAGCCCTGATGGAACACTGGTCGCCTCCGGGGGAGTGGACGAGGCCATTCGTCTCTGGGACGCCGATACAGGAACAGAGGTGGCTGTCTTGCGTGGGCACAGCAATGATGTGAATAGCGTGTCCTTCAGTCCCGATGGAACTCTCCTGGCAAGTGGTAGCGCTGACTGCAGCGTGAGGTTGTGGGACGTGGAAAGCGAGGAGCAGACAAGTCTTCTGGAGGGACATAGCGGGGAGGTCAACTCAGTGACTTTCAGCCCTGATGGGACCAAGTTGGCCTCTAGCGGTGGCTGGGTGGTCGAGGACAACACGGTGCGCCTGTGGGACGTTGCGAGCGGCAGGCAATTGGCTGTACTGGAAGGTCACACTGACAACGTCTGGGGCCTCGCATTCAGTCCCGATGGCGGCCTGCTGGCGTCCGCTGGCCTCTTTAGTGATAGTACTGTACGTCTGTGGGATGTACATACCGGTGCCGAGCTGGCGGTGCTAGAGGAAACGGAGGGGTGTACCGGTGCGGCGCTCGTCTTCAGTCCCGATGGGCGTCTGCTGATCACCGGAGGTTCTACTTCGATTTGCTTGTGGGGCGTGCCATTATGAGGCAAGATTTCGTCGCCAATGGGGCGCCAGGCCAGTCAAGGCGAGCGAGCAAGGCCTGCCAAGATCATTCTCTCGGCCGCATCAGCCCTTCAACCCACGCCCTGTACCGTCTCGAAGAACGCCCGGTAGATCGGCTCCTTGGGGTCATCCCGCGTATCCACGATGCCAGAGCCCCTCATCTTGTTGGACCAGGCAAACCAGAACACCACCGGCACCCGTTCCCGAAATTCACGCTCCACCTCACGGTAGACCGCTCTCAGGTACTCGGCGATCTCCTCCCAGTGGTAGTCGCTGTCGTCCGCCAGTGACCAGTCGTCTATCGGCACTCCGATCTCGGTGATCCAGATGGGAACGTCCGGCAGCCCTTGCGTGGCTATGCGCAGGTAATCGCGCAACTGGCCGAACATGGTCAGGTGGGGAATCTCGGCGATGCCGGCCGGGTATTGCCCGTAGGGGTGCATCCCCACCGCGTCCACGGGCCATTCATCCATCAACGCGCGGGTCTGCTGGACGTAATCCACGTTGGCCTGCGCGCCCCCGCACACCCCGCCGAACACCACCAGCGCCTCACCGTCCTCCTCCTTGATGGCCCGCGCCGCCGGAAGCAGGATCGAGGCATAGGTCTCTGGCGGGACAAAGACAGAGGTGCTCACGCCGTGCGGGTTGTCCCCTTCGTTCCAGATCTGGTAAGCCGCCACCCGGCCCTGAAAGTGACGCGCCGCTACCCGCACATAGTCAGCGAACTCGCGCGCGTACCTGGGCCAGTCGCCGTGATCCCAGGGGCCGTGCCCCCAGAAGGACTCCCAGTTGAGGATCATCAGCGTCTCGATGCCCGCATCCCGGTAGGCGTCAACGATGTCGCCATAGTGAGCGAACGACTCGTCCAACGTCAACTCGGGCAACACGCTGTCTTTGAAGACAAAACGCACCCACCCCACCCCCTCCAGCTCGGCGACGGTGGGCAGCCGGTGGGGAACGTGGTCCGGCTGGGAAGGTGGATGGGGGGCCAGGTTGACGCCGTAATGCTCAGGCTCCTTGGGCATCGCCTCCCCCGGAAACACCAGCGCACCGCCCGGTTCGGCGAGTTGCAAGTTCCGGATCAACGGGTACAGGCTGGGGTCAATGGTGTGGATGGCGTAGAGGCTGAAAAAGGTAGGCTCGTGGGCCGCCAGCCGGTCGAGCCAGGGCTGGAACTCGTCCGCCGTCAGCAGCCGCAATTCGGGTATCTCGTGGAACGGGCCTAGTGCGGGGTACATCGCCGGCTTAAAGGTCAGAGCGGAGTAAAAACTCTCGTACTGGGCGTAGGTCCATTCGTCAATCACCCTCTCCGCCCGGTCGGCCGGAGCCACCTGGGTATCGGAGCGATAAAAGATGGCATAGGCCATCGGCATCAACCCGCCCTGGCAGAGCGTGTTCAACGTCGCGTATGGCAAACCGCTGTGACCGTCAATGTTGGGAAACGAGCAGTTGTAGACCCGGCGCGGGTCCACCCCGTGCGAGATGGCGTACTCTACCAAGCGCTGCGCCTCCTCGTGCTTGCCGGCGCACTGATCCTCGACGTCCAGGATCACGCCCTGGTAGCCATCGGCGAAGGCTCGCAGGATGAGTCGGGCCTCCTCCTCCGGGTGCAGCAAGCGCATAAAGATCCAGGCCAGCGGCGCCAGACCAGCATGCGAGATCTGCTGGCGCAGAGAACCGGCCTGTTCGTAATAGATCGTCCTGCGCACGCCGTCGTCGAATTTAGGCGTATCGCCCACCTTGGCCAGAATGTGAGTGACGCCCATCAGCTCAGCCTGCTGGATCGCCTGAGCCACGTGCTCGGCCGTCACGGCCCACACTCCCTTGCCAGAAAGTGTAATAGTCATCGCTCTCCTCCTTTTCTTTCGTTCTGGAACACGACCTCATTTGGGTGTGTTTCGTTTAGGACACCTGTCCTCATACCCTAGCTTCGTTAATCA
>CAYMWP010000234.1:0-3742 GCA_964393895.1 uncultured Anaerolineales bacterium | reverse complement strand
GCGGATCTGGACTTTTATTTGGAGGGCAATTATGAGCGTGGAGTTTATTTCGCGTATCGTGGGTATGATCCTGTTGGCAGTTGGCGGGGTGTTTCTGGGTATTTACGTGGCAGCCCAGTTGGGAAGTTCGCCCTATCAGTTTGCGGCAGTGTTTCTCCTCGTCGGCGCACTGTGTGGCCTGGTGTTGACGCCTTACGTGACAGTCAGGCCCTTCCTGGCCTTGCGGAAGCGTATCCGCCAGGCGCCAGCTCAGCATCTGCTGGCCGCTGTGCTCGGATTGATCATCGGATTGATCATCGCAGCCCTGATCTCGTTTCCACTGTCACTTCTCCCCCCTCCCTTTAGTCAGATTCTTCCCTTCGTCGCTGCCGTGCTCTTTGGCTACCTGGGTATCATGGTCATGATCACCCGTCAACGCGATATTCTCAATCTCATCCGCGGGCTACCGGGGCGCGGCGAGAGTCGGGAGGCCCCAGACGATGGACACGCGCCGGTGCTGCTAGATACCAGCGTCATCATCGATGGGCGTATCGCTGACATCAGTCTGACTGGCTTCATCGATGGCGAGATGCTGGTACCGCGCTTTGTCCTTAACGAGATCCAGCACATCGCTGATTCTTCCGATACCCTGCGCCGAAACCGGGGACGTCGTGGTTTGGAGATGTTGCACCGGCTCCAAAGCGAGTCGGTCACGCCGGTGCAGGTCACTGACATGGACATTGAAGGGGTTCGGGAGGTTGACGACAAGCTTGTCCTGTTGGCCAAGCGGCTGCATTGTCCCATACTCACCAACGACTATAATCTCAACCGTGTGGCAGAGCTGCAGGGTGTGAGGGTGCTCAATATCAATGAACTGGCGAACGCTGTCAAGTCTCTCTTTCTCCCCGGAGAGTCCATCGTCGTCAAGATCGTTCAGGAGGGGAAGGAGATCGATCAGGGCGTCGCATACCTGGACGATGGTACGATGGTCGTCGTGGAGGATGGGGAGCCGTACATCAACCAGGAAGTAGAAGTGATTGTGACCAAGGTGCTGCAGACAGCGGCTGGCCGTATGCTGTTCGCCCGAGTCGTGAGATGAGGGCACGTTGAGGGAGAAATGCGATGAGTCTGCAAGTTTTCAACTACCTGACCCGTGAGAAAGAGCCCTTTGTACCCCTGGAGGAAGGCAGAGCAGGGATATACGTATGTGGTCCGACGATGTATGACCACGCGCACCTGGGCCACGCGAAACTGTACGTGGCGATGGACGTCATCGTCCGCTATCTGCGCTACGCGGACTATAAGGTCCGCTATGTCCAGAATATCACCGATGTGGGCCATCTCTTGGACACTGGCGAGGATCGTATTCTGAAGGGAGCACGGCGGGAGCGGGTCGAGCCGATGGAGGTGGTGGAGACCTACACCCGTTCCTATTTCGAGGACATGGATGCGCTGGGAGTCGTTCGCCCCAACATTTCTCCCCGTGCGAGTGGCCACGTCCCCGAACAGATTGAGATCATCAAGAGATTGCTGGAGCAGGAGTACGCCTACACGAGCAAAGAGGGCGACGTATACTTTTCGGTAGAAAAGTTTGCCAACTATGGTAACCTCTCCGGGCGCAAGGTCGAGGAACTGGAGCCGGGTGCGCGCGTATCGGTGCGGAAGGAGAAGCGGCATCCGGCCGATTTCGCCCTGTGGAAACACGCTGAGCCGGAACATATTCTGCGTTGGCCTTCTCCCTGGGGCTGGGGCTACCCGGGTTGGCACGTCGAGTGTTCGGCGATGGCGACCAAGTATCTAGGCGAGACGTTCGACATCCATGGTGGTGGGTTGGAGAATATCTTTCCTCACAACGAGTGCGAGATCGCTCAGTCGGAGGCTGCTACCGGAAAGCCCTACGCCCGCTACTGGCTCTTGGTCGGTTCCCTGACCGTCGGTGGCGTCAAGATGAGCAAGAGTCTGGGCAACTTTCTCACCATCAAGGATGCGCTCAAACTCTATAGCCCCGAGGCAATTCGCCTTTTTATCCTCTCGAGTCACTACCGGGGGCCGGTGGACTTTAGCCGGGATGCGGTGATGGCCGCCGAGCGAGGGGTTGAACGACTGCACAAGACGGTGCGGGCGGTGCGGTCGCAGATGGACGGTGCTGGCCCGGCCGGGACGGCCGAGCTTTCCCACGTGGCTCGACTGATGCCCGTCGCGACGCAGTTTGTGGAGGCGATGGACGACGATTTCAACACGCCCAGGGCCATCGCCGCCCTGTTCGATCTGAATAGGTCGGTGAACGAGTTGTTGAGTTCAGCCAAGACCCTGAGCCAGGGCACACTGGCGGCAATAGATGGTCTTTACCGTGACCTGGGTGGCCGGGTGTTGGGCATTATCCCCGAGGATATGAATCAGGATATCGGCGGCGATATGGTTGACGGCTTGATGGGTATCGTTTTGGGCCTGCGTCGGCAATATCGCGAGGGCAAGGACTGGGACCGAGCGGATGCGTTACGCAAGCGGCTAAACGAGCTCGGCATCGTGGTCGAGGATCGGCCTGAGGGGCCGACCTGGTGGGTGAAGCGCGGAGAGGAATGAGAGAAGTCCTGTACGGCCGGAACGCGGTGCGCGAATCGCTGCGGGCGGGTCGGCGGAAACCATACCGGCTGATGCTGGCCGAGGGTGTCCGGCAGACGGGCACCGTTGGCGAGATTCTGTTCCTGGCGGAGCAGGCCGGGCTGCCGGTGAGCCGCACCGAACGGCGCGATCTGGACCGGCTCGGGGGCGTCAACCATCAAGGCATTGTGTTGGAGACGAGCGAGTATCCCTACGGTGAGCTCGATGATGTTTTGACGGTGGCTCGATCCCGTGACAAAGCTCCCCTGTTCCTGCTGCTGGATCTGCTGAAGGATCCTCAAAACGTAGGGAGCTTGTTGCGCACGGCCGAGGCTGTGGGTGTGCACGGGGTGATCATCCAGCGGCGAAGAGCCGTGGGGATCACGCCGGCGGTGATCAATGCCTCTGCGGGTGCGGTAGAGCATCTGCTGGTGGCCCAGGTCACCAATCTCGTGGATTCCATCACGAGGCTCAAGGCGCACGATGTGTGGGTAGCCGGGCTGGAAGCGGTGCGCGGTGCACAGCAGTACGACCTGGCCGATCTGAGTGGCCCGCTGGCGCTCGTCGTGGGTAGCGAAGGTGAGGGACTGCGGCGATTGGTGCGGGAGCGCTGTGACTTTCTGCTGTATCTGCCCATGCGCGGGCAGGTGACCTCTCTCAACGCTGCTGTCGCTGGCTCTGTAGTGCTTTACGAAGCGCATCGCCAGCGTATATCGCGTGCGACGATGTAGAAAGGCGCGATTCGTACGCGTGGGACGTGCTTTCTGGGTACGTCTCACGTCGATGATTCTGTCGGTTGAGTGAATTTGAAGGCAAATGTGAGGCGTCGCTGGTTCATCATCATCATTGGCGCAGGATTGGGCCTGGTCTTTCTCTGGTATGCCCTCCGGGACCTGCACCTGGCAGAAGTCGGGGCGGCCTTGCAGAACGCGAACTTTTGGTGGCTCATCCCTGGCGTGGCGGTCTATTTTGTGTCCGTCTGGTTCCGAGCCTGGCGCTGGGGCTTTCTTCTGCGCGCTAGCAAGCGTGTCTCGGCCAATCGCCTATTCCCTGTCGTCGTCATCGGTTACATGGGCAACGACATCCTCCCGTTCCGCCTGGGCGAGGTCCTGCGGGCCTACGTCCTCTGGCGCAAGGAAGGGATCAACGTCGGCACCACGTT
>CAYMWP010000233.1:0-3905 GCA_964393895.1 uncultured Anaerolineales bacterium | reverse complement strand
CGATCCTCTCCTCCATCGCCACCGCCTCCCGCTCGGCGGCGCGGTAGTTGAGCAGGTTTTCCTTCATGGCGCCCACGTCAACGGTACGCTCGTCCAGGATGTAGTCGCAGACGAAGTCGTGGACGGAGGTAAAAGGTGTGAAGCTGACCGAGCGGACCAGCGCCTCCAGATAGGGATTGAAGTTCGTACCACGTCTGTGTACTCCCAGCCTGTGGGTAAGCTGGTTGTTGTACTCGCCCTTGGTGGCGCACACCCGGGCGCCGAGGCTTTTAACGGTCTCGCGAAAGGAGGACGGCTGGGCGAACAGCTGCTCGCGGTAGACCGGGATGTCCTCGATCCGCACGTCGTCCGCGATCCAGGCGTGCTCCCTGCAGTCTCCCTCCCGGAAAGACTCCACCAAGATGCCGGCGCAGAACCCGCGCCCGTCGTCTCGAAACTCCAGTATGACATGGGAGAGACAATCCTCCCGGAGGTAATCCAGGGCGTCCGCCCCTACCTTGGCCCGCGTGTAGCTCTCCAGCGTGCGGGCGGTGCGACGATCCGAGGCGGCGGCGTTGAAGCGGATCCTCTGAATCTGGGCTACCAGTGCGTACTGGACGGCGTCTATTATGGTGCTCTTGCCGCTGCCGTTGTCCCCGGCCAGCAGAGTGCTTCTGCCGATCTCGATGGTCTCATCCGCGAAGTAGTGCCAGTTCACCAGGCGGACCCGAGTCATGCGCATCATGGCTCTTCGTCCACCTCTTCGGCGCCGCTCTGGTAGGCGGCGATGCGCTTGGCGGTCTCTTCCAACGCGATCCCGTCCACCGCAAATGGGATGCTCGGATAGAGGATCACCGTGGACTCGGGGTCCTCCTCCGCGCCCACCACGCGGATCAGGCGCAGTGCCTGGAAGCGACGCAGCAGGTTGACGAACGGCGTCTTGCGGAAGGAGATCTCCGCGAGCATCCTCAGTCGATCCTGGATTTCCTGCTGGCGGACGGTACGCTCGCCATGGATGACCAACTCGGCCGCCTTCTCCTCGTAGAGCAGCCTGAGGACGAGCAGCAGGATGCTCTCGTCCTTTTTGAGCTGTAGCCGCGCCCCCGGAGGGCCCACGAAGGAGACAACGCCGAGGTGTTCGTCCTTCTTCAAACCCCAGCCGGCCAGGGCGAGATAGGATTCCATGAGGTCGAAGTTCGCCACGGTGAACCGGTAGCAGCGTGCGTGGGAGTCCAGGGAGCGGATCAGGAAGCTCTCCGTGAGAAGCAGGTTTAGCGAAGTCCGGAAGAGCTCCCTGTCGGACTCAGTGAGCTTGCCGTAGACCAGAAGACGGTCAACCACGGGGATACCTTTTCACAAAGCGATGGTCTACGATGCGGAATCGGTCCACCTGGCAGACGTTCTCGAACCACTCCACGCTGTAGGGAAAGCTCTCCGGCCGGCCCTCGGCGTACGCTCCGGCGTAGAGCAGCTTGATGTAGCTGTCCATATCCTGCAGCAGCGCGGCCGCACGTGCTCCGTCCCCCGGGAGCGGGGCTGCCTGCTCCAGAAAGGCCGCCACCTTCCGGGGACTCAGCTGACCGCGGGCGCGAAGAACGATTTCCCGCTCGGCCGCCTCCACGTCCAGTGAGTCGGCAGGCTGTCGCCGTAACCCCTCGACGCCTACCTGACGCGAGCGCCGCGTGTAGAGCGAGTCGGTCTCCAGGAAGCGAAGCCGCTGGATAGAGTTGGCGAAGGTTTCAGGAGCCGCCTCCTCCGGGTAGTAGTCCTCGCTCCAAGCGCGCACGATTGCGGTGATCCATCCCGCGGCGTTCTGATCCGAGTGGATTCGTGAGCGTATGCGTTCAGTTGAGATTCGGGAGTAGCGGCGGTTGCGATCGTCGATCCGTTCCAGGAGGGGATCGATAGCCTGGAGGTCGTTGCGGATTTCGATCAGCATCCGGCACAGCTCCCCGCGGGCGGCTTCCGTGGAGCTCCTGTTGATCACCGACAGGTGCTCGGCGGTCCGCCCCAGCCAGTCCTCGTCCGCGAGAAGCGCCGCGATCTGGCGGTTTATTCGCGGCCTGTAGCGGGAAAGGTTGTCCGAGGTCTTCAGCCGCGTGTAGGCGCGGTCGACCACCTCATGCATGTAGAGATCGTAGTGCGCATGCAGAAGCTCGGGTATCGTGGCCTCCTCCGAGAAGAGCCGCTGCAGGTGCGCCCGTATGTTCTGATCCAGCAGCTTGAGAGATTCCATGAGCAGACGAGTGTGCATGTGCGCGTTCGGCACCGCGTGCTGGCCGCTCTCCTGCACGGCATCGCTTTCCAGCGATGAGTATATGGCTACCACGTGGCTCTCGTACTCTACCCCGATCCCGTTGCTTACTTGGTGGAGCGCCTCTAGGAACGGCCGCGCGGTGTCCCGGAGGTTGATCACTCGGGTAAAGTCCAGCATCTCCTCTTCCTCGATCCACCCGTAGGCGGCGAGACGCCGGATAAAGCTGTTTGCCGCGGCGCGCGGGTCCTCGGGAGCGGTCTGTTCACCGGCGCCGCCGAGCTTAGCCTCTGTCCGGGCGTCCTCAACCTCGCTGAGGAGTTCTTCCCCTGGTGCCAGGGATTCCAGGTAGTCCGTGAAGGTATCCACCACCAGAGCCCGAGCCACACTAGAGTGATACTCGTGGAATAGCTCGTAGAAGCGCAGCAGGAGCGCCGCGTAGTGGCGCCGGTTAGGCGAGGCCAGGGGCGCAAAGAAGTTTTCGGGAAGATGATCGAAGAGGGCGCTCATGTTTCGAAAAATCAGTCTACCTTAGGTGAGCGGGGTATTGCAAGCTGGTGATGCGAGGCGTTGGTCTGTGTCCGGCTCAGTCGCAGGGTCGTGATACAGGTCGCTATAAGCCGAGATATAATCTACACTAGGGGCGGCATACCATGGCGTTCCATCTGACCGCCCAGAAACTCGCCTGCTACTTTGCAGGATAGGATCAAGGTTCGAAAGGGTCAGACCGTGCGCGGCAGCTGACCTAATCGTTGTACGTTTCAAGCCCACATGCGCGTTTCACGCCGAAACTATTATGGCAACTGAATGAGTGAAGAATATGACGAGTGTCCAATTAGTCTCCGGGAGAATCCACCGGGATGGACCGCTATTGGCTCGGCTCTTCGGGATATGCTTGTCGATAGCAGCTGCATCGTGTGGAACTCACACGGAGCACCTGGGCGATATCGACTTTTGCCTATGTAGAATCGAATCAGTACATTCAGCTGGTCTGATTTCACTCAATTTGCCCCAAGATGGGACAACCGTGTACGCGGAGAGAGAGGGTACAGTTTTAGGGGCTGCCGACGTGAAGGCGATCCACATCTGTTCTGATCCGATAACCCAATTACCAAGTGTAGAAATCGTGTTCACGGCAGCAGGTGGAACAAAACTGAATGCCAAAACGTCACAGGAAGTTGGAAACATGATCGGTGTTGTCGTCAAGGAGGAATGAATTTGGGCGGCCAGAGTGGTAGAACCGATTGACCGCCAGATAGTCATGACGGGTTTTAAGACGCTTGATGAGGCGAAGGCGCTGGCGATCCAGCTGGCAGGGGGGAACGTGGCGCAGATTGCTCCCGCAGGCCAAGAAATCAAAAGTACTTTTACATACCGATCCATGATGCAGAGGAACATCGATCTTGCGTGCAGATCGATGTCGCACCAGAATTGATGTTGAGAAGTATAGAATCTAGTTGGGTTTCCTCCTTGGGCATGCAATGTTAGTCGCGGTAATTAGTCGATCCTTAAAAATCCATTTCCGGGGCAATTAACCCGGTATTTCCAGCGAATTCCCGAGATAGAAATTCGAGCAAGAAATGTTTCAGCTTACTCAGAAGCCGTTTGAAATTGTAGCCAGCGGCGGCCAGCATCACATTAATGTTGTCACCCGATACACCAGACAGATAGT
>CAYMWP010000232.1:0-3906 GCA_964393895.1 uncultured Anaerolineales bacterium | reverse complement strand
GCAATGACAAATGTGACATTGTCAAGCTACTCAGCCTAACACCAATTCAGACCTCCGAGGTCTTGATTGAGCTATTTCAAGTGTGAAACACCAACCATTTTCGGCAGCAACGGTGGGAGAAAGGCTGTCCAAGACCTCGGAGGTCTAGCGCCTGAGCAGCAGTTAAGCAACACACGAGGTTTGCCCTATGAGCGACTCTAGCACACTTACGGACGCCCTTCTTTCAGACGAGGCAGCGCAACTGAGAGACACGATGGAGATCGTGCGCCTCGGTGCTGGTGAGGCGCTGTTCCAGCGGGATGACCCGGGGGACGCCTTTTACATCATTGACGAGGGTCAGATCCGCATCTTTACCCTGGACGAGGAGGGGCGAGAATTGACCCTCAACATCCTGCAAGCCGGAGAAGCCTTCGGCGAGCTGGCCCTGGTAGACGACCGGCCCCGCTCCGCCAGCGCGTCCGCCGTTGGCCCCACCACCCTGCGCCGCTTGGACCGGGATGGCTTTTTGAACAGGGTACACACCTCTCCCCAGCTATCCGAGACCGTCATCCGCCTCCTCAGCCAGCGCGCCCGCCACATGACCGATTACATCGAACGGCTGGGGCACTGGGCCAGACTGGTCGCCGAAGGAAAGTACGACCAGGCTATGAAGGGCATCCGAGACACAGACAAGAGCGACCGGGCGCTATCCGCCGTCGCTGACGCAGTGGAGACCATGGTCAAGGCAATCCAAGAACGAGAGGAGCAGCTAAAGAAAGAAGTAGTGCAACTCCGCATTCAGATTGACGAAGGAAAGCGGAAAAGACAGGTGGACGAGATCACGGAAACCGATTACTTCCAACAGTTGACCAAGCGGGCCAAAGACCTGCGGCAAGATAGCTATGACAAAAAGTAGCCGCTAAAGAACGTCAAAGTAGAAAACCGATATTGTGGAGCAGCAGGCCGTAAATGTTGCCGGGTAAAAAATAAAGGCGGGAGAGACCATGGAGAAAAAACGATCATTCACGTTCTGGAAAAAGCTCTATTTTGGCAACTGGAGCATTCGGGCCAAGCTGTTGGTCGTCATGCTCACCCTGTCACTCGGTCCGCTGCTGACGGCAGTGTGGATAAACACGGGCAGCAGCGCCAGGGCCATCACCCAACAGACGCAAATCAGCCTTTCGCGCCTGGCCTACAGCACCGCTCAACGCATCGAGCAATTCCTCATTGACAATCACAACTTTATCCGTATGGCCGCCAGCGAACCGGAGGTCGTCGCTTTCCTGAGCGCCGAGACCGAGGAGGAGCAAGTTCAGCTTCAGAGCGGTGTGGACAGCGTGGTCGCCAACCTGCTCTCCTCCGATCCCGCCATTGACCTGGTGGGATTCTACGACCTGAAAGGCGACGTCGTCTCTCACAACAATCCCGACATCGTCGGACGTAATTACCTGTTCCGCGATTATGTCCAGGTCGCCCTGTCGGGAGGCCAATTCACGTCCGGTATCCAACAGGGCTGGACGACCGACACGCCCGGCATCAACGCCTCGGCCCCCGTCCAACGGGAAACAGACGTCATCGGCGCCATCGCCACCCGCATCCAGGGCGAGTTCGTCACCGACATCCTGAGGAGCACACTGGACATCGAAAGCGAGGACATCACAGACGAAAGCAGAGAGAACATTGACATTTTCCTGGTCAACGAATACGGCATCGTCGTCGGCCACTCGGGCGAATCGAATTGGCTTTACCGCAGTCTGGGGACCATAGAATCTCAAGAGATCCTCGACGCCATTACCGAGGTGCGGTTGCTGGGCGGTTCGTGCCCAGAGGGCGTGGACCAGTGCGACCCCAGTGAAAAGACGCCCCGGCTGCCAGAGCCGATTCCCGCTGCTCAGCAACTCGCCGATACCCTCTCGGAGGCTATCCAATCCGGCGAGGCCGGCAGCGACCGTTACTGTCATCCGCGCGACGCCGCCGATCCCGCCGCAGAGAACGGGGAATGTGACGGCGCGTGGCACGTCGTCGGCTACGCCCCGGTGCGAGACCCATTCGCCTCGGCCAACCTGTTCATGGTAGTCGTTGACGTGCCCGAAGATGTCTTTTTACGCCCCATCGAACGGCAGCGGACGCAGGGCATTTCAATCGCGGCCTTGATGGCAGCCCTGACCGTCGTGGCGTCGCTGGTCGTCGCCCGGACACTGGCTCAACCAATCGGCAAGCTCGCCGCGGCGGCCCAAAACGTCGAGAACGACGAGCCGTTCGAACCGCAAGACGTCGCCGACGTGACGGCGCAAGGCGACGAAATCGGCCACCTGGCGCGCGTGTTCAGCGACATGGTTATCTCACTGCGAGCGCGCATGGCCGAGCTGCGCACCGTCTACGAGATCGGCCAGGACATCACCGCCACGCTAGAAGTGGACGAGACATTGCAAGCCATCCTCGACCGGGTGCGCGACGTGATCGCCTACGACGCCGCCGAGATCACACTGTTCGACCAGCGCGAGCAAAAGCTGATCGTGGCCGCCTGGAACGGCACAAGCGGTTTCGCCGATACGAGAGGCAGGAGATACGAACTCAGCAAGGGTTTCACCGGCCTCATCGGCCAGGAACGCCGCAGCCTGCTGGTAGCCGATACCCAGGCCGAAAGTGAACGCAAAGCCGTCACGGTAAAACTAGCCGACGAAGCAATCGTTCGCTCCCTGCTCGGCGTCCCGCTCCTCATCCGCGACCGGCTGGTGGGCACGCTGGAACTGATCAGCAAGCACGTCGGGAACTTTGACCAAGACGACCAGCGGCTCTTGGAAACCATCGCCCCACAGGCTGCCATCGCCATCGAGAAGGCGCAGCAGGTGCGGGAGCGCGAGCAAGAGCTAAAGAACCAGATCAGACAACTGCGCATCGAAATAGACGAGGTCAAACGGCGGAAACAGGTGGAACAAATCGTAGAGACCGACTATTTCCAAGCATTGCGAGAAAAGGCGCGCGGCATGCGCGCCCGCGACGCAAGCGAACCCGCCCCCTCCACCGACGAGGTATAGCCAGTGGACTCCAAATGGCACACCATGCATATTCCCCTCGAGGCTGGCAAAGGGGATAGCGCCGCACGACAACTCGTGCTCGAGTACGATCCCCTAACCGTCTACGCGCCGACGGCCTATTCCTCCGTGCTGCTGGTACGCAACGTTGACGTTCGGCCGGACGACGTGGCGCTCGACCTGGGCACTGGCAGCGGCGTCTACTCGATTGGGATCGCCTTGCGCGGCGCACGTCAGGTCGTAGCGGTGGACACCCACGAGAGCGCACTGGAAACCGCCCGGCACAATGCGAAACTGAACGGCGTCTCGGCCCGCATCCAATTCCGGCGCGGCTCAATGTTCGATCCCATCGGCGACGATGAAAAGTTCTCGCTCATTGTCTCCAATCCCCCGTGCCTGCCCGACCCCGGCGACATAGATCTAGTAATCCCAGGGACTATTATGCTGAGCGGCCCCGACGGCGCACGACACGGGACACTCCTACTCGAACAGGGTCCCAGTTACCTGTCGCCTGGTGGGAGGATCGTTTTCGTCTATCCATCCACCTCGAACCCACGCAAAATTTTCGGGCTGCTCGACCAATGGTACGAGTACGAAATTCTGGTCGAGATCGAAATCCCGTTCTACCTCCATTTTCTCGAACTATGGGATTATCTGGAAACCCTCAAAGCCCAGGGCATAAGCGAGTTCCACGAAAAAGCGGGCGTGCCGTATCGCACTTACTGGCTGATCAAAGCACGACCCAAACGTGTTTTCTCGACCAAATGAACAGACTTCTCTGAAAAGGTCATCTAACCACAGAGACACGGAGGACGCGGAGAAAATTGGTCCAAGCCTGTTTTCCGCACTTTATGATAGCAAGTGTTCGTAGTAAGCGCGGATGCAGACATCC
>CAYMWP010000231.1:0-3910 GCA_964393895.1 uncultured Anaerolineales bacterium | reverse complement strand
ATCAGGTTACATCCTGACACTCGAAATGTCAATGTTAAAAGTGTTAGTCCATGAGATCCACCGAGATACGATGGCCCAGGTAAAAGGCCGCCGTCGTGCCGCCAGCCAGGTAGAACGGTCGAGTAACGCCGGCCTGGGCTAGTACGGCCATGTTGCGGCGCGTCTGTTCCGGAACTGCTTCGACAAACATCGCACTCCTCCTCTAGCCTCCGCCGACAGGCCAAAGTACAACGCCCAAAAGTTGGCGCTCAGAGGACTCAACTGCCGGCTCGTCTTTAGCGCCTCCACGATCTCCTCGCGGGAGAAGCGGCCCTCCATCCAGCGCACCGAAGGCAGGTCGCCGTACTCCAACAAGCGCTCAATGACATAGCGCTGGTACTCGCCGACGTCCAGCTCTGTCGGGGCAATGTCCCAAAAGTAGCGATGGGTGAACTCGGGCAGCCGGTCCTCACTCACTCCGCTTCTCTCCTTCGACCAGCTCAGGACCTTGCCTCAACAATCGCTCAAAGAGAGCCTCGTACCCCGCCGCCGTGCGTTCGGTGGACCAGCGGCCGGCGATCTCTTGCCTAGGACGCACATAGTTCGCTTTGTTGCCGACCACTTTGACGATGGCCTCGGCTAACCCGGCGCTATCGCCCACCGGCGTCACCTCGCCCATCCCCGTCTGCAACACCGGCTGGCGCACCCCCGGCAGGTCACTGGCGATGGAAGGGACGCCGCACAACATCGCCTCCACCTGCACCAGGCCGAACGACTCGGTCGAGTTGAGGCTGGGGACGAGGAGCACGTCCAGGTTGGGGTAAAAGGCCGCCATCTGCGCAGGGTTCAGGACGCCCAGGAACTTCCAGCGTCCCTCGCCCTCGTAGCGGCGGAAGAGGGGGGTCAATCGCCGGGCGTAAGCCTCCTCGCCCATCACGTCCTGGTGTTGGCCGGCAAAGAGCACGCGCGCGTTGGGATAGATTTCTGACACGTGCGGCAGTGCGTTCAGCAGGACTTGGACTCCCTTTTCGGAGGCCAGCCGCGTCGCCATGCCGATCACCGGGCCGCTCCCGTCCAGATGGTGCATTTTGGCAAAAGCGGCCACCGCGCCCGGACTCACTTCCGGCAGTTCAACCGGCGGGGGGATGACTTGAACTTTGCGGTGAAAAGTGCGAATGAAAGGGGAATGGTCGGCAAAATCCTGCGTGTAGGCGATCACCCGGTCGGAAAAGATGCCGGCCAGCCGGTTCATCACGTGGACGGCCTGATTGACGGCGACGTTGAACAGACCAGGCGGGAGTTTCAGGTCACAGTGATAAGTCAGCGTGGTCGGCTTGCCGAGCAAGCGCCCGCGCAGCGCCACACCGGCCGCGTCGAATTGGGGCAGGTGCAGGCAGACGACATCGTGCCGCAACACCTCGCGGGTAGCCAAGAGACCGATGGTGGGCATGATGACGCCCTTGCTGATGCGGAACAGCACCGGCGCGCGCACAACCCGCACGCCGTCCTCCATCGTCTCCTGGGGATGGGAGCAGGGAACGTGAGTGTGCGAGGTCAGTACGGTGACGGTGTGGCCGCGCGCCGCCAGTCCTCGCGCCAGCCGCTCGGCGTAGATGGTGAGGCCGCTGGTGTGAGGGCGGTAATAAGTGAGCATGATGAGGATGCGCAACGAGGACTCCTTGGCACGAAACGTGATGCGTGAGTCAGGTGAACAGAGAAGTGTTGGCGACGACCCAATCGTACAGGCGGCGGACGCCCGCTTCTATACCGACGGTAGGCCGCCAGTCTAGATCGCGCCTGGCTTTGCGAATGTCCGAGATGTAGATGGGTTGGTCGCCAGGCCGCCAGTCGGCTTTGGAGACAGGGATGGGACGGCCGATGACACGCTCCAGAATGGGACCAAACTCGGCCCAAACCGAAATAGTGTGCTCCGGTCCCCCGCCGACGTTGTAGACCTGCCCGGCGGCAATCTCGATGCGGGCAATGGCGGCGTCGTAGGCGTCGAGCAGGTCATCCACAAAGAGCACGTCGCGCACCTGTTTGCCATTGCCGTAAATGGTTATCGGTTGCCCGGTGAGGGCGGCGATGATGAACCAGGCCACCCAGCCCTGATCCTCGACGCCCATCTGGCGCAGGCCGTAGATACACGATTGACGCAACACGACCGTCGGCAAGCCATAAATGCGGGCGTAATCCCGAACGTACTGGTCGCCGGCGCCCTTGGAACAGCCGTAGGGCGAGTGGAAGTCGAGCGGCTGGGTCTCTGGGATGCCGAGCGGAAAGTCGCGGTAGGCGTAGCGGGTCTCTCGCTCGATCGCGGCCACCTCCTCCATTCCGCCGTAGACTTTGTTGGTGGAGGAGTAGAGAAAGATGGGGTTGGTGGAGGAGCGCCGGGCGGCCTCCAGCGCGTTGAAGGTGCCGAGGGCGTTATCCTCAAAGTCAGAGCGGGGATCGGTCACGGAGGTAGTGACGGCCGTCTGCCCGGCCAGGTGAACGACGACGGCGACGTCCCGCGCTGCCTGGGCCAGGGTATCGCAATCGCGCAGGTCGGCCACGATCAGGCGGAAGGATGCGGCGCCGTGCTGCTGGCGCAGCCAGTCCACGTTCGCCTCCGCGCCGCGCCGGGACAGGTTATCGTACAGCGTCACCCGTTCGCCCCGGCCCAGCAGGCGATGGACATAGTTGCAGCCGATGAAACCGGCTCCACCGGTAACCAGATATCGTTTTGTCATTCAGCCTCCTTATACGCCAGTCGCCTGGTCCCGCACCCAGCCCAGCGAGAGGCTCTCCTGCCACAGCCCAACCAAGCCCAACAGACAGCCCAACAGATATTGGAAGGTGTGCATAGCAAAGGCGATAGTGACCGCCTGCTCCACCGGCACGCCAAAGGGGACCGTCAGCCCATAGCGGGCGACGGCGTGAAAGACCCCCATAGCGCCCGGCGAGGAGGGGATCGCCATCCCCAGCCCCACGATGCAGACGAGGAAAGGGGCCGCCAGAACCGGAGGTTGCGGCAGAAATGCCCGTAAAAAAGCCCCGTAATAAGCGACGACGCAGGCCCAGGTGATCACCGACCAGGCCAGCAGCGCCAGCGCGCGCCGCCCGGAGCGTAGAGGGGCGAGCCCTTCGAACAGGCCGTCCAGCGCCTGCGCCCAACGCTCCGCATCCAGCCGAGGTATCCATCCTAGCACGCGCCGCGTCACCCGCCGGCCCCAATCTGGCCGGAAGGCGAGGAGCAGCAGCCCAGCCAAGGCGGTCAGCGCCGCGCCTCCTGCGATCAGGCCCGCGCTCGCGGCACTGCCGGTCTCGCTCACAAAGGGAGCCACGCCCGCCAGGAGAGCGACCACCATCAGCATGTCCAGCACCCGCTCCACGACGACGGTGGAGAGTGCGGCAGCGGTGGATATTGTGCCATCTCGCCCGATCACCACCGCCCGGGCCGGGTCGCCCAGGCGGAAAGGAAGCACGTTGCTGACCAGGTAGCCGATGTTGGTGACCCAAAAGCAGCGAGAGACGCTCACCTCCGGCCCCAACAGCAGCCGCCAGCGGACGGAGCGGGTGTAAAGAAAACCCACAATCCCGATGAGGGCCGGGAGGAGATAGACGTATTCCGCTTGGGCCAGCGCCTCCGCCATCCGGCGCGCGTCAACCCCTCGCAGCGCCAGGAACAACGCCGCCGCGCTGATGGTCAATCCAAGCCATAGTTTCCATTGTCTCTTCACAAGGAGAGATTATACCATGATTTGAGATTTATGACTCCACCGGAAAAACTCGGAAATGAACCGCAAAGACGCCAAGTACAGACCGCCGTAAATTCGTGCCGGGTTTTTTACACCCACACCGGCCTAAAGAGCCGGTGTGGGGGGCACTTTTCGGTTATCACTCACCATTCGCGTAATCGGCTGGTCAAAAGCTGAATTTCCTGGTAAGC
>CAYMWP010000230.1:0-3934 GCA_964393895.1 uncultured Anaerolineales bacterium | reverse complement strand
AGCCCTTTCCGGAAATGGCCCAACCGAAGCTCTCGCAATTGCATCATGAACGCCCTAAACCCGATAGTCACGGCGCAGAAGGAATAGCGATCATTCGCGACTAGTGCAGAGAAACCTCAGAATCCGATGGCCACATTGCGGAAAAACCGCCTTTTGGGCCATTGTCTCGGGCGCGAAGTCATATCGTTTTTTTGCTCTACGCATTGCAGGCACTCAGTATTTCGACGATTTTCTTAGTTAGTCTTTCAGGCCGGTGCAAACGCATCGAGGCGTGGCCCATATCTTCGAGTACGTGGAAGGCACCCCTCGGCGCGAGGTCGGAGACTCCTCGGCATTCCGATGGCGGTGTCATTAGGTCTTGTTCGAACGCAATTACGTGAATAGGGACACAACAAGTTCTAAGCTCTTCCCGGCAATCGAAACCGAGACACGGCTGCCACTGAGCAATCAGCTGATCTGCGCTTCGTCCGTCGAACTGCTCCATCAACTCCGCCTTGATCTGGTTCCATAGGTCGGGGTCGGACAAGGCGCTGGAGGGATAATACATGGCGGCGAAATGCAGGGCCTGATAAATAGCCGGCAAAGTCACTCCCGTACGGCGCAACTCGATCTCGGCATTCATCATGTCCATGGCAAAGCCGGGACCCAAATGCGCCGGTGACGCTATCGGTATCGCTACCCGGACAAGATCAGGATAGTCGATGGTGGTCTGCAAAACGATCTGGGCTCCCATCGACATGCCGCATAGGAAGGTCTTTTCGAGATCTAGGTGTCTTATCAAGGACGCGCAGTCAGCCGCAAAGTCCGCCATCGTCCATGGCGGCGATGGCGACTTTGTTTGCCCCACACCCCTGGGGTCGAAAACAATGCAGCGATATTGGTCCGATAGCGCGTTGACCTGCTCTAGATAGAGCTCAGCCTTGTAGTCGCCGCCTGGAATAAACAGGATCGGCGGACCAGATCCTTGCTCCACGACCCTGCAGGTAACTTCGCCGAGATCGACCATCCGCTCGACGGCTGCCGGTCCAAAGCGTGCAGGTGCCACTACAGCCACCTTGCGTCTTGGCACCCGCTAGCCATCGATCCACACGTGTTCGAGATGCAGTTCCTGCTGTACATGGGTGTCGTAGTTCTTGACGAAGGTGCGGTAGTGTTGGGTGCTATTGGTCCAATACGGCTGCACTAGGACCCCGCTGTCTTGAAGAATCTTCTCCATTTTAGCCATGGGAACCTTACGCTCTTCCGCGTCGAAGATTCCGGCGGCTTCGTCGAGAAGGGCATCGAACTCGCGACTGGCGAAACCGGTCTCATTCCAAGCACCTTCGGAATGGTAGGCTAGTCGATACACTGAAACGGCCAGTGGGTAGGGTACCCACCAAGTTAAAGAGAACGGATACTTATTCCAGTCGTTCCAAAAGGTTGCGCCGGGAACGACCGTGCGCTTGACCTTCAGACCGGCATCGCGGAGCTGGGCCGCAACGGCGTCTGCCGTATTGCTTTGCCAGTCCTCATCTGCCGATATGATTTCCAGTTCCGTGTCAGACAATCCAAGCTCGGTCATAACCTCGCTTGCGCGCGACGGATCATGTGTCTGAGGCGGGAGTTCGGCGTATTCCGGATGCATAGGTCCGCAATGATGGTTCTCGGCAACTAAACCGCGCCCGCCAAAGCCCAGTTCCAGTACTACGCGATTGTCGACCGCCATCTGGATCGCTTGGCGTACACGTTGATCGTCATATGGCGGTTCATCCACGCGCATCCGTGCGAGGATCGTGTTGGCGGTCGACTTTGTCTGGCTGTCAAGCCCCTGCGCATCCAGAACCTCGATGAAATCGGCGGATGTGCTCATATTCATGTCGATCTCATTGGCTTCGAATGATGCAACCTGAAGGCTGGCATCAGACCCAAGGTCAATGAACTCGACCGCATCCAAATACGCTGCTCCGCCCCACCATTTCCCGTCCCTGCGGCGCACGCAGCGGGCCTTTATGCCAAGCTCCAGACTCTCCAGTTCGAATGCGCCTGTGCCAATTGGCGCTTCGGACAAGGCGGCAGATCCATCGAATCGCGGGTGCACACAAAGCGCGTTCAGCGTCGACATCGCTGGTATGAGCGTCACGTCCGGACTTTGCAGATGAAGTACGACGGTATGATCGTCCACCCGCTCTACCGCCCCAGCCCGAAGTTGGCCCGTCCCAGCATCGACGAGAGCGGCGAACTGACCTGGCGTGACCGATCCCTCGATGGTCGTGTCACACCAGCGCCGGATGTTGTGGATCACGTCATCGGCCGTGAAGGCGTCGCCGTTTGTCCAAGTCACTCCCCTGCGAACCTGCAGCGTATAGGTTCGTGAGTCGTCGCTTACGATCCAGCCTTCCAGAAGTTGCGGAGCGAAGGTCAGGTCGGCATTCCAGCGTACAAGGCCTTCCAAGAACTGCCGCGCGACGTTTCCCTTTTCCGGCCAGTCGAACCTGATCGGGTCGTCGACCGC
Source organism: uncultured Anaerolineales bacterium (assembly GCA_964393895.1). Taxonomy (GTDB): domain Bacteria; phylum Chloroflexota; class Anaerolineae; order B4-G1; family B4-G1; genus B4-G1. Next base: position 1,443 of record CAYMWP010000230.1, on the reverse strand, counting down.
CTTGACGTTCATCGCAATGCGGAGCGTGCCGCCTAACTTTGCTTGTGTGTCCGCGCGTGCGGAATCGGGATGGATCGCGCCTATTACGCCCGCCGCCGTCGCGGCGCTGACGCTGGCGACCGACGACAGGGCGATGAATTCACGACGATCCAGTTCGCTTGCCGTCAAAGGCATCGAAGCCCTCGATTCTAGCCTACTGCCTGCATTGTTTGCCGGATTAGAAGCGTCAGTCATTTTGCTCTCCCAATGGAAATACTGGACCGTGAGCACCCATGCGCCTGCCCTGGGATCGCGCTGAAGCGCATTCCAGCCACGAGCGTAGGATCAACGAATTCCTGTGACAACATTACTGTGGTAACGTCCTGCCTCGCCTGCAAACCGCACCCACTCGGGGTTTGCGGCAATCAGGGATAGCGGCTGGTCAGGTGTTCGATGAAAATCAGGAACAACTCTTTCTCAGTAGTGATATCTAGCTTTCGATAGATTGCGGACTTCATGTTTTTCACAACCTGGTGCGAAAGGTTCATGCGTTGGGAGATGTCGATGTTTGCGCGCCCCATGAGGGCATGCCGCACGACCTCCGCCTCCCTCAGTGTCAGTTTTTCCGGCGAAAAAACTTGGACCTCTGCTCGATAGTTTAGTGCCGAGATCGGTCCTTCCGTCGGCGTCTCACAGCCGAACGGTCCGGCGAGTGGTTGGCCCCAGCCCGCTGCAAGCGAGCTATGACGCGAGAGCCAGAAGACTGGATCCACAACGACGTTTCGACAGCTGGGGTCAACCGTCCTAGCCGACCTGTCCGGAACTGGCTGCAGCCCAAGCCTAACTTCGTAGTCGAGGGCATTCAGGTGCGCGTTCAGTAATGCTTCGGCCATCTCCTGCCAGGCCGAGAGCCGCTCGGCTTCGGCCGCGTCGAATTGCGCGTTTACCCGGCCGAAGCCGACGGCAAGTGTCGCATCGTCTAGGGTCGGCAACAGCAGGGCCATGTCGTCACACGAGTGTCCGTGCCCCAGAAACTCCAGAAATTGAAAGAATTTCCGCAGGTGCCGCGTTCTCGGCTCCACCGACCGTAGGCTCACGACGCCGGTTTGGGAGCCACGGGCGCAAAGGGCGAACAGAGGGTCGAGGCGAAAGAAGACGTCGGAGTACCTTTGCCATGCCTCCGAAAGGCGCATCGGTTTTCTGAACTCGACATGCCAAATGGCCGGCAATGATCCACGAGGGTAGATCATCGCATATTGGTAGTCCCACTGCAGCCCCTCGCTTAACGTATGAAGGAACTCCGAGAAGAACCTCGGGTGGCCCAGTAGGTTTATGCTATGCGCAGTTCCCAACTACGTTCCTTTTCTGACCTGCCTCAGATTAAATTTCATTAGACTGATCTGTCCGTTGTCAGATGATTTGGGACACGAGGGCCTGATCGGGAACGGAGGCTCTGGCTCGTTG
>CAYMWP010000229.1:0-4140 GCA_964393895.1 uncultured Anaerolineales bacterium | reverse complement strand
TACCAGACCAAGGAGGAAATTCTATGCATCGGAACGAATCGCCCGACGAAGCTCACAACCTGGTGCGCGAGCTGGGCCTGAAGGAAGGGATCGCCATTGGGTTGGGCACGATGGTCGGCGCGGGCATCTTTGTGCTTTCGGCCCTGGCCGCCGAACGGGCCGGGCCGGCCTCTGCTATTTCCTACACATTGGCAGGCACACTCTGTTTGCTGATCGCGCTGGTCATCTCGGAATTGGCGACGGGAATGCCCAGGGCCGGGGGCAGTTACACTTTCATCACCCAGGCGCTAGGGCCACTGGCGGGGTCCATCGTGGGGCCGGGCAACTGGTTGGGCCTGACCTTTGCCAGCGGCTTCTACCTGCTCGCCTGCGGCGAGTACCTGGCGATGATCGTCCCCCTGCCGCCGTGGGTCGCCTCGTTGCTGCTCGGCCTGCTTTTCACCTGGCTGAACTACCGGGGAGCCAAGATCACCGGCAGCGTGCAGAACGTGGTGGTCGTGATCCTGTTGGTCATTCTGACCGCGTTCGTCGGCGTCGGTCTCTTCAAAGTAGATACAACCCTGTACCGGCCCTTTGCGCCCCTGGGTTGGGGAGCCGTGGTGGGCGCCATCGGTCTGATCATCGTCTCTTTCACCGGTTTCGAGAAAATCTCGACCATATCCGAGGAGATGAAACGCCCAGAACGCAATCTTCCGCTCTCCATCATCGGCTCAGTCATCATCGCCACCGTCCTCTACGCGCTGATCTTGCTGGTGTTGACGGGAATATTTTCCTACATGGGGATCGCTCGCCGAGAGGCCCCGTTGGTGGACGCCGCCAGTCACATCGCCGGGCCGGTCGGCGGGACGCTGATGCTGGCCGCGGCGATCCTGGCGACGCTTTCCTCGGCCAACGCGGCCATCATGGCCTCCTCGCGCATCAATTACGGCATGGGGCGCGACGGTGTGCTGCCCGATTGGTTCAGTTACATTCACCCTGAGCGAAACACCCCGGCCCACGCCATCCTGGTCACCGGCGGCCTGGGTATCCTGCTCTCGCTCACTGGTCGAGCCGAGGCGCTGGCAGAGATCTCGAGTGCGCTTTTTATGGTCTCTTACGCGCTGCTCTGTCTTTCGGTAGTGGTGATGCGGATCTCACAACCACGCTGGTATCGCCCGGCCTTCCGCGTCCCGCTCTACCCGGTGCTGCCCGTGGCGGGAGGATTGCTCTGCCTGGCGGTTATCTTCACCATGGCTCCGGAATCGCGCGTGGCTGGCCTGGGATTGGTGGCGGCCAGCCTGATCTGGTATGTGATCTGGGTGCGTCGCAAGGCCACCGTCATCGGGGAGTTTGGGCCGCTCTGGGAACGGGAGCGACCTCTCGAGGGGATGATCGAAGCCGCCGAGGAAGCGACGCAGGCGGAGAAACACGAGATCCTCATCCCGCTCCTGCCCGGCGCCAGGGCCAAGCCCCTCCTGAACCTGGCGGCTGCGTTGGCGCACACCGACGACCAACGGGTCATCGTCGCGCTGGACGTCGTCGTGGTTCCTCCCCAGACGCCGTTGACGTCCGTGGAAGCGCGGCTGGCAAAGCAGGGCGCTGCCCCGAAGGGTTCGCCGCTGGCACAGTTGGCCCAGCAGGGGGTGGACCTGGGCGTGCCGGTGCGACCGTTGCGCCGGGCGGCTCATGCGGAGGCCTCGGGAGTCCTGGCGGTGATCGAGGCCCGTCCGGCGGTGGAGATGATTCTCCTCGATTGGCGGGGGCCTCTCTCGGCGGGCCGCATCTATGGCAGTCCGGGTAAGACCATATTGCAAGAGGCCCAATGCCACGTCGCTGTCCTGCGCGAGCGTCACTTGAACCAGGTGCGTCGCGTGCTGGTGCCCGCTGGCGGCGGTCCCCACGCCCGGCTCGGGCTGCGGCTGGCCGCCCAGATCGCCCGCGGCGACGAGGCCGAACTGACAGTCCTCCGCGTGGCCCGGCCCGCCGAGGAAGTGGACGTCGAGGCGGAGATGCGCTCGCTGCGTCACCTGGTGGAAGAGATCCTCGGTTCGGATACCCGGGTACAGGCGCGGGTTGTAGTGCATGGAGCGGTCGTGGAAGCCATCCTCGAGGAAGCACAGAAGGGTGAATATGATTTGCTGGTCGTTGGCGCTTCCGACGAGTGGGGCGTCAAGAGCTTGCTCGTCGGCGCGATCCCGGACGCCGTCGCCGACCAGGCTCCCTGCTCGGTGCTGATGGTGCGCCGCTACGAGCCGACCGGTATCTCTACCCTCCGCCGGGTGGCGCGAAGTATAAAAGGATGGTAACGGTCGAAGGTTTCTTGTGCAAGCCCCGTCGTTGGGTTATAATCAGAGTGAGTGGATACGCACAACCATTGAGGGTCGCTCAGTATGCAACAACTTGCTTTTTTCCCCGAGATCAAAAAAGACCCGAGACCTGATGCGCGGTACTTTCTCGCACAAGGGGGTGTGCTCTGAACGTGCCCGCATAGCGTTGGAAGAACGCTACAGCCATCTGCTAGAGGAAACCGACGAGTTCGACCGGCAGATCGTCAGCTTCCAGGCCAACAAGACCGAGATCTTGCATAGCTGGATCAAGTACAGAGAAGGTTTCTCGGCCAATCTGATCGAGACACTGATCGAGAAATTTGGCCTGGGACCCGGCGATACAATTCTTGATCCCTTCGCCGGCTCGTGTACAACGATGCTGGTCGCCCAGATGCTGGGCGTCAACGCTGTGGGAATCGAGTTGCTACCGCACTGTCACGTGGCCTGGCAGGCAAAGTCACGGGCCTTTGATTACAGTTTGGATGAACTGCGCTATGTCAGGGGTCTGGCGAGAAAAGCGACTCTGTCAGCGACAGGGAAAAAATTTCCCCACGTGGACATCACCAGGTCAGCATTCCCTGAACAGACAGAGAACGATCTGATGGCCTACAAGCATTGGATCGAGACCCTGGACGTGAGCGAGGAGACTAAAATCCTGTGTCGCTTGGTTCTCATCAGCATTCTTGAGAAAATCAGCTACACCAGAAAAGATGGACGATTCTTGCGCTGGGACGGGCGAGCACAAAAGATGATCGAGCGTAACGCCAGGCGGGTGGCGCAGGGAAAGAAGCCTTTCAAAGGGATCCACAAGGGAGAATTGCCCAGCGTTCAAAAAGCGTTCGTTGAAGCATTGAGCAAAATTATTGTGGATGTGATCCGATTGCAAGAAAATCCTCCACGGGAAAGCTATCAGCAACTTGTAGATGGCAACACACTCTACGTGCTTCCAAAGATGGAATCCGATCAGTTTGCTTGCGTCATCACCTCACCCCCTTACGCCAACAGATACGATTATACCAGGACGTATGCCCTCGAGCTGGCCTATCTGGGTGTGGGCAAAGAGATCTTTGATCTGCGGCAGGATCAGCTATCCTGCACGGTGGAGAATAAACCCAAGTTGGACGAACTCGAAGCGTTCTATCGCTCTATTGACCAACACGACCGTTACATCCGTATCGCAGAGGTGGCCCAACACAACGCAGCTCTCACTGAGGTCAATACAGCGTTACAGACCAGGAACGAACTGGGAGAGATCAACAACACAGGTGTGTTGACCATGATCGCCCAGTACTTTACAGAATTGACCTTTGTATTTGCAGAACTATGCCACGTATGCCAAAGCGGTGCACACGTGGTGTTTGTCAACGACAATGTGCGTTACGCCGGTGAGGTTATCCCGGTAGATACCCTGACTACAAATCTGGCCGAGCAAGTTGGATTTGAACCTGTCACCATCTATGTTTTGCCGCAACGCAAGGGGAACAGCAGTCAGCAGATGGCAAGGTATGGTCGTACCGCGCTGCGCAAGAGTATCACCGTGTGGCGCAAGCCGTAACGCTCTTGCGATGAGGAGAAAATGTGACCGAACAGCAAGACAACCAAACAGACCTGGTGGGGCTTCGGAGGAATGATTCTTGAGAAATCTGCTTTTCGGCTCCATCCCCGACCAGGTGACCGACGGAGCAGATTACTCGGTGCTCATGGTGCGCAAGTACGAACCGGCGCCCGTCTCCTGGCTGAGGCGGACGATCAAACGGTACGAATCAACGAACAATTCGAGAGTCTCAGTAGATCCAAATTCTCATAATCGAGGCACGGCAGGCGCGACGATCTC
>CAYMWP010000228.1:0-4165 GCA_964393895.1 uncultured Anaerolineales bacterium | reverse complement strand
CTGATTCCCCCGGCCAAAGATATAGCCCTGGCCACCGATGGGGGTGACGATGATCTTGGCCCGATGCCCTTCCAAAAGCTCTAACAATCGAGATTCGTTCGCGTCGGCGGCGACCAGTTTACCGTCGCCTGAGGGTGAACAGACGGCGACCACATCCACGCCGATCAACGTCTTGGACAGTCCCAATCGGGACGCAATCGCGCGGGTCGTCGTCCCTGGCCCGATGACGTAGAGCCAGTCTTCTTCCATGTGGCTCACGACGTCGGCCGCTATCATCGTCATAGCAGACTGCTCGCCGGGGCGGCTGGGCGTCTTGAGGCCCTGGAGCAGCCGCCTTTCGAACGGTACCGGAAGGTAGCCGTATAGCCTGGCCGAGACGATGCCCTGTCGAAAGGCCTGCTCGTCAATGTCCACCACCTCGGCCTGGCGCAAAGCGGTGGTTTTGCCCTCCAGGTAGGATGCAGCCAGGTCTCCTGCGCTCTTGGGATTGGTCGCGTAAACCGCCGAGTGGATCTTGACCCCCGCCGGGATGCCCAGCGCCGGGAGGTTGTCCCTGACCGCGTTGTATACGTCCCTGGCCGTGCCATCTCCACCGGCAAACAGCAAAAGGCGCACGCCCAGTCGCCGCATTTCCCTGGCCGCGTTCTGGGTGTCTTGCGCCGTCGTTGCGCCGGCCCTGATCGCGCCGATGACGACCGGTTCCAACCCACACGCCCTGACCGCATCCGCCCCCATCTCACCGGGGTAGGTGATGATTTCCAGACCGTCTACCGACCTGACTCGTTCGAGTGCCTGGATCGCTCGGTTCAGTGATTGGGGCACAGCGCCCAACGCCAGCGCCTTTTTTTGTACGTCCGCGCCGTCGCTGCCTTTCAGTCCGACCCTGCCACCCAGCCCGGCGACCGGGTTGACGATCAGTCCCAGTTTCTCCACCCGCTCGCGGGCCGTCATTTTGCCGCTTGGCGCACTTTGCGCCGATAGGCGCGCCACGTCGTCGCCCACTGGGACGGGTCGTCCAGAGCCGAGTGATCGTCAATGGCGTGGACGGTGCTGTTGTGTGGCGCGGTCTTGACCAGTTCGGGGTTCGTGCGCGCTTCGTGCGCCACGTGCGCCATGATTGCTACGTATTCGTCCAGATCGTCTCTGGAGAGCGACTCGGTCGGCTCCAGCGTGCAGGGTTCCGGGACGACGAAGGGGTGATGGCTGGTCCAATAGTGGACGCCAAAATCGGCCGCCCGAATGCCCAGCTCTTCGGAGCGGACGCCCGTCTCTTGCACCAACTCCTCCCAGCTATACCGGACTTGCTCGATGCGGCGCTTGCCCTGGGCGTACGGCGCGCTCACACCTGGGATTTCCAGCATCTTTTTGAGCACGTAATTGTTGTTGAGCACGGCGATTTCGGCAACCTCCCGCAACCCCTCCGCGCCGAGGCTCATCACCCAGGCATACGCCCGCAGCACGACGGGGGCGTACCCGTAGAACGGACGCAGCTTGCCCACGCTGTCGGGCCGGTCATAGTCCAGATAATACTTTTCGCCGTCGAAATCAACCACGGGAACCGGCAGGAAGCGGGCCAGTTCATCGGTCACGCCGCTGGCTCCACCGCCAGGCCCGCCGCATCCGTGGGGGGACGAAAAGGTCTTGTGCAGGTTGAAATGGCAGAGATCAAAGCCGGCGTCCCTGGCCCGGGTGATCCCCAGGATGCCGTTGGCGTTCGCCTGGTCGTAGGCGCACAGCCCGCCCGCGTCGTGCACGACCTGCACGAACTCTTCGATCTTGGGGTTGAAAATCCCCGTGTCCTCCGGGTTAGTGATCAGCAGTGCGGCGGTTCGCTCCGAGACGGCCGCCTTGAGCGCGTCGAGGTCGGGATAGCCGTCGGCGTCGGGATAGAGGGTGATGACCTTGTACCCGGCGGTCTGCGCGCACGCTGCGTTGGAGGGATGCGAGAAGATGGTGGTGATGACCTCGTCGCGCCCGGACGTTTTTTGTCCGCCTCCGCCCTCGCCGCGCGCTTCGTGGTAGGCGCGGATCATTGAGACGTTGGCGTATATGGCCGCCGACCCGGCGCCGGGCTGGAGGGTGAAGCGGTCCATCCCCGAGATTTCCTTGAGCAGCTGCTCGAACCGATACATGATCTCCAGAATACCCTGGACGGTCTCGGTGTCTTGCAGCGGGTGGAGGTCGGCCAGTTTGGGCGAGCGGGCCAGTTGATCGTTGATCTTGGGGTTGTACTTCATCGTACACGTTCCTTGCCCGCACTCGACGTTCAGGTCAACTCCCAGGTTCTCCTGTGACAACCTCATATAATGGCGCAGCACCTGGGGTTGCGAGAGTTCGGGCAGTGCGGGCGGCTGTTTGCGGCGCATCGCTTCGGGCAAGGTAGCCAGCACATCCCCGACCTCACGTTTTATCTCATCCTCCACCTCGGGGACGAGGATGCCCCGCTGCCCCTCGCAACTCAGCTCAAAGATGACGGGTTCATCCCACCGGGCCTGGTGAAAGCGCCTCAGGTTGGGTTTGCCGTCTGTGAATCTGTGCTTGGATATGTCTTGTTGAGCCATGTTATCCTACGACCTCCGTCAATGCGTCCACCAGCCGGTCAATGTCGGCCTGGGTGTGGATTTCGGTCACGCAGTAGAGGGCGCTGTGGCCCAGTTCCGGGAACTCGGTCGCCAGGTCTTTGCCGCCGAAAATGCCTCGCGCCAGCAGCGCCTCGTTGACCTCTGCCACCGTCTTGCCCGTGCCGTCGAAATTGACGACAAACTCGTTGAAATGGGGCGACCGGAAGGCAGGGGCCGTGACGCCCGCAATCTCGTCCAGCTTGAGCATCGCATAGCGCGAGCGAGCCATAATCGTCTCGCCGATCTCGCGCATGCCCTGCGGCCCCATCAGTGCCAGGTAGACGCCGGCCGTGATGCCCCACAGGGCGGCAGCCGTGCCCACCCACTCTTTACCCTCTTCTCGAATGGCAAAAGATGTCCGTTCGTAAGCCACGTCGCCGAACCCGTACTCGCCAGGAACGGAGGTGGGGACGATGCCGAACAGCCGGGAGGGGTACTCGTTCACGTATTCGACCTCGTCTCTGGTGGCGATATAGCCCGCCTGGCCGCCGCCGAACTGCACGTGCATCCCCAACGGCTGGATGTCGCCGCAGACGATGTCGGCGCCGCAGCCGGCGGCGCCGTAATCGGCCGGTGGCGTCAGAACGCCCAACGAGATCGGGTCCGCAGCGACGATGCAGACCGCGCCGTGCTCGTGGGCGATCTGGGAGATTTCGTCGCCCTGGGCCTCGATAAAGCCGAGATAGGCGGGGTTCTCAAAGAAAACGGCTGCCGTCTGGTCAGAGATCGCGGCTTTGAGGGCATCGAGGTCCAGTTGCCCCGTCGCGGAATCGTAGCCGATCAGCTTAATCTCGGAACTGTGCTTGCAGTAGTCTCGAATCTTGGACAGCAGGTCGGCGCTGATTGTCCTGGCAAGCAGCACCTCGCGCCGCCCTGTCAACCGGCAGGCCATGCGGAGCGAGGTGGCGGCGGCCTGGAAGCCATCGTAGGTGGGCACGTTGACGATGTCCATGTTCAACAGCTCGCCCATCATGCTGGCGTACTCAAAGAGTGCCTGGAACCGCCCGTGGTCGTCGTAGGGTTCGCCGGCGTAGGCGGTCAGGAACTCGCTGCGTCCGCTCACCTCGTCGCACACGGCCGGTACGTGGTGCTGGTAGCACCCGGCCCCTAGAAAGCTGACGTATTCCCCGGCGGTCTTGTTCTTGGCCAGGATAGACTCGACGTGTCGCTTCAACGCATATTCAGACAACAAGGGCTGGGGCAGGTTCATGTTCTCCCTGAGCCGGAGTTTCTCGGGGACGTCCTCAAAGAAATCGTCCGTGCTCTCCGCTCCAACCGCGTTGAGCATTTGCCTCTTGACCGCAGGCGCAGAATTGGGGATATAGGGATAAACTATCGCTCGTTCTTTTCTCATATCTCATTCCTCCAAGGGTTTTTGGCTGGATTCGTGGGATCATTCCACGGGTCATTATTGTACCATAGGGGTAACTACTTCGACAATGTTACATTCGGCTCGTAGTCACGCACGGAGTGTAACGGAGTGCGGTTGTGCGCCACTCCACTGCGTTTCGTGGCGCACTACGAACATCACTTTCAAGATACGA
>CAYMWP010000227.1:0-4194 GCA_964393895.1 uncultured Anaerolineales bacterium | reverse complement strand
CGGATGCAGACATCCGTCCGGAACGAAGTGAAGTGCCGTCGGACGCCACTCCGCTACACGCGGATACACGGTATCCGTCCGTGGCTTACTACGAACTCCGTCCGAGTCCTCAAGGTGCCGGGCACCTGAGCTGTTGTCTTGGAACAAAACAAACACCACACGTGGAGGCACTATGAGCAAAGACTTTCCCGGAAAAGGTAAGGTAGCTGTCCTAAGAACCAGACCGGAGACGGTGCTGGAGAACTATGCCCGCTTGATGGAATTGGCCGGCTTCCAGGAGGCCCTGCCTAAAGAGAAAGAGACCATCCTGAAAATCAACATCTCCTGGCAGACCTGGTACCCGGCCTGCTCGACCGCCCCCTGGCAACTGGAGGGAGTGATCCAAGCATTGCAGAGCGCCGGTTACGAAAACCTGATCGCCGGCCACAACGACACCGTCGTCGTGGACGCCTACGTAGGTGAAAAGAACAACAAGCACAAGTACGTCACCGACAAATACGACCTGCGCAACGTCCACCTCTACGAGCCAGAGTACAACTGGGTGCGCTATGAGCCAAAGCAACCCTTCCTGGTGCTGGACAAGGTCTACCCTGAGGGGGTTCACATCCCCGAGATCTTTATCGGGCGTAACATTATCCAGTTGCCCACAGTAAAAACGCACGTCTTTACCACCATCACCGGCGCGATGAAGAACGCCTTCGGCGGCTTGCTGGGGCAAAAACGGCACTGGACCCATTCCGTCATCCACAAGACTGTGGTGGACTTGTTGATGATCCAGCAGGACATCCACCCAGGACTGTTCGCCGTGATGGATGGGACGTTCGCCGGCGATGGCCCCGGGCCCCGCGCCATGCGTCCGCACGAAAAAGACATCATCCTCGCCTCCGCCGACCAGGTAGCGATTGACGCGATGTCGGCCTATTTACAGGGCTTTGACCCGCTCTCCCTGCCCTTCATCCGCATCGCCCACGAGCTGGGGCTGGGCGTGGGCGACCCCAAGCAGATCGAGATCGTGGGTGAGGATCCGGACTGGGTGATGGCCCAGGACTGGAACTTTGTCCAGGAGGATACCTTTGCCAGCCGGGGGCAAAAGCTGATCTACCACGGCTGGCTGCATCCCTTCGAGCCGCTGCTGCTGCGGACGCCGCTGGTGCCCTGGTCCTACTTTGCCAGCAACTTTTACCACAACGTCTACTGGTATCCTTTCGTGGGACGCAAACGGGTCGAGGCCGCGCTCCAGACCAAGTGGGGGCGTATGTTCGCCGAGTACGGCGCCGAGGCCGGACTGCGCGGCGCGGTGATGCCAGGAATGGAACCAAAGACGGTCACCGCCGCCGCCGTCGGGCTGGTGGCTCTGGCCGCGGCCCTCGGCGCGGGTGCGTGGTGGCTCTCACGCCAGCGCAAGGGGGATAAACAATGATCGGCCAGGCAAGGCTAGGCGCGCTGTTTGGCGGGCTGCGCGCGGCCGTCACCATCGCCGACGAAGAATACTGCATCCTGTTTATGAATGACCTGGCCCTCGAGCACTATGCCGACCGGGGAGGCGAGGCGTTGGTTGGCACTAATCTGCTCGACTGCCACAACGCCGAATCGCAGGCCATGCTGCGCCAGATGTACGCCCGCTACCGCGCCGGCGACCTGACCCCCACCCGCTACCACGAGGACGAGGGAGACGGTGGTGGAAAGAGCGACGTTATGATCCCGCTGGTGGTCGGGGGTCAATTCCGCGGCATAGCAGAGCTGATCTGGCACGAACGTCCAGAACTGGTGTTTGACGCTTAATGTTTCACTCATCACTTACCAAAGGAGGTCTCAATGCACCGCGTCCGCAACTTTTGCTCCGAACGCATCGCCACCGTTCCCCCATCCGGCATCCGCCGCTTTTTTGACATCGCCGCCACGATGGAGGACGTCATCAGCTTGGGGATAGGCGAGCCCGATTTCGACACTCCCGAGCCGATCGTACAGGCCGGCATCGAAGCGCTGAAACGAGGCGAGACTCACTACACCTCTAACTCTGGCCTGATGGAGCTGCGCCGCGCCCTGGCCGAGCACCTGGACCGGCTGTACGGCCAGACCTATAACCCGGCCAGCGAGATTCTGGTCACCGTAGGCGTCTCAGAAGCGCTCTACCTGGCCCTTGCCGCCACGTTGGATCCCGGCGACGAGGTCATCGTCCCCCATCCATGCTTCGTCTCCTACGCGCCGGAGGTCGTCTTTGCCGGAGGGACGCCCGTCATCGTGCCGACCACCGTCGAGAACAACTTTCAGGTGACGGCCGAGGACATCGCCGCCGCCATCACTCCCCGCACCAAGGCGCTGCTGATCGGCTACCCCAACAACCCCACCGGCGCAGTGATGAGCCGCGAGCGGCTCAACGAGATCGCAGCCGTCGTCAAACAACACGACCTGTTGGTCATCTCTGACGAGATCTATGACCGGCTGGTCTACGGTTTAGACCACGTCTGCTTCCCCAGCCTGCCGGGGATGTACAATCGCACCATTCTGTTGCAGGGCTTTTCCAAAGCCTACGCCATGACCGGTTGGCGCATCGGCTACATCGCCGCCCCGGCCGAGATGCTGGGGATGATGCGTAAAGTGCACCAGTATACCATCATGAGCGCGCCCAGCGTCTCGCAGTACGCGGCCCTGGCCGCGCTGCGCGAGGGAGAGCCTTATGTGCAAGAGATGGTGGCCGAGTACGACCGCCGCCGCCGTCTCATCGTGGACGGCATGAACGAGATCGGCCTCAGTTGCTTCGAGCCGCAGGGCGCGTTCTACGCCTTCCCCTCCATCGAGATCACGGGGATGGACGGGAACGAATTCGCCGAGACCCTGCTGCACGAGGAGCGAGTAGCCGTGGTGCCCGGCAGCGCCTTCGGGGAGGCCGGACAGGGCTACGTGCGCTGTTCCTACGCCACCGCCTACGAAAAGATCGAGAAAGCCCTGGAGCGGCTGCAGCGGTTCGTCAGGAGGCACGGTTGAGTGTGGGAGTGTGGGAGTGTGGGACTGAAGGTGTGCGTTTGCGGCTTGGACAAATAGATGCTATAATTTGTGCTTGTCGAGCACATCTGACAGAAACCTGACCTCTTAGAATTGCTCGCCAGGGATTGCACTACATCCCTGCTCTGCACGCAAGATCGGCGCTCGAAACGGGGATCGGATCCCCGTCAGAAACTTTGGTTTTCGCCCAGATGTACTAACCCCACAGGAAAGGAGGTGCAACTCGAAGAAATACACAATGTGCGAACTTGCCGGTTTCCGTTGTTAGAACATACTGTTTAGTTCTCTCTATAAGGAGGAGACAACCATGTTCAAGAAAACCACATTTTTGCTCTTGGCCCTGACCCTAGTCGTTCCCGTCCTCACCAGTTGCGGCGGCGGAGCGAACACGATCAAGATCGGGCTGGACGTGCCGATGACGGGCGACATTGCCTACGTCGGGACTCAATCTCAACGCGCAGCCGAGATGAGGGTTGCCGACATCAACGAGGCCGGCGGCCTGGACGTCGGCGGCAAGAAGTACACCATCGAGTTGATCGTGGAGGACAACGAATCCAAAGCCGAATCGGCCACGGCGGCGGCGACCAAGCTGATCACCCAGGATCAAGTGCTCGCCATCGTCGGCCCGCAATCCAGCAAGCAGGCCGTGCCCACCGGCGAGGTGTGCAATGAGAACGAGACCCCCATGGTCAGCCCCTGGTCCACCAACCCCAACACCACCCTGAACCGGCCGTGGGTCTTTCGCGGCTGCTTCCTCGATCCCTTCCAGGGGCCGGTGGTGGCCAATTTTATCACCAACGAGTTCGGTTTTACCAAAGCAGCCGTGTTGTACGACGTGGCCTCCGACTACCCCAAGGGATTGGCCGAGAATTTCCGTGACGCCTGGGAAGGACTGCACGGCGCGGGTTCGGTGGTGGCCTACGAGAGTTTCACCACCGGCGACACGGACTTTAGCGCCCAGTTGACCAAGATCAAGGGCACGGACGCCGAAGTGCTGTTCACACCCCAGTACTACAACGAGGTACCACTGATCGTCAAGCAGGCCCAGGAACTGGGGCTGACACAGATCATCGTCGGTTCAGACTCCTGGGGCGACCCCAAGACACTAGAGTTGTGCGGCGATGCCTGCGAAGGGCTGTTCTTCAGCACCCACTACGCCGCCGAGGGCGCGACCGGGGCCACCAAGGAGTT
>CAYMWP010000226.1:0-4243 GCA_964393895.1 uncultured Anaerolineales bacterium | reverse complement strand
TAAGTTCACAGGTCAACTGACACGTTTGGGAGCAATTTTGGATCTACTGAGTCTATGTATCGGCCAGTTATGTATCAAGCGATGGCGGTCTAAAGACTGCTGGGTTGCACAAGTGATCACTGGTGGAGCGCATGCTGGCGCTGCACCAGAAACTGGCCGCCGATAAGGAACTCTACCAGCGTCAGATTGAGGTCACCGACCAGCAGATAGACGCGCTGGTCTACGAGTTGTATGGGTCGAGCGAGGAGAAAGTTAGGATTGTGGAAGGGGGAATGAACACTTGACGAAAAGAGTAAGCGTTCAGGAGGTGTCATTGCGAGGAGCCAGGCCGCGAGCGGAGCGAAGCGGACGGCGACTGCCTGCCCTGAGCTTGCCGAAGGGAAGCAACCCCCAATGTGGCCCAGGTGGGGATTGCTTCGTCGCTGGCGCTCCTCGCAATGACAGGCTGGCGGACAGGAAACCTGCCAGGAACAGAAAAACCGCGCGGCCTGCGGAGAAGCCGTGCGGCTGTACGTCTTGCGAGTGGGTTTTACCCTACTGCTTCAAAAGCGGCGCGTGGCCGCTCAAACCTGGCTATATGGCCCTCACACTGACGGCGCGCAAACCCTTGGGGCCCTGCTCGACAGAGAACTCGACGCGCTGGTTCTCTTCCAGTGAGCGGAAACCCATTCCCTCGACGGCCGAGTGATGGACAAACACGTCATCCCCGACCTCACGAGAGATAAAGCCAAATCCCTTGGAATTGCTGAACCACTTGACAGTTCCGGTTTCTTTTTCAGTCATTTTACTACACTCCTTAATTTGTGTGATTTGGGGCGAAGCAGCGCGGGCAAAAGAAAAAAAGACCACCCAGTCTCCGCAAGTCTGGGCGATCTTTTGATATTACAGCCAAAACCTACTTCGTCCTACTGGTAACATTATACCACATTACTGCAAAACAACAAGCGCCCAAGACGTGGGAAAAAGCAAGAGAACTCACAGGAACAGATAACTCTTGAGTGCCCCACCTGGTGTGAGTTTGCCGGACGCTCGCGGCGTATCATCTCAATAAACCGGGGTAATGTAGGCGGAATGGCATTCCGCCCTACTTTTCCCCCAACTTTTTGAGAAGAGACCTCGCGGCCATTGACCGGCAATTGGAAAAACCGCACCGCCGTAAACAGGCAGTTACGATTTATCCGCGTGAATCTGCGTCCTATCAAAGGGTAAAACCAAGTTTGCCAGACTTTACTGTATTCGCATTGGGTGGTAATGTCAACCAGCCATAAAACCTATGATACCACAGGAGGTAAAGGATGACGGAAGAAAAGAACCAGGTAGACGCCCGAGAAGAGGTGGAACAGATCATAAAGACCGCCCGCGCGCTGGGGGTCGAGGTGGACGAGACCGACGTCGCCCAATGGCTGACGGCCATGACCGGGTCCGAAACGATGAAGTGGGACCTGGACGAGAAGGCCGGCGTCTACGGCCACGAGATCACGCTGCTCGATTTCGACAGGGGCTCGCTGGAGCGCTACCGCCGCATCGCCGACATCGTCCAGTTGCCCGACCTGCCCAACGTCGAGACCGCCGTCAGCCTGGCCGGCAGCGCGGCCCAGGGCGTGATCCAACTCTATCCCGGCGACTGCGACTATTTCGAGCGCGTCAACATCAAAGCGGAGACACGGGAAGAAGCGTGCTGCATCCTGGCCGACCTGATGCGCGACAAGGCGCTGGACAAGCTCGAAGGGCCCGACTACCAACTGCTCGAGGTCAGATTCGGCACCTGGAAAGAGGATGTGCTCAAGGAAGGCGAGCCTATCAGCGCCGGGTCGCCCATCTCCTGGAGCGCCGACGAGATAAAGGCGGGCAAGATGCAGGTCGCCCGCGCCTCGGGCGAGCCGTGGGAGGTGGAGTGGGAATACGGCTGCCTGGACCCCGGCTGGTGCAAGATGGACTGGGTCATCACAGAGAAGGAGAGAAAGGGAGTCGTCAATGCCAGCAACATGCTCGACGTGACCTGGGAGGCTCCCGATGGCTTGATCACGCCGCTGGACGGCTTCATTGACCCCTATTTCCAGGAGGTCTACCTGGAGGCGGACTCGGTACCCCTGTTCTCCAAACTGGCCGAGCACATCTCACCCCAGGCATTGGACGAGTACGTGCAACAGATCACGGGCGAGGTCTACAAATACACTCACAAGCACGTCAACTATGGCAAGGTAGCCAAACGGTTGTACAACGTCTTCCGGCTGACCGGGCGCTACCAGGCCGCCGCGCTGATCCGCGAGATGTTCGACGAGCCGGCCGCGCTGCTATACCAGGTCTGGTCGCTGCTGGATACGATTGACGACGCCGGCAAGCCCGATTCGACCATTGATCGCGAGACGTTGGTGCAGCAGACCGACAAACTGATCCGGGACGTGGTCGAAACCTGCGAGGGGCCAATGGAGACCGAGATCGTAATGTCGCTGATCCAGATGCGAGACAACATCACCGGCCGGCTGGATCTGGGCCAGGGTTGGAGCGCCTTGATCACCGATGCGCGGGCCAAAGTGGAGGAACTGGTCAACGAGTTCTTCAAGACCAAATTACTGGGCATCCCGGAGGTGGTCGAGTTCCTGGACTCGCTGGAGGAGCGTTGAAGCCCGAGGTAGAATCATCATTGCTACTCAAGCTAAAGGCGCACCGGCCTGAAAGAGCCGGTGCTGGGCCAGACCGCGTGTCCAGCACCGGCTGTTCTACGGCGGTGCGGCTCCAAACCAAGACCAGTCTGAGTAGTAACGAATCATTCGTCTCTGTAGACGTAGAGACGGCCGGGCCTAACCCCAGCCAGTACTCTTTGCTCTCCATCGGCGCTTGCCTGGTGGTTGACCCTCAGCGCGGTTTCTACGTCGAGCTGCAACCCGTGAACGACGACGCGCTCCCCGAGGCATTGGCGATCAGCGGACTGGCGCTGGCGGAACTGGCCGAACACGGCCTGCCACCGGCTGAGGCACTGGCCCGCTTCGAGGACTGGCTGGCGGAAGTGGTCCCCTCCGAGCAGCAGCCGGTCTTTGTGGGCTTTAACGCCCCCTTCGATTGGATGTTCGTCAACGACTATTTCCATCGCTTCCTGGGACGAAACCCTTTCGGGCACACTGCGCTGGACCTGAAGGCTTTCTACATGGGGCTGACCGGCGCTCGTTGGGCAGAGACCGGGATGGGACACGTCGCCGCTCGCTACCTGGGCGGGCGACCGCTCAGCCACCACGCTCTCCGTGACGCCCAGGACCAGGCCGAACTGTTCCAGAAAATGCTCGTTGAGGCAGCGATCTGGTGATTGCCCGCGTCTCACCACAGAGGCACGAAAATGTCCTATCTCTGTGCCTCTGTGGTGGAAAAGCGATAACGATGTCTTGACTTGTACGTCCTCCGTGTTATAATCTCCTCGCTCTCGAACAATCGGAATTACAGCATCTCCGAGTCTGGCTACCTAAGGGCGACCATTTCGCGCCTCGTGCCAAATGGCTTGCCAGTTTCCAAGACCAGAAACTGGCGCTTATGGGGCTAGACCGGTAGGGTATGGTTGGAAACGGCCATGCCTCCCGTTCGGAAAGGGGATGCGCCACGCACTGCGCGATCTATGTGACGGCGTCCCTTTCCGGGACGCCGTTTTTGTTGCAATCCGTAAAAACACAGTCTCCGACCCATTCCCCCTAATGGCGCTCCTACGGAGTCAGCCTATGGGAGATGGGCGATAGGGTGTGGCTGGAAACGGCCACGCCTCCCGTGCTTGGAAAGGAGATCGGGCCGATGTGAGTTTTCCTTTGGATCGCTTCCATCTGTCCCTTTCCAGCGCGAGAAGCGGAAAGGGGGTGATGAAAGCACAGCAGACGCGATGTAGCACAAACATCAAAAGCCAATCAGATGTCTACAAAAGGAGACTCACGATGAAAAGACGAATGCTTTGGACATGTACAATCCTGCTAGTTATGCTGGCCTCGCTGGCTGGCTGTGGCCCGGCGCAGACTCCAAGTCCCACCCAGTCTCCCGCGCCGACAAAAGCCCCCCAGGAACCGACCCTGGAGGGCAAACTGGTCATCTTTCATGCCGGTAGCCTGACCGTCCCTCTCGATGAGTTGATCGCGGGGTTCCAGGCCCAACACCCCGATGTGACTTTCGAGACCGAGGCCTCGGGCAGCAACGCCGCCGCCCGCAAGATCAGCGAGCTGGGCCGCGAAGCCGACGTGATGATGTCCGCCGACTACACGGTCATTGACAA
>CAYMWP010000225.1:0-4245 GCA_964393895.1 uncultured Anaerolineales bacterium | reverse complement strand
GTATCCGTGAAATCTGTGTTCGTCCGTGTCCAACGATTTAACTGCACAGGTGGAACGAATTTATGCATCGCTGCACCAAGCTCATTTGAAAACCTCCATCTGGAGTATCTCACGAACCAAAATTCAACAACTGAATTTTACAACATTCTGACGCGGTGTCAAGTTCGGCCGCCTCCACTCTTCCGCCCACGTTCAGGAAAACCAGCAGCGCCCTGGGCCGCTCGCCCATGACGTGGGTCAAGGCCGCGACGTAACCCCGCACCTGCTCGTCGTACTTTTTTCCCCGGATGCGCGCCTTTATATCAGCCTGGGTATCCAGCCGGTCGGTCTTGAACTCGACCACCGTCCACTCTCCATCGGCCCGGCACACCAAGTCCACGATGCCGCTCTTGGGGACGCCTTCCACCTCGACGGAGTAAGGCAGTTCGTGATGCCGCTCGGCCCGATCCAGTTTAGCGTGGAGGGGATGAGCCTGGAAGCGGGCCAGGAGACGGCGGGCCTCGGCGATGGCGTGGCGAATCTCTTCCGTGTCGGTCAGGCCCGCTTGCAGGGCGAAGGGGCGCAAGAAACTCTCTAAAGCGGGCCAATCTGGAAAGCGCCAATGACGCAGCGCGGCGTGAACCAGGACGCCGACCACCAGAGCCGGTCCTCTCGACTTGTGGGCCGTGGGCACGACGCGCCAGACGCGGGGCGGGGGTTCGCTCTCCCGTTCCTTCAACTTGGGGTCGGTGTCGTCAGGGGCTACAAACCTTAGTGGCGCGATCATCTCGGAGGGAGCAGCTTGCTCGGCCGCTTGCCCACCCATTTCCTGCTCCACCTGCCCACTCACTCCCTCGTCCACCGGCGCGGGAGAAACCACGCCGGCCAATTCAGCCGCGTCCCACCCCAGCGCGAGGGGCTGCGGCGCGACGAGGGAATCAGGCAGCCGAACCTGATCCAGGCCGACGATCTCCCCCAGCCAGGCCAGCCAACCCTGTAGCTGGGGAGTACCGTCCTTTTTGGCTTTGACGTGCCCGCTGACGATCAGTTTTTCCCCGGCGCGGGTCGCGGCGACGTAAAGCAGCCGCCGTGATTCGGCCTCTTCCTGGTCGGCCTCTTGCAGAGAGGCCAACCGGTAGGTGACGGGCGTGCTCTTTTCATCCCGCAGCTCCGGCAGGACGCCCAGCGTCGGGGAGACGAGGACAGGCCGAGCACGGCCCCCACCGACGCGGGCGGCGTCGGCGATGACGACGACGGGGAACTCGAGCCCTTTGGCCTTGTGGACCGTCATCAACTGTACCGCCCCCTCCGCCTCGACCGGGGCCTCCCCCTCGCGGGCGGCCACGTCGCGCAGAGACTGGACGTATTCCAGGAACTCGCCCACGCTGACCATGCCGCTCCGGTGAGCGTCGCTCAACAACTTGTCCACGTTGCGAACCAAGCGCCGCCCGCCGGCCAGGTACAAGGCGGCCCGGTAGTGAGTCGTATTCAGGAAACGGGCCAGCAGATTGCCGACGGTGGTACGTCCGGCCAGGGTATGCAACTCGGAGATGACCTCCCGGGCGCGGCGGGCGCGGGCAGCGTCGGTGGGAGGCAGGCAGCTTGGGGGGGCGCGCAGGGCTTTCCACATAGGGCGGCGTTCGTCGCCGGCGGGCCCCCGGCGTAGCAGATACAGGGCGGCGTCACTGAGGGCGAAGGCGGGAGAGCGCAGCAGCCCGGCCAGCGCCAGGTCGTCGCTGGGGTCGGCCAGGGCGGCGAGCCCGTTGAGCAGGTCGCGCACCTCGGGCCTATCGTAAAAGCCGCGCCCGGCGACGGTGACGAAGGGGATGGAGGCCCGCTCCAGCGCGTCCTCGTAGGGTGGAAAGCCGGTGGAGGCGCGGAAGAGCAGCGCCACCTCGCCCCATTCCACGCTTTCCTCCTCGTGCAATCGCTTCAGACGGCGGGCCAGCCCAGCCGCGGCGGCGGCGCGGCCCTCGTCGGCATTCTCCCCTAACCCCAGGTGCATTTCCACGTGCGGGGCGCGGATGTTGGGGCGCGGCCTCTCCCGATGGGCGACCAGCGGGGCGAATGGGACGGCGTAGGGGCGTTCGGGATCGTCCCGCTCGCCCAGGATGGGGGCCAGGAGGTCGTTGGCGAGGGCGACCAGGGGGGCGTGGGCGCGGAAGGTGCGGTCGAGCTCGATGTGCCGCCCGCCGGAGGCGGTCACGTCGGCCTGAACCTGGCGGAAGATGGTCACGTCGGCCCCGCGAAATCTGTAAATTGACTGTTTACTGTCGCCCACCACGAAGAGAGCGCCTCGCTGCCCCGCTGATGCGCCGAAACCGCTCAGGGCGTAGACGATCTGCTGCTGGCGGCTGTTGGTATCCTGGAACTCGTCCACCAGCACGGCCCGAATTTGGGACTGCCAGCGGCTGCGGACCTCGTCGTTGTGCACGAACAGGGCCAGCGCCCCTGCCTCCAGATCGTCAAAGTCGAGGGCGCGGCGTTTCTCTTTGAGGCGGTTGTACTCGGCCAGGGTGTGCTCAAAGAGGCGGCGCAGACGGGGGAGGACGTCGGCGCAACGCTCGTCCAGCGCCCAGGAGACGGGCTTTTTCAGCAGAGGGGCAAGTGCAGTGTCAAAGTGATCGCGCAGCTCCTTCATCGCCTCCCGCGCCGACGCCAGACCGTCGGCGGCCCAGTTATCCTTTCTGCCTCCGGTGGAGATGGCCTGGCGCAAGGCCAGGAGTGCGGCGAAGAGAGCGTCCCACTGGCGGGTCTCCAGCGCGGCGCGGGCCTCGTCCCAGCGGGCCAGCACCTCCCGCCGGGCGGTCTCTAGTTTGTCGTCGGCCTGGCGGGCCTGGAGATGGGCCAGATCGTCCAGTGAACTGGCCCAGGCCGGGTTTTCCAGGCGTTTGCCGAGCCAGGTCGCCAGCGCGTCGGCCCAGCGGGCCAGGGAGCCGGCGTCGAAGGCGGCGCCAGCGTCCAGCCGCTGCTCCATCAGGAAGGCGAGCGCCTGGCGTAACTGGTACTCGCTCATAAACTCGAACAATGGCGCTATGTCGGGGGCGGTGGCGGCCCAGGACAGGGCGGCATCGGTGGCACGCGCTTTCAGCAGCGCGGCGTGGTTCTCTTCCAGGACGTCAAAATCGGGGTCCACCTCCGCTTCGGCCGGGTGGGCGCGTAGGATTTCGGCGCACAGGGCGTGGATGGTGCCGATGCGGGCTCCGTCCAGCCCGGCGAAGGCTTGCTCCCAGCGGGGACGCTCGCTCTCGTCGCAATTGTTCAGCCAATCTTGGATGGCGGAGCGGATGCGGGAGCGCATCTCGCGGGCGGCCTTTTCGGTAAAGGTGATGGCGACGATGGAGCGGAGGGGCAGGCCGGATTCCAGCAATGCCAGGTAGCGGCCCACCAGCGTGCGCGTCTTGCCGGAGCCGGCCCCGGCGGTGACGACGAGAGCACGATCCTGGGACCGTACGGCCTCCGTTTGTTGGTCGGTGAACTGGTGGAGGGAGAGGATGGATGGCATAGGCGGGGGAACAAGTTGGCGACTTGTTTTCGACCTGTGCAATTAGAACGGCCGCGTTCTATTTTTCTATCGGGACACGGACAAACACGGGCTTTGCTCACGGATTTTTATCGAGACTGTATCCGTGAAATCTGTGTTCGTCCGTGTCCAACGATTTAACTGCACAGGTGGCTTGTTTTGTGATTCTCAGATGGTTGGAGTAGGTGGTCACCAGGAGAACCAAACCTGCTGACTCTTCTATGCAGCTACGGGCTGAGTCTGCTCTGCTAATTTCTGCTGCAACCAGAGGTTCACCAACGTCTCAACGTTCACCCCGCGCAGACGTGCCTGTTTCTCCACCAGCGAAAACAAATCTGGCTCAACCGGCACAGCGCACGAGATTTTGAACTCGACGTCGGGCGCGTTGGTATCAAAGTCCGTAAAGTCGTGAGTGTCCCAGAACTCGCCCATTTTTTCTAGTGTGTCTGCCTTTGAAATGCTGCTCAACTTACTTTCGTCCATAGGCTTTTCGCTCCTTTGATGATCGCTGTTGCAGTTTTGGGCTTGTGCACAAAGTATACTGCTAAATACCGTCCGCCGAGGGTTTGTCCAAAGGCGACGTATACATCGTTTCCTTCCGTGTGACCTTTTTCAGCGAATCGAATGCGGGGGTGCTGAGTAGAACTTGCCGCGCTTCTCGGACTGTCACGTTGTGTTTGAATGCGAGTTGGGTGTGTATCTGAAATTGTGCATAGCTTGAGTTGACAAAAGGCAGCAATCCG
>CAYMWP010000224.1:1205-4289 GCA_964393895.1 uncultured Anaerolineales bacterium | reverse complement strand
GAGGCCATAATCTTGTTGGATGCGCAGCGCGGCCGCTGGAGCTTTCCGGAACTCAAGGAGGTGGCGTTCGAGGAGCACCAGTATTGGGAGCCGGATATGGTCATCGTCGAGAAAAAGGCGACGGGTGGGCCGCTGATCGACGAAATGCGCAAGCGCGGCATCCCTGCACTGGGGTTTTCGCCCGGTCGGCGGGCCGGTGGCGGCATGGACAAAACCACCAGAATGCATTTGGTTTCACCTTTATTTGAATCTGGTGTAGTATGGGCCCCGCAAGACAAGAAGTTTGCCGACGAGGTAATCGAAGAGGTCGCTTCGTTCCCAAACGGGGAACATGACGACTACGTGGATAGCATGACGCTCGCCTTGATGCGGTTTCGCCAAGGCGGGCTGATCAGCATCCAAGATGACGACGAAGACGAGGAAGAGTTCATTCCTCGTAAACGGGAGTACTATTGATGGGACTGCTTCCTCGCCCTATGGGTCCGATGGTTGACCAATCACTTGGTATGGACGAGGTGGATCCAGCGATGCAGCTGGAGGAAATCCCTGTCGACATGCCGATGGATTTTTCGGGCGGCGCCGAGGTCATAGAAGAGGACGACGGCTCTGCTATCATCCGTTCACTGATCGAGGCTGCCGAGGCCGAGGACATGGGCGCTGCGATGATCGAGCACGACGCCAATCTCGCAGAGTATCTTGAGGAGGATGTGCTCGGTGATCTGGCCAACGAGCTGGTGGGATCATATGAAGAGGACCTGTCCTCACGCTCCGAGTGGGAGGAAACATACACCAAGGGCCTCGGTCTGCTGGGCGTGAAGGTTGAGGAGCGGACCGAGCCCTTCGAGGGCGCATCCGCCGTCACCCACCCGCTGATCTCTGAGTCGGTAACCCAGTTCCAAGCGCAGGCGTACAAGGAGCTGCTGCCCTCCGGCGGCCCTGTCAAAACCAATGTCGCCACGGTCCAGACACCGGAAACCGAGGACCAAGCTGCGCGCGTCAAGCATTATATGAACTACCTGATCGTCGAGGAGATGGAAGAGTTCGATCCGGATATGGATCAGATGCTTTTCTATCTCCCGCTTTCTGGCTCCACCTTCAAAAAGGTCTACTTCGATCAGGTGCTCGGTCGCCCGGTGTCCAAGTTTTTGCCGGCGCAGGACGTGGTCGTGCCCTACTCCGCTACCGACCTGTTTACAGCGCCGCGGATCACGCATGTGCTGAAGATGTCGGACAACGAAATCCGCAAGCAGCAGATCATGGGTTTTTATCGGGACGTTGATCTGCCGTCCGGGTCCTCGGAAGAACCGGACGAAGTCACCGAGAAGGTGAACGAAATCCAAGGTACGTCCAAGAGTTTTTCGGACGACGTGCGCACTTTGCTGGAAATGCATGTGGAGCTGGAGATCGAGGGCTTCGAAGACGTCGGCATGGACGGCGAACCCAGCGGCATCAAGCTGCCCTACATCGTGACGATCGACAAGGATAGTGACACGGTTTTGGCGATCCGGCGGAATTACGCTGAGAATGATCCGCTGCGCCGAGCTGTACAATATTTTGTACATTACAAATTCATGCCGGGCCTTGGTTTCTACGGTTTCGGCCTGACACATATGATCGGGGGCCTTGGGCGGGCGGCCACGAGCATTCTTCGCCAGCTCATTGACGCAGGCACGCTGTCGAATCTGCCGGGTGGCTTCAAGGCCCGCGGTGTGCGGGTCCGGAACAGCGACGAGCCGATCCAGCCGGGCGAGTGGCGAGACATGGACGCCCCGGGTGGCGTGCTGCGCGACTCCATTATGCCCCTGCCGTACAAGGAGCCGTCAGCCACGCTGGCCCAGCTCCTTGGTGCGCTGGTCGAGGGCGGACGTCGTTTCGTCTCGGTTGCTGATCAGCAGGTCGGCAACATGAACCAAGAGATGCCGGTAGGCACGACCGTTGCCATGCTGGAGCGTGGCATGAAGGTCATGTCTGCCATACACAAGCGTTGCCATTATGCGCAGAAAAACGAACTGCGGATCTTGGCTCGGATTATTTCCCAGAACACGCCAGCCTACCCGTATGACCTACCCAATGGGGCACCTCGGGAGATCATCCAGCAGGACTTCGACGGCCGCGTTGACATCCTGCCAGTCAGCGACCCCAACATCTTCTCGATGGCACAGCGGGTGGCGCTGGCGCAAGAGCAACTCAAACTGGCGCAGTCCAATCCGCAGATGCACAACCTGCACGCCGCGTACAAACGGATGTATCAGGCGCTTGAAGTGCAGAATATCGAAGAAATTTTGCCCACCCCGCAGCAACCGCAGCCCATGGACCCGGCCATGGAAAACGGTCGTGCCGTTGTCGGCACCCCGCTGCAGGCCTTTCCGGAACAGAACCACGACGCGCACATCAAGGCGCACATTCTGTTTCTCAAGACCACGTTTGTGCAGGCCAATCCGCAGGCTATGGCCGCGCTGTATGCGCACATCCAAGAGCATGTGGCGTTTGCCGCGCGGCAACAGGCTGAGGCAGGCATCATGGAAAACATCGAGCAGATGCGGCTGGCTATGACAACTGGGGCGGTCGATCCGCAGACAGGGCAGCAGCAGATCATGCAGGCGCAACAGGCTATGCAAAACCCGCAGGAAATGAACGCCTATGTCGCGCTCTTGCAGCAGCAGATTCTTGAAAAGCTGCTGCCCGAGCTTGCGCCGCCGGCGCCTGATCCAATGGCCGACCCGCTGGTGCAAATCCGCATGCAGGAACTTCAGACCAAACAGCAAGAAAATATGATGGATGCGCAGAACGACGCGCAGAAAATAGAACTGGAGCGCAGTAAGCTTGAGCAGAAGGCCGCGGCAGAAGCCGCGCGGATCGAGCTGCAGGAAGAAATCGCTGACGATCGCAACGCCGTGAACCGCGAACGTATCGAGACGCAGGCGCAGATCGCCATGCGCAATCGTGGGGGTCAGTAATGCCGCTCAAAAAAGGCTCGTCCCAGAAAGTCATCTCTGAAAATATTCGCACCGAGATGGCCGCAGGACGCCCGCAAAAACAAGCCATCGCCATCGCCTTGAGTAAGGCTGGCAAACAGAAGAAAGC
>CAYMWP010000224.1:0-1105 GCA_964393895.1 uncultured Anaerolineales bacterium | reverse complement strand
CCTGCCCAGATGTCTGGCCGAGGCGGCTGCAAAAACTTCTAACGGAGCAAACCCATGCCTACGATCCAGATCAGCATCCTGCCGGACATGATTCCCGTCGATCAGTATGATGACGATGACAACGGCAACAGCTGCCCCTTGCCTACGCAGGACGAAGAACTCAACGCCAAGAACCGGGAAGCGGCGATTGAAACCGCCAACTACCGGGACCCCGCCGACGGCGGGGCTTTCCGGGTTTCCGAGGTGTGCGGCAACTGCAAGGCTTACAACCAGACCGAGGAAATCCTCGATTGCATCGGCGACGATTCCGGCGAGGTGGGCTACTGCCAAATCCACAAATTTCTCTGCGCTGACAACTATACTTGCGATGACTGGGTTGAAGGTGGCCCGATGACATCCGACCAACAGCCGGACTACAAGGACAACCTTTAATGGATGTTGTGGATTTCGCAAAACATCTGTACAAGAAATATCAGGAACGGGAGGAAGAGCTTGCTCAGGCTCTCGTTTCTGGCTCCCCGCGTGACTGGGAGCAGTACAAACAGATCGTAGGAGAAATACAGGGACTTTCCTACGCGTCTGCGGAAATTCGTACCCTGCTGGAGAGATATGGCGACTATGACGACGGATTTGACGAATCTGGGTAAGCTCGCAGAAAATGTAGTCCAGAACAAAGATGCACCATCTCTGTCGGACGCTTACATTTCATCCTCGGACCGGGTCCTTGATCCCGGACTCCTCAAAGAAGATTTGGTAGACCGCCTGCCCCAGCCTACGGGCTGGCGGGTTTTGGTCATGCCCTTCCAAGGCGTCGCAAAAACGTCTGGGGGTCTTCATATTCCGGATGAAATACGAGACCGCGAAGCGGTGGCAACGGTTGTTGCCTATGTACTCAAACTTGGACCACTGGCGTACAAGGACCCCGACAAGTTCGGGTTCGAGGGCGATCCGTGGTGCGAGGAGGGACAGTGGGTCTGCATTGGTCGTTATGCAGGTTCACGGTTCAAGATCGACGGTGGAGAGGTTCGCATCATCAACGATGACGAAGTAATCGCCACGATCCTTGATCCACAGGACATCAAGTCAGTTTAAGGAGGCCGTGATG
>CAYMWP010000223.1:0-4391 GCA_964393895.1 uncultured Anaerolineales bacterium | reverse complement strand
GACGGTCGCAGTGGGCAGAATGCCTGTCGCAGACCTCGGAGGTCTTGACCTGAGAGTAGCGCCAGCGCCGCTTGTTTTACGGCGGCGGTAACTACCTCGACAATGTTACATTCGGCTCGTAGTCACGCACGGAGTGTAACGGAGTGCGGGTTTGCGCCACTCCACTGCGTTTCGTGGCGCACTACGAACATCACTTTCTTTTTCGACGGTCGCAGTGGGCAGAATGCCTGTCGCAGACCTCGGAGGTCTTGACCTGAGCAGTAACCGGCGGCGCTAGATCGTAAAGGTCCAGAACTGGTCGGTGTGGCCGCTGGGGATGATGCGGATGATCGCGTCGCGTTGATCTGAGATGAGGCGTTTGTGCTCGCCCGTGATCTCGTCCGAGCCGTACATTCCTAGCAGCGTGCTGGCAGCGGCCACGCGCACGTTCCAATCATCGTCACGCAGCGCGGCGATGAGCGGTTCTACTGCCCGCGCGTCGCCGGCGTGGCCCAGAGCCCGGGCGGCGGCCCAACGCACCTTTTTGTCCTCGTCCCCCAGGGCGGCGACGAGCGGCTCCACCGTGCGTGAGACGCCGATCTGGCCGAGAGCTTCGGCGGCGGCCTTGCGCACATCCCGCTCCCCGTCCTCGAGCGCGGCGACCAACGGCGCCACTGCGCGCGGGCCGCCGGACTGCCCCAGCGCTTCGGCGGCGGCCCACCGCACGACCTTGTTGGTGTCTTGGAGAGCAGCGACGAGAGGCTCGACGGCCGGCGCGCCAATTTCCCCCAATGCCCCGGCAGCCCGTTTGCACAGCCCCGACTCGCCCTCCCGGAGGGCGGCGACCAGCGGCTCCACTGCTCGGGCGTCGCCGATGCGTCCCAGCGCCTCGGCAGCGGTCTGGCGGACGTGTTCGTCGCTATCTTTCTGGAGGGCGGCGACGAGCGCTTCCACCGCTTCCGCAGCGCCGATCTGGCCCAGCGCCTCGGCCGCGAACCGGCGCACGCTGGCCTCAGGATCGCCGCTGCCCAGGCCGTAACCGAGGGCGACGATGAGCGGTCTCACAGCCTGCCCTTCGCCGATGCGCCCCAGCGCACGGGCAGCGTCCCCGCGCACGCCCCCGTCCGCATCTCTGAGCGCGGCGACGAGCGGCCCCACTGCCTCCGGATCGCCGATTAGCCCGAGGGCCTGGGCAGCCGCCTGCCGCAGGCTGAGGTCTGGACTCTCGAGGGCGGCGACGAGCGGTCGTGCTGCCCGCGCGTCGCCGATCTGGCCCAACGCCCTGGCCGCCAGCCGGCGCGCATCCTCATCTATACCTTTGAGGGCGTCAATGAGGGGCCTGACCGCCGGTATACCAATCTCTGCCAGTGCGCCGGCGGCCTTTGCGGCCGTGCTCGCCTCCTTGTCTTGCAGAGCAGCGATGAGCGGCTCGATGGCCCGCTCGCCGCCGATGCGTCCCAGCGCACGGGCAGCGGCCGCGCGCACGCTGGCGTCGGGGTCGGCGAGGCTGGCGATGAGCGGCTCTACTGTCCGGGCGTCGCCGATCTTGCCCAGCGCCCCGGCTGCGGCGCTGCGCACGGTGGCGGCCTCGTCTTTGAGCGCCGTGGCGAGCGAGTTCACCGCGAGCGGGTCGTCCATCACTCCCAGCATCCAGGCGGCCGCCTGGCGATCCGCCTCGTCCGCATCTTGGATGGTCGTCAGAAGCGCCCACAGAGCGGTCGGGCCAATTTCTTTGAGCGCGCTGGCGGCCGCCCAACGGATGTCTTTGAGGGCGGCTATCAGCGGCTGTACCGCGCGTTCGTCGCCCAGTTGGCCCAGCGCTTCGGCGGCGTCCCAGCGGACGTGCAGATCCCGCCCACGAGTCAGCACTTCGATCAGGCCATCGAGATCGTTTTCTGCTCTCAGTTTTTCGACATCTGGCGACACAGAAGGATTCACGGTGTAATTCTCCCACGCGCAATTTAGCAAATCGCGCTGCTTTTTGTGAGGCAAGTTGGTGACTTGCCAGCAGACCTCGGAGGTCTCTTTTCTATTTTACAGAGGAGGGAAGGTGCATTCGGAAGGTCGTCCCTTCCTGCCAGACGCTTTCGACCTTGATGCTCCCTCCAAGTCCCTCTATGTACTCTTTCGTCCAGAAAAGACCAAACCCCATGCCCTTTTCCTTGGTGGACCAGCGCAGTTCGAACACCTTGTTCAGGTCCTCGGGCCTGATACCCAGGCCGCTATCGGAGATGGAGACCTCCACGGTCGAGCTGCCGCTCAAGCGGCTCTCGATCCGCAATTCGCCCCCTTGCCCTCTCTCCTGGATCGCTTCCACGCTGTTCTTTATCAGAACCCGGAACGCCTCGATCAGCATATCGGGAGCTGTTTTTACCGGAGGCAAGTTCTCCGATAACGACGTATGCACGCTGATCCCTTCGTCGGCAGCGAATTCATCGCGGAACAGGATGATCCTCCCCAACGCCTGGTTCAAACAGGCATTGACGTCGGTCGGGACATCGGGGGCTTCGCGCCACGGTTCGTGCAAGTGATCCAGGATGTCGGCCGCCTCGTCCAAACGATCGAGCATCTTGTCACTCAGCGCCATGATCTCGTCACGCCGGTCGGGAGGGGCTACCTGCACCAGGTGGAGATGGGTTTGAAAAGCGCCGATGTGATTGCGGAGTTTGTGAACAAAGGCGGCCGCGCTGAAGGCCATTTTGCCAAAAACCTGGGCGACCTGACGTCGCTCCTCGGCCTTGCGGTAGAGCTGGGCGTTCCGGATCCCGGCAGCGGCCTGTTGTGCAAACGCTTTCAACAATTCGATCTCGCCGACGCTGAGTTTCCTTGAGCGCGTAGCGGCAAAGAGATTGCCGACAAATTCTCGTCTGGATTGGCCGTCAGTGAACACGCGGAGGAAGAAGGGGACGGCTATGACTTGCCGGATATCCAGAGCCTGCTGGATACCTGCAACGACCGGTCTGGAGGCGGGGGGAGCGATGGGCGTAAAGAGATCGTAGAGCGCATCGCTGGTGACGGGGCCGCCGGTCTTGAAAGCCCGCACGCTGAGATTACGCTTACACTCGTCCCGGTACACAAAGACCCGGGCGACGTCCGGGTCGGTGATGCTCACCGGCTGCTCGGTATACTTGGAGATTTCCGTCTCCCATTTCCGGATTTGCTCCTCGGAGACGATGGCTGGATTGACGTAGAAAGCGCGCACCGGCAGCGAGCTGTCCGGCTCATAAGTAGCCACCATAGCCCCCACGTAGCCCAGATCGGATACCACCCCTTTGGCAATTTGTTGCAGGATCAACGCCTCGTCTCGCAGGCTGGATTGCATCTCAAAGACAATTTCCTGCGCTATCTGGATGTGCAGGCGGCGTCGCTCGCTTTCGATCGCGGCCGCCACCTGGCGGCCAAAGGCAGACAGGATGAGCTGATCTTGCTTGGAGATTGGCCCCTGCTTGGCCGCGAAGAGGTTGCCGACGATCTCTCTCGTTGGTCGGCCATCAACGAGCGTTTCGAGAAAGAAGGGGACGGCTATGACCTGCTGGATGCCCAGGGCTTGCTGGATGCCCTCGACGAGCGGCTTGGAGGCCGGCGGGGCAATGGGTGTAAAGAGATGGTACAGTTCAGAGCTGATGACGGGGCCGCTGGCCCTAAAGGCCTGAACGCTGAGATTGTCCTCGTACTCTTCCTGGTACACAAAGACCCTGGCAATTTCCGGATCGGTGATGCTCACCGGGCGCCCGGTATATTGGGAGATATCTGTTTCCCATTTGCGTATCTGCTCCTCGGTCGCCAGGTTGGGGGTGACGTAAAAAGCGCGCACCGGTAATGCGTCCCCCTGCTCGTAGGTGGCTACCATGGCCCCGGCGTAGCCCAGCGCCTCTACCACGTCGCGGACGATCTGTTGGAGCGTGGCCTCCAGGCCGACCCCAACCACTCTTTCGATCACCGATTCCTCGATGGGGGCATGGCCAATTCCCCACTTGACCAGGATACGAACGAGGGTGCGCGAGACCCAGGCAAGCGGCGGCAAGTTGACGATCCATCCAACCAGACGCGAGTTAGCGAGTCGCCCGATGTGCTTTTTCAGTCCACTAGAACGATGTGTCATTGTTTTCCTCATACCCCTAACAGGGGCTTTGCTGACAGAGATTCACCGAGTTTTTCTCCGTGCTCTCTGGGGCCTTCTCGTATACTCTGGCAAATTACGATTTTCGGAACTAGCAGATTTTCGCTGCCGTCATTGCGAGGAGCGGAGCGACGAAGCAATCCCCAACTCGGAAGTACGACATTGATGTTAGGCTGAGTAGTACGACAATGTTGGATTTGCTCGTAGTGCTGCACGAAACGCAGTGAAGTGCGGCTCTGCGCCACTCCGCTGGCGCTCCGTGGCGCACTACGAGCCCCTCGCAGCGAATTTA
>CAYMWP010000222.1:0-4403 GCA_964393895.1 uncultured Anaerolineales bacterium | reverse complement strand
TAAAGTGGCTCAATGTGGCTCCTTGCTGAAATGTGACATTGTCGAAGTAGTTACCTTTTTGAATGAACTGAAAGCGAGTGCCATTGCAGCCTTCATACGGACACTCGGACGGCGGCTTGATCTCCTCAGATTCCACGCGCGGCAGTATCAGATGCAGTCGCATTTCTCGTTCGCCTCCCGGTTTGGTCTAGCCCCAATCGTGCGCCAATTCTGCCGGTCGTCGAACAGTCACGCGTCGCAACGCAAGTTGACGACCGCCTCGGCCTGTGGTATCCTCCCCAACGATGAGTAAAAGCGAACAGATCAAGGCCGTGGGGATGTTTTCAGGCGGGCTGGATAGCATTCTGGCCGTCAGGATTCTAATGGAGCAAGGGGTCGAGGTGGCCGCGCTGCACTTTAGCACGGGCTTTTCCTACGCCGAGCGGGACCGCGCGGTCGAGGGGGACAGAAGCGCTTCCAAAGTCGAGCGAGCGGCGGCGGCGCTGGGCGTGCGGCTGGAGGTAATTGACGTCTCTGCCGGGTACCTGCCCCTGGTGCTCCATCCCCGCTACGGTTACGGCTCAGGGATGAATCCGTGTGTGGATTGTCGCATCTTTTTGCTGCGCCAGGCAAAGGGCTGGATGGAGACGCACGGCTATCATTTCGTTTTCACCGGCGAGGTGGTCGGGCAGCGGCCCAAGAGCCAGATGCGACCCACGCTCAAGACCGTCGAGCGGGAAAGCGGGCTACAGGGCTATCTGCTCCGGCCGCTTTCGGCCAAACTGCTCGAACCGACCGTGCCGGAGCAGCGGGGCTGGGTGGATCGGGAAAAGCTGCACGGCATCGGCGGCCGGGGCCGCAAGGAGCAGATCGCGTTGGCGGAGCGGTTCGGCATCAGCGACTATCCGCAGCCCTCCGGCGGCCGCTGCTATCTGATTGATCGGACTTATTCCCGCCGTCTGCGCGATTTTTTGTCCCACGAGGGGGAGGAGGCGCTGACGGGCGAGCAGGTGCAACTCTTGTCGGTAGGCCGGCACCTGCGGCTGCCCTCCGGGCGCAAGCTGATAGTGGGGCGGCGCGAGGGGGAGAACGGCTATCTGGTGACCTGCGGCGTAAAGGGGGCGCTGCTCACGGCGCTCGATCACCCTGGGGCGACGACGCTGGCGCCGGGCGCGCCGACGAGAGAGGAGCTAGAGCTGGCGGCCCGAATCACCGCCAGCTATTCCGATGGCCGGGACGAGCCGGCAGTGCGCGTCGAGATAAGGGAGCTGGGCAAACCGGTCGAGGTGCTGACGGTCGGGCCGGTGGCGCGAGAGGAAATACACGGGCTGATGGTGTGATCGTGATCTCTGGTCATTGGCGTGAGCCATATAACCGCACTTGCAGGCCGTAGAAATTCCACCGGCCGAGTACGTTCAACTCCCCCTCCAATGCCTGCGGAATCAGCCCTTGCGGGTCGGTGTACCAGTCGTGACTATAGATCAGCCAGACTCGTTCGCGGCCCCGGATGAGAGAGCGCAGGCGGGGCAGGTCGCTCGTGGTCATCTTGGGTTCCAGGATGCCACGATCGAACAAGTCAACGGGCACGCCGTGCTCGGCGACCGGGTGGTTGTGGAAACGAAAGTAAAAGTCGAAAGGGATTTGCACCCAGGTCGCGTTGAACAGAATCAGGTCGTCCGTTTCCACCCGCTCCGCCACGAACGCGGCCGCGTCGTCCCACTGCTCTTTTTCAAAGTGGGTGTAGTATTCTTTCAGTGATAGGCCGTTGATCGTCATTATTGTCAGGACGGCGACCAGGATGTAGCGTAGGCGACGCAACTGACCGACGCCGGCGGCCAACAACAGGTAGAGAGGGATCGAGGCCCAGATCAGCGTGCGGTCGTAAAAGATGGGGCGGCGCAGGCTGACCAACCACTCGCCCGCAAATGGCGTCAGGAACACGACGAACAACAACGCCACGCGCGCCGGCCGGCGACGTAAGCGGATCAGCCCCAGCAAAGCCAATCCTGCAAACAGCCCCCATACAATCCAGGGCCAGAGTACAAAATCGCTCAAAAAAGCCCCCACTGTGCCTACGACCGTCAGCCAGGTTGGCGCCGGTATCCAAAACTCGCGGTAGACGGACGCGGCCTGGACGACAAAGGCCGGAAGCCAGGGGCTCCACAGGACGAGCACACCTGCTTGGGCCAAGAGCCAGTTGCGGAGCAAGTCACGAATTGCAGGTCGTGAGTCGCGAGTTGCAAGACGGGAGCGGATCAGTATCAGGCTCAACGCGAATACGTTGGCGGCGATGGCAAAAAAGATGGCGGTGTTGTGACTCAGGAGGGTCGCTGTCGTGAAGAGGATATAGCCCGCTTGCGACGCCCTGACCGGGCGGGAAGTGGTGAGCAGGCATAGCAGGGCATAAAGGGCCAGCGCTGCGTTGAGCGCCAGCAGCGTGTACATGCGCGCTTCCTGGGCAAAGCGCACGTGGAAGGGAGATACGGCCAGGATCAGCGCGGCCAGCAGGCCAATCTTTTCATCGCCGTCGGCCAGGCGGCGGCCCAGCAGGTAGATCACGGGTATGGTCAACGTTCCAAGCAGGGCGGAGAGGGCGCGCACGGTAGCCGCGTCGTCGCCCGGGATCATCCAAAAGTGTAACAACGTGTAGTAGAGCGGGGGGTGCTGGTCAATGCTGACCAGCCAGCCGAACATCTCTCGCACGGGCTGCCAGCCCATCCAGACGCTAAATGCTTCGTCGAGCCACAGCCCTTTGTCGCCAATCTGGTAGAAACGCAAAAAGCCGCCCAGTGTCACGATCGTCAGCAGTAGAAGCAGAGTTGCGTGTCGAGAGAGCCGGGGGGCTATTAGGACACCCCCGGTGTGGGGGCCGCGAGCAGTGATTAGGCAGTTACGACTCGATATGGGATTACCCTAACCTGGACGAGGCCGCTTCGCTAACGAGGCCGCTTCGCTAACGAGGCCGCTTCGCTAACGAGGCCGCTTCGCTAACGAGGCCGCTATCTATAGCTCCAACTCTTGCCTAAACCACTCTACCAACCGCTGCCGCTCGTCCGGTGGCAAGAATGATCCCTCGGCGGCCATCACGATGGTGCGCTTGATCTGCCTCAGCTTCATCCCCATCGTCATCATAGCGACCATGTACTCGTCAGTGAGTGTCGTGTCGCTGATGCTGGGGTCGTCGGTGTTGATGGTCACGCGCAGGTCGAGAGCCAATAGATCTGGCAGGGGATGCGCGCTCCAACGACGCACGACGGCGGTCTGCAAGTTACTGGTCGGACAGACTTCCAACGTCACTCCCCGCTCACGAACCAGTTGCACGACTTGCGAATCCTCGATCGAACGCACGCCGTGCCCGATGCGGCGCGCGCCCAATAGTTCGATGGCCTCCCGGACGTTCTCGGCTCCTCCTTCTTCTCCGGCGTGTACTGTTATACCCAATCCCTCCCGCACCGCGCGGTGGAAAACGTCGGCAAAGCGACGGGCCGGATACGCCACTTCGTAGCCGGCCAGGTCCAGGCCAACTATGCCCTCGTCCCGGTGGGCCAGCGCGATGTCCAGGATCCTCGATGCCATATCCAGGCTGCCCCGCCGGTCAATCTGCAGGATCAGGTTCACATCAATGCCACAATCGCGCCTGGCTCTGGCGACGGCGCTGCATACCCAGGTCACCACCTGGTCGAGCGAAAAGTCCTGCTCTCGGGTCGGTGCGGCTGGATTGAAACGCAGTTCCAGATACGCGACGTTATCGGCGGCCGCATCGGCTACAGCCTCGTAGGCCACTCTTTCTACAGCCGCCTGAGTGGGATAAAAACGCTGCAAGAAGGTGAACTTGGCCAGGAAAAGGTTAAAATCCGGTCTCTCGTCCGTCGTCACGGTTGCGAAACGGCGCAGGTACTCGATATCGTAGCTGGGCAAATCGATCCCGTGCTCCTGCGCTATCTCGGCCAGGGTCTCGAGTCGCAGCGACCCTTCCATGTGGCGGTGGAGGTCCACTTTCGGTAAAGCGTGTAGTTGGGCACGTAAGGTAGCTATTGTTCCCAACTTTTCCTTGTTGTTCGGCATTGTGCACTATCCGTGATCGTCTGAAAGTCCAGACTATGGCGAATCTAGTTCTGTCGAGAGCGAGGCTCGAGAATCCAGTTTGGTAACTGCTCAGGCGCCCGGCGCTTGTGTACCGATTTCGATGAAAATGGCATCTGGTTGTCATCGAAAGAGCCATCTTCGAGGGCAATCGTAAAAGTGCCGGGCACCTCGAAAACTTGAACGGGCTAAGCCTGTTTTCCGCACTTTATGATAGCAAGTGTTCGTAGTAAGCGCGGATGCAGACATCCGTCCGGAACGAAGTAGAGTGCCATCGAACGCCACTCCGCTACGCGCGGATACACGGTATCCGTCCGTGGCTGACTACGA
Organism: uncultured Anaerolineales bacterium; assembly: GCA_964393895.1. Taxonomy (GTDB): domain Bacteria; phylum Chloroflexota; class Anaerolineae; order B4-G1; family B4-G1; genus B4-G1. The sequence goes on along the minus strand of CAYMWP010000222.1, from coordinate 11 downwards.
ACCCCGCCCAC
>CAYMWP010000221.1:0-4542 GCA_964393895.1 uncultured Anaerolineales bacterium | reverse complement strand
GGTGAAAAAACGATCACCTCGAATAGACATCTGCATACTTGTGGGTAATCACCAGTCAGCGATGGGAACAAGGCCGCAGGCTTCCACACATCAACAAGGAGACCAGTCTATGACACACATAAGCGACCTAAAGGGCTTCTCGTACCCGCTCACCCCCGGCGGGACTTCTTCCGTGGTGGGCGACCTGCCCTGGTACTTTGCCACAGAGTTCCTCAACATCGTCTACAAGACCGACCCTGAGAGCATCGAGGCCTACCTTCCGGAGCCTCTCCAACCTGGCGCCCATCCGGACCGCGTCTGCGTCTCCTTCAGCAAGTGGTGGTCTCTGTGGGACAACCAGCTCGAAATGCCCTTCGTCAACCCCGAGCGGACCTGGTACAGCGAGACCGTTGTCTGGGTTTCGTGTTCCTTCCACGGAAAACAGGGCCAGATCTGTCTTCACTCGTGGGTCGACAACGACTTTACGTTGGCCCGCGGTCACTTTATGGGCTTTCCCAAGAAACTGGGCAAGACGTACAAGACGGACTACAATCCGATGCATCCAAAGATGGAGCCCCCCCATCCTGGATCGAAGCTGAAGGGATACATCGTCGCGCACGGCGAGCGTCTGATCGAGGGGACAGTCACGCTAGAGGAGCAGATTACGGCCAGCGACCTGCCCGCGCCGATGGGCCTCCCCGTCTACAACATCCGTCACTTCCCCAGCATTGAAGCAGGCGCGCCCCCATCCGTCCTGGAGCTTGTGCAGCTCGAGGTCGAGGACGTCGCATACGGTGATGTCTGGAGCGGGCAAGCCACGATAGATCTGTTCCCGTCAGAGATCGAGGAACACACGCTTTTGGCCCCCAAGTCCGTGGTGGGCGGCTACCTTTTCTCTGGTCGTACCACGGTCACTGGAGGACGCGTCCTGCACAGTTGGGTCTAATGCCCCTGGCACGCCTTTCCAGCCTACCCACCACCACTGACATCAAGAGGAGATGAACGTGACCAACCAGCCTCAGATCAACCCCGACGTCGAGAGCATTCCATACGCTGACCGGAAAAAGATCCTGGATGCCACCCGCGGCCGGACCGATCTGGCGGACCTTTCGTCGGGCAACCCTGACGTTCCTATGCCTCCCCATATCCGAGAGCGACTGAGAGAGGAGGTCGAGGCAGGCTACGCGCCCTACACGCATTACTATGGCATTCCCGAGCTTAGAACGAGGATCGCTCAGTACCTGCGAGACACGTGCGCCATCACCGTCGACCCTGATAGCGGGATCCTCGTGACGCAGGGCGTGCAGCAGGCCCTCTACCTGGTGCTGCGCACGATTCTCCGCCGAGGCGACGACGTCATCATCCCCAGCCCGCACTATGCTAACTATGACCTCGATCCGGTGGCCAGCGGCGGGCGGCCGATTCTCGTGCCTCTTGATGAGAAGGACGGCTTCGCACCCGATCCTGGCCGCCTGGAGCGCGCTGTCACGCCCCGCACACGCGCAATCCTCTTTTCGAATCCCAACAACCCGCTTGGCGTGACGTGGTACTCGTCGACTCTGGACACTGTCGCCGACTTTGCGCGGCGTCACGACCTCTACGTGCTCGCCGACGAGGTCTACCGAGACTTTCACCCGGAGCGGCTGACGAGCATCGCGGCCCTGCCCGGCATGAAGGAACGGACCTTTGTCTTCAATGGCTTCTCAAAGTCGCATTTCATGATGGGACTTCGGACCGGCTACGTGGCAGGGCCGGCGGAGGTCATCGATCACGTCAAGCAGCTCCACTACGTCGTTGCCCTCTGTCCATCCTACCTCGGCCAGAAAGCCGCCCTGGCTGCCTTCGATTGTCCCCGGAACCAGCTTGAGCCCATCTACGCCGAGTTCCATAGTTGTCTCGAACTGCTCTACGATAGGGTGTCCGGCTTGCCCGGTGTCACCTGCGTGGAGCCCGACTGCGGACTCTACATCTTTCCGAACGTCAGCCGCTCGGGCTTGACCTCTCTGGAGCTGTCTCTCGACCTCATTGAAGAAGCCGGCGTCATCACTCTCCCCGGGACCGAGTTCGGGCCCACTGGAGAGGGGCATCTGCGGCTCTCTGTCTGTGCGGGCCGCGAGCAGGTAGAGCTGGGCGTCCATCGTCTGGAAAGGCGTCTGATGGAGCTCACCTCGAACTCCCAAGACGGAGGAATGGTTGATGAGTAACGGCTCCCTATCCTGGGGGGCGACCCTATTCGAGCTAGGCGACCAGGGCGGCGCCGGCGTCTACCAGGCTCTGAAAGTGGTCGAGGGCGTGGTACAGGAGGGCATCACCACGGGCCAGAGGAGAAGGCGAAGCAACTCCTCGCCGATGCCGGCTATCCCGACGGCCTCGACGTGGAAATAGCGGTCGGCAGCGGTTGGCCGGATGTCGTCTCGTATGCCGAAATCCTCAAGGAGGATGCCAAGGCCGCCGGGTTCAATATCACCATCAACACCATGCCGACCTTCTATTTGCTCATCAACGAAGCATGGAAGTAAGCATAAGGACGACGGCAGAGAGCAGCCAGCCCACCCGGGGGTCCGGACACCCTCGCCCTGGCAGGTTGGCTGCGCTGCTGAGACTTGAAGGAGATAGTTGTCAGATATGACCGACGAGCATTTCAGTCCACGTTCCGCCGATCGTGTTCTCTTCCGCCACCTCTCCCACGAGGCATGTGAGCGCCTTCACGAGGCTAGTCTGCAGATCCTCCAACGGACCGGCATAAGGCTTCATCTTCGGGAAGCCGTCGATCTGTTGGAGCGGGCCGGCGCCTCCGTGGAGGGCGGTGATCGCGTCTATGTGCCCAGCAACCTAGTCGAGCGGGCGCTGTCGACCGCGCCTAAGAGCATAACGATGTACGATCGTCTGGGACGCTCCGCCATGCACCTGAGGGACGACCGCTGCTACTACGGCCCGGGCTCCGACTGCCTGAATGTCATTGATCATCGCACGAACGAGCATCGAAAGGCCACGCTGCAGGACGTGGTCGAGGGCGTGACCGTGTGCGATGCGCTGCCGAACATCGACTTTGCTATGTCTATGTTCTTGCCGACGGACATCGCCCCTGGTGTGAGCGACCTTTATCAGATGGATGTTTTGCTGAATCACACCACGAAGCCGATTGTCTTTGTCACCAACGACTTCCCGAACTGCGAGAGCGTCGTGCAGATGGCGGAGACCGTGGCTGGTGGCGACGATGCGCTGGCGGCCAAGCCCTTCTGCGCTTGCTACATCAACGTGACCACCGCTATGCGGCACAACGAAGAGGCGCTGAGAAAGCTGCTCTTCCTGTCCGAAAAAGGCGTGCCCGCGCTCTACATCCCGATCGTGATGGCCGGGATGACGGGACCGGCGACGATGGCCGGCAGCATGGCGATGCTCAACGCCGGGGTGCTCGCCGGCCTGGTGCTCTCTCAGCTACAGCGTCCCGGTGCTCCTTTCGTGGTGCCCGGCTGTGGCCTTACCACGTTGGACATGAAGACGATGGTCAACCCCTATTGCTCCCCGGACGCCAAAGGGGTCACCCACGCCATGGGCCACTACTACGGGCTGCCAGTCTTCGGCCTGGGCGGGGCGAGTGAGGCAAAGCTCGTGGACCAGCAGGCTGCGGCCGAGGCCGCCTTGACGCTGATGGTCGAGACTGTCAATGGGGCTAACCTGATCCATGACCTCGGCTACCTCGAGTCAGGGCTCTCCGGCTCCCTGGCTCAGCTCGCCATCTGCGACGAGATCGTCGGCTGGCTCGACCATCTCATCCGCCCCTTGGAGATCAACGAGGAGACGCTGGCGCTCGATCTGATCCACGAGAAGGGGCCCGAGGGCCACTACATAGAGACCGACCATACGATGGCCCACTTCCGGGAGCATTGGTACCCGGAGCTGTTCGAGCGGGCTGACTTTGGGGAGTGGCGGGCGCAAGGAGGCAAGAGCCTGGGCGAACGCGCCGCGGAGCGGATAGACGAGATCCTGGCGACCCACGAGCCCACGCGCTTGCCGGAGGACGTGGCGCGCAAAGTGCGTGCCATCGTCGATCGGGTAGCAGCTGGCGACAGCCCGGCACCAGACCGCGCATAGCGAACCCGCCCGCGTCCAAGACCCGCGAAACCCCGCTTTCCGAAGCGGGGTTTCTTTCTGCAAGACAACTCTGAGATGGAAAGCTACCGCTGGCGCATGTTCCGGCCCATGCCGGCCATCGATTCCGATGGATGCCGTCCACTTGTTCTGAGCCATGCCGACCACCCATTCCACCGGCATGTCGACCACGTTCGGATTCAGTGGACAGCATGCCCGGAATCCTGAAATAAAAAGCGGCGCTGGCTAATCTCGCACATTTGTGGCATCCTTGACCTCCAAAAATAAAGGAGGCAAAGATGGCCCAAGAAAGGATTACTACTCAGGCTGGTCTTGGTTTGAGCCGCACCGCCGTAGAACAGGCGGTGCTGGACACCCGGTCTGGCCCAGCACCGGCTCTTTCAGGCCGGCGCGCCTTTAGTGCAGCGATGCATAAATTCGTTCCGCTTTGCGCCGGCCGCGCCGCCCTGA
>CAYMWP010000220.1:2625-4592 GCA_964393895.1 uncultured Anaerolineales bacterium | reverse complement strand
GGTGCGGGCGTAGACCTCATCGAAAGGCCACGAGCCGCCCCGCAGCACTTTGTACGTGCCGGCGGCGGGACCCGGTGGGTTGGCGGGTGGCGCGTGGCCATAGTAGTCACTCCCGTACCAGTCGGCTACCCATTCCCACACGTTGCCCGTCATATCGGCAGCGCCGTAGGGACTATTTCCCTGGGGGGAAAAACTTCCCACGGGTGTGGTATCCCCCAGCCCTGCCTCCTTGGTATTTGCCCTGGCGCTGTCAAACTCATCGCCCCAGGCATAGCGCCGCCCGCTTGATCCTGTCTCAGGAACCTGTCCTGCCTGCCCCGAGCCTGGTCGAGGGGAGCCTGTCGAAGGAACCTGTCCTGAGCCTGTCGAAGGACCCCGCGCGGCTTTCTCCCACTGAGCCTCGCTAGGCAACCGCTTCCCCGCCCAGCGGCAGTAGGCGTCGGCGTCGTTCCAGCTCACCAGGACAACAGGCAACGTCATGTGGCCTTCGATGCTGCTATCAGGGCCATGGGGATGACGCCAATCGGCTCCCTCGACCTTCTCCCATTGCGAGCCCTTCCACACCCAGCCCCATCCGCGTGCCTCGGCCTCCGTCTGGTAATCGCTAGTGTCTACAAAGCGCGCAAAGCGCTCGTTGCTCACCTCATACCGGTCGATCCAGAAGCCGTCCAGCGCCACCCGGTGGACCGGCTGCTCGTCGTCGCCCAGGTCATCGCTCCCCATGATGAACTCGCCAGCGGGGACAAACACCATCTCCGCGTCGTCAGCCTCCCATGCCCGCGCCAGGATCGTTGGAGAAGGATACGTGGTCGGCACGAGTGCGGGCGTGGACGGCACGACGGTGGGCGACGGAACAAGTGCAGCGGTGGGCGATGGAGGCGCCGTCGACGGACTGGGACCCACAACCTCCAGTACGTCCGTTGGGGAGAGTGTAGCCGTCGAGTCCACCGTGGGAGAAACCGTGGCAGCCGGCGTCGACGAGACCTTGAGAAGCAGGAGGGAGAGAAGCAGAGTTAACACCAGGACGAGGCCAAGGGCGATCCCAGCCCACGGGGACGATCGCCTGCGGGACGGGCGGGCGGGCGCGACCGGCGTCGAAGAAACCAAGTCCGCCGGCGGCACCGCTGGCCTCGCCGGCGCATCGTCCTGATGAACGACCGCAGAATTGGATGGCGGTGGGCATACCTCCCTCAAGTCAGTCAGAAAGTTCCCCATGCGTTGATAGCGGTCGGCCGGGGATTTGGCCAGCGCCTTGAGGATGACGCGTTCCATCTCTTTGGGCAGATCAGGACGCAGCTTCCGCGGGGGAGTCAGCGGCTCGTTGATGTGCATAAGAATGACGGCCATAGGGCTATCGGTGGTGAAAGGCGGCCGACCGGTGATCGCCTCATACAGCACCGCCCCCAGGCAATAGATATCGCTGCGGCCATCCACCGCCAGCCCTTGGGCCTGTTCGGGCGACATGTACTGAGGCGTGCCGACGCTGGCCCCACTGGCCGTCAACTGGGTAGCATCCGCCACCATCTTGACCAGTCCGAAATCGGAAAGGAGCGGCCAGTCATCCTCGGCCATCAGGATATTGGCCGGCTTGACGTCGCGATGGATCATCCCCTGCCTGTGAGCGTGAGCCAGCGCATTCCCCACTTGGGAAACGATGTTGACGGCATAAGCCAGATCCTGTGGCCACCCCAGGTATCCCCTGAGCGTGCCGCCGCCGACGTACTCTGTGACCAGGTAAAACACGTCCTCCTGGCGGCCATAGTCGAATACGGTCAGGATGTTCCGATGACGCAGCCGGGCCACGGCCTTGGCCTCGCGTTCGAACCGCGCGACGAAACCCTGGGTATCAGCCAGGTCCGGCGCCAGCACCTTGACCGCCACGTAGCGGTCGAGGTTGGGCTGATAGGCTTTGTAGACAGTGGCCATGCGGCCCCGGCCCATCTGCTCGATGATTTGGTACTGCCCGA
>CAYMWP010000220.1:0-2525 GCA_964393895.1 uncultured Anaerolineales bacterium | reverse complement strand
CGCCGCTCCCGCTCCCAGGCCGGCAGATCCGCCTCCTCCTGCTCGACCAACGCAACACGCAGCTCAAAGATCTGGTCCCGCAGGAGAGCCGCCTTCTCGAACTCCAAGTCGCGCGCGGCCGCCTTCATCTGCTTTTCCAGCTCACGGATCAGGCGCGCCAGCTCATCCGCGGGCAACTGCGCCAGCGTCACGCCCGGTTCCTGCTCCGGCGCGGCCTGCATGCGCACCCGGTCGGTCAGGTCGCGGACCTCTTTGACGACAGTGGCCGGCTCGATGCCATGTTCTTCGTTGTATGCGACCTGGACCTTGCGCCGCCGCTCCGTCTCCTCCATAGCCCGCTTCATCGAATCAGTGATCCGGTCAGCGTACAAGATCGCTGTGCCGTTGACGTGTCGCGCCGCCCGCCCCATTGTCTGGATCAGCGCAGTATCCGAGCGCAGGAAGCCTTCCTTGTCGGCGTCAAGGATCGCGACCAGGCTCACCTCCGGCAAGTCCAGCCCCTCCCGCAGCAGGTTGATCCCGACGACGACGTCGTAGGCCCCCAGCCGCAGGTCACGCAGGATCTCGACCCGCTCGAGCGTCTGGATCTCGCTGTGGAGGTAATGAACCTTGATGCCCAGCTCACGCAGATAGCCCGACAAGTCCTCGGCCATACGCTTGGTGAGCGTGGTGACCAGTACACGCTCACCCCGTCCTACCCGCACGTTGATCTGGCCCACCAGGTCATCCACCTGGCCCTTGACCGGTCTGATGATGATCTGGGGATCTACGATGCCGGTGGGGCGGATGATCTGCTGGACGATCTGCTGGTCGTGCTTTAGCTCGTAAGGGCCAGGGGTGGCGGAGGCATAGATGACCTGGCTGACGCGGGCCTCGAACTCTTCAAAATCGAGGGGCCGGTTGTCCAGCGCCGAGGGCAAGCGGAAACCATAATCGACCAGGACCGACTTGCGGCTGCGGTCGCCGCGATACATGCCGCGCACCTGGGGAATGGTCATGTGGGACTCGTCGATCATGAGCAGGTAGTCGGCCGGAAAATAATCCAACAGCGTCCATGGTGGCGCTCCAGGCGGTCGTTGCTCCAGGTGCCGGGAATAGTTCTCGATGCCAGAGCAGTAACCAATCTCGCGGATCATCTCCAGATCGTACTGGGTGCGCTGTTCCAACCGCTGCGCCTCCAAAAGACTGCCCTGACCACGCAGGTCGCGCAATCGCTCCTCAAGCTCAGCCTCAATGTCGGCCAAAGCCTTCTCTCGCGTCTCCTCAGGGGTGACAAAGTGTTTGGCGGGAAAGATGCGCACCTCGTCCAGGTCCATCAGCACCTCGCCGGTGAGGGTATCGATCTCGGTGATGCGCTCGATCTCGTCGCCCCAGAAGCCAATGCGGTAGGCGGTCTCGCCATAGGCCGGCATCACCTCGAGGGTGTCGCCCCGCACGCGGAAGGTTCCCGGCTGCAACTCCAGGTCGTTGCGCGTGTAATAGATGCTCACCAGGTGGCGGAGCAACCCATCGCGCCGGAATCGCTCCCCTCTCTTCAACTCCACCATCACCCGGCCCCACTCGTGGGGGTCACCGAGGGCATAGATGCACGAAACCGAGGCGACGATGATGACATCCTTGCGGGAAAACAAAGCCGTCGTGGCAGCCAGGCGCAGCCGCTGGATCTCTTCGTTGATGTCGGCGTCCTTCTCGATGTACAGATCGTGCCGGGGAATGTATGCCTCCGGCTGGTAATAGTCATAGTAGGAGACAAAGTACTCGACCGCGTTCTGGGGAAAGAACTCGCGGAACTCGGAGTAAAGCTGGGCAGCAAGCGTCTTGTTGTGGGCCAGGACCAACGTGGGCTTTTGAACCTCCTCGATCACCTTTGAAACGACGTACGTCTTGCCGGTGCCGGTAGCGCCCAGCAGCACCTGGTGCTTGTACCCTGCCTGGATACCCTCGACCAGCGCAGCGATGGCCTCCGGTTGATCGCCCGTGGGCTGAAAATCGGAGACGATTCGGAACCTGGGCATATGACCCTCCCGTGGAACGCTTGTTAGAACGTCAGTTCGAATGCATTATACACCAGGTTGAGGCGGGCCGCCAGATTCGGACACCCAGTGGATTCTAGGAAATGTCTCACATTTCTTTAACAAGATCTGAACGCTGGTGTGCTACAATGGGCCTGAAGAAAAGATTCCCGATATCCACTAGTGTCAAGAGAACCTGTTATGGCAGACAATACCATTCTCATTGTCGAAGACAATCTGCTCAACCGCAAGCTCTTGGAGATCATCCTGCAGCCATACGGTTACCGCCTGTTGATTGCCATCAACGGCAGAGAGGCTATCGAAATTGCCACCCGAGAGCAACCAGGCCTCATCCTGATGGACATGCACCTGCCCAAGGTCAGCGGGTACGATGCCACCAAGATGCTCAAGTCGCAACCAGAGACGGCGCACATCCCCATTGTGGCACTCACGGCACACGCCATGGCGGACGAGCGGCAACGAGCACTGGCGGTCGGCTGCGACGACTATATC
>CAYMWP010000219.1:0-4603 GCA_964393895.1 uncultured Anaerolineales bacterium | reverse complement strand
CGGCCTCTCGACTCCCAGGCGACGTTCGGCGGGGGGCGCTGCGAGGGCTTGCAGCGACCGGACTTGCCGGCGCCCTCTTCTCTTTCCGCGCAGGAGCGGCTCGCCAGGGCCGATCCCGCCTACTCTTCCTGTTCGTCGTCTTTACAAGTACGGTTTGTAGCAAGATTATACCACACGCCCGCGATAGCGTCAATCGCGCCCTCGCCTCCTGCATCCCCTGCTTCTTGTTTCCTTGACAGCACTCTGCCTTTGTGGTATCATCTCGCTCAAATAGAATACCCCGGTGATACTCTTATCCAGAGAGGCGGAGGGACCGGCCCTGTGAAGCCTCGGCAACCAGGTTGGTCGAGTGGTTAGATCAACTCAGGTGCCAATTCCGGCAGAAGGTGTTTCTGGAAGATGAGAGAAGGTCACATCAATTGTGCCCCTTTCTGTCATCCAGGAGGGGATTTTTTTTGCCAGTACCCCCGACCGGGGAATAACATATCTCTTTGAGGAGGTGCACGATGACAAAGCGTAATATCGTAGTAGTCGAGGCTACCGGTCAGTCTGTCGAAGACGTCCCGGTCGAAATCGTAGAGCGCAAGGGGATCGGCCATCCCGATAGCTTGTGCGATGGTATCGCCGAGCGCATCTCGGTCGAATATACTCTGTGGTGCCGGGAGAACCTGGGCGTTCTCTTGCACCACAACTTTGACAAGGTGCAGTTGGTGGCCGGAGAGGTCGAGGTCGGCTACGGCAGTGGACGGATGTTCAAGCCCATCCGCATCCAGATCGCCGGGCGCGGCACCCCCGCTTTCCAGGGCCGCAAGGTGCCGATGGACGACATCGCCATCCAGGCCGCCAGGCATCACGTGCGCGAGACTATGCGCTACCTGGACCCCGACAGGCACATGGTGATTGATAGCTACGCCGGCCGGGGGGCGGAGGAGCTACAATACGTGGTGGATCACGTCACGGCCAACGACACCAGTTTCGGCGTCAGTCATTGGCCCCGCACCGGACTGGAGCACGCCGTCTACGAGACCGCCCAGTACATCAACTACGAGTTGATTGACGAGTTCCCGGTGGGCGAAGATGTCAAGGTGATGGGATTGCGCCGCAACGGAGAATTGACGCTGACGGTTGCGCTGCCCTTTATCGCTACGCGCATCGGGGATAGAACCGAGTACCAGGAGGTCAAGCGGGCGGCCGAGGCGGCAATTCAAGAATACGCCTCCCAGCTCGACGAGCGCAAAGTGACGGCGATGGTCAACACGGCCGACGACGTCGCCAACGACGCCGTCTACCTGACACTGACCGGCACCTCGGCCGAGATGGGGGACGATGGAGAGGTGGGACGCGGCAATCGCTTGAACGGCGTCATCGCTCCTTTCCGCGCCGCCAGCCTGGAGGCGCCCTGCGGCAAGAACCCGATCTCTCACGTAGGCAAGGTCTACAACGCGCTGGCGCTGCTGACGGCGCAGGACATCATAGAGCGGGTGCCGACGGTCAAGACGGCCACGGTCTATCTACTCTCACAGATCGGCGCGCCGCTGGATCAGCCGTTGGTCGCCACCGCACGGGTGCGCCCGACCAATGGAACACTCACTCCCAGCATCCGGGCGGACGTAGAGAGCGTGCTCGATGAAAAGCTGGCGAACGTGGGCGACGTGCGCGACCTCATCCTGAACCGCGAGATAACACTGTTCTAGAGGCTCTCCACGTCAGGTGCGACGCACTTCCAAAGTGCGTCGCACCTACAAGATGCCGATGACTATTCAGGAACTCACCGCCGAGATGAATCGCTTCGTGGAAGCAATGGGTTGGTACAAGGAGGATTCGCCGTTGCCCCAAACCGCCCGCAATATCGCCATATAGCTCTCGCTGGAAGCGGCCGAGGTGCTGGAGCACTTCCAATGGGGCAACCAAGCCGACGGCGACGCGTTGGCGGAAGAGTTGGCCGACGTGGCGCTCTACTTGCTGCAACTGGCCTATCTGACCGGCATAGACCTGGAACAAGCGATCCTCGACAAATTGACCGTCAACTATGGCCGGAACTGGGCCCCGGAGTAAACGGGCGTGAAAATCCTCGCCGTCAGCGATCAGGTGGTCGAAACCATCTATAGCTCGCGCATACGCGAGCGCTTTGGCGACGTGGATATGGTACTCTCGTGCGGCGACCTGCCCTACTCATACCTGGAGTACATCGTCTCTATGCTGAACGTGCCCTGCTTCTTTGTACACGGCAACCACGATAAACCCGAGTACCTGGCGGATGGTCGCACGCTCACCAAACCCGGCGGGTGGTTCAATCTCGACGAGCGGACTATAACAATCAAGAATGTCCTGCTAGGAGGGTTAGAAGGCTCGATGCGCTACAAGCCTGGCGCTCCCTTTCAGTACACCGAGAGCGAGATGACTTACAAAGCCTGGAAGTTGGTACCGGCCTTGCTCGCCAATCGCGTGCTTCACGGACGCTACCTGGATATTCTCATCACACATGCGCCCCCTCTTGGCATCCACGACGGCGAAGACTGGCCTCATCGCGGCTCCGAGGCGCTGCTACGGCTAATGGCCCGCTTCCGCCCCCGCTACCTGCTCCACGGCCACAAGCACATTTATGGTCCGGAACCCCGGCGAACGCGCTACATGGACACCGAGGTCATCAACGTCTATCCGTACCGCGTGATCGAGTGGTGACGCGCAATGACTGGCAAATATCAAGCACAGGTGGACTTTGGCGTAGCGCGCCGCAAGGCATTTTGGCACGAGGTATTTTCGTTCCTGAGCGGTCGCCCCAACCAGTTGCTTTCGTGGAACGAGGTGCGCGACAAGTTAGGCGTGCGCGGGCAGTTCTATCGCGGCACGCAGGCAGTGCCGGTGGACAAGATCATCGGCAGCGTGGGGCGCTACCGGGATTTCGACCGCGCTTTCTTGCCGACCCAGGATCGCACGGCAGAACGCTGGCGCTCTATCGCCAGGGCCCACTACGACGACGTCAGCCTGCCCCCGGTTAAGCTGTACCAGATCGGGGACGCCTACTTTGTCCTCGACGGCAACCACCGCGTCTCGGTGGCGCGGGAGCGGGGCATAGAGTTCGTGGACGCCGAGGTGATCGAGGCACAGACTTGCGTGCCGGTGACGGCCGATTTGGACGCCGACGACCTGGAGATCAAGGGAGAGTACGCTCGCTTCCTCGACCTCACGCATCTGGACGAGTTGCGTTCCGATCAGGACGTACAATTCACCATCGGCGGCGGATACAGGCGCTTGTTGGAGCACATCGCCGTGCACCGTCACTTTATGGGCCTGGAACAGCAACAGTACATCGCGGAAGACGCCGCGGTCTGCGACTGGTACGATCACCTCTACCTGCCGCTGGTGCGCATCATCCGCGACCAGGACATCCTGGCCGATTTCCCCGGCCGCACCGAGGCAGACCTGTACCTGTGGATCATGGATCACCAACACTATTTGCGCGAACAGTTCGGCTCTGGAGTAGGGACGGAGCAGGCCGCCACACACTTTGCCGATCACTATACCACCCGGCCGATCAAGCGCGTGGTACACGCCGCGCGGGACTTGGTCGCCGGGCCGGAAGAAGAGTTCAGCACGGATGACGGCGACGAAAGCTGACCAGCAGAATCCGCCACGCCCCCAACGCCGCCCGCCCTGGCTGCGGGTGCGCCCCGCCACGGGCGAAGCGTATCACTGGCTCAAGCGGCTGATGCGAGCCAAAGAACTGCACACCGTCTGCGAGGAGGCTCACTGCCCCAACGTCGCCGAGTGTTGGGGCCACCGCACCGCCACCTTTCTCATCCTGGGCGATACCTGCACCCGCAACTGCCGCTTCTGCAACGTGCAGACAGGCCGCCCGGCCCCGCCTGACCCCGACGAGCCAGAGCGCGTGGCCCAGGCGGTGCAGGCGATGGACCTCAAGCACGCCGTCATCACCTCGGTGGACCGGGACGACCTGCCCGACGGGGGCGCTTCCGCCTTTGCCGCCGTCATCCGCTGCATCCGCGAGTTGCACCCGGGCTGCACGGTGGAGGTGCTGATCCCCGACTTTCGCGGGCAGATCGAGCCACTGAAAGTGGTGATGGACGAGCGGCCCGACATCCTCAACCACAACGTCGAGACCGTGCCACGTCTCTTCCCTGCGGTGCAGCCCCAGTGCCGCTACGAGTGGTCGCTGGCCGTGCTGCGCAATGCCAAAGCTCTTTGGCCGGAGGCGATCACCAAGAGCGGGTTGATGGTCGGCCTGGGAGAGACAACGGACGAGGCGCTGGACGTGCTGCGCGATCTGCGCGAGCTGGACGTGGACATCCTCACTATCGGCCAGTACTTGCAGCCCACCAGGCAGCACACCCCCATCGCCCGCTACTACACCCCGGACGAGTTCGACATGTTCCGCGAGCGGGGGTACGAGATGGGTTTCCGGTGGGTGGAGAGCGGCCCGCTGGTGCGCAGCTCGTATAACGCCGAGGCGCAGATCAGGACCCTAAAGGTCTAGGAGACCTCCTAGGCTCTACAGCGGTTCAGCAATTCTCAATTTGAGGGTAACTGCTCACCATTCGCGTAATCCGTGACCACTATGGTGAATTCTATGCCAGGCCACGGT
>CAYMWP010000218.1:0-4616 GCA_964393895.1 uncultured Anaerolineales bacterium | reverse complement strand
TCGACTGTAGCACCTGAATTCTCGGCCCCAAAATGATGGATGCCGGTCGGCATCCCAACATCACCCTCCTGAGCTACAGCGAGGTCGAGCAGGTCTCTGGCTACGTGGGCAACTTTGACGTGCGCATCCGCAAGCGGGCGCGGTCGGTGAACGAGGAGTTGTGCACTGGCTGTGGCGTGTGCCAGGAAAAATGCCCCCGGCGGGTGGACGACACCGTCTTTGAGGCCGGGATGGGAAAACGCAAAGCGATCTATTTTGCCTTCTCCCAGGCCATCCCCAACCTGCCGGTGATTGACCGGGAAAACTGTCTCTATTTCCTCAAGGGCCGCTGCAAGCTGTGCGAAAAGAACTGCCCCACCGGCGCCATTGATTTCGAGCAGGAGGACGAGCTAATAGACGTGCAGGTGGGCGCTATCGTAGTCGCCACAGGCTATGCGATGTGGGACCCGGTGCAACTGCCGCAATATTCCTACGGTCTTTCGCCCAACATCATCACCGGCTTGCAGTTCGAGCGGCTGACCAACGCCGGCGGTCCCACGGCTGGCGAGATCCTCACCGCCGAGGGGGAAAAGCCAGAACGAGTCGCCATCATCCACTGCATCGGCAGCCGGGACGAGAATGCCCACATCTATTGCTCCCGCTTCTGCTGCATGTACTCGCTCAAGCACGCCCACCAGGTGCGGGAAAAGACCGGGGCCGAGGTGTTTGACTTTTACATGGATATGCGCGCCTTTGGCAAGGCGTACGAAGAGTTCTACGAGCGGGTGCAGGAAGAGGGCATCACTTTTGTACGCGGCAAGGGGGCCGAGGTGGAGGTGCTCGCCGATGGCAAGCTGCGGGTCAAGGGCGAGGACGCTAACCTGGGGCGCTTGGTCGCCGCCGACGTGGACATGGTCATCTTGGCGACGGCCGTCGAGCCGCAGCCCGACGCCGACCGGGTGGCCTTTACCTTTGGCCTGGGCCGCACGCCCGATGGCTGGTTCGCCGAGGCGCACCCCAAGCTGCGCCCGGTGGAGACGAGCACGGCGGGCGTCTTTTTGGCCGGGGCCTGCCAGGGGCCGCGCGACGTGCCGGACACGGTGGCCCACGCCGGGGCCGCTGCCCTGGAGGTGGTGCGCCTGTTCAACCAGGGTGAGGTCACCATCTCGCCCACCGTCGCCGAGGTGAACGCGCTCCAGTGTGTGGGCTGCGGCGAGTGCATCCTGACCTGTCCCTACGACGCCATCGCCCGCAACGCCGAGGGGAAGGCGGAGATCAACGCGGCGTTGTGTCACGGCTGTGGGACCTGCGCCGCCACCTGCCCTTCCGGGGCCATCACGGCGCTCCACTTTACCGATCAGGAAATCGTGGCCCAGATCGACGGGCTGTTGGCGCTGGTGGGTTAGGGTTTTCCCAAACTCCTCGGTGGTGTGTGAATAGATGAATCTTGGAAACGTCTTTCGTTTTGTCGCGCCCAGGGTGCGTGATGCCGCTGTCAAAGCTGCAATCCAGTTGGACCATCTCGGCATCCGCTATGCGTTGGCAGGAGGGCTTGCGGTTGGAGCGCATGGCTATGTTCGAGCTACAGCCGACGTGGATTTCCTGGTGGGCGAAGAGGCTTTCGAGCATCACGGATTGATCGTGACCTTCAAAGCTGGTGTTCCCATTGAGGTGGATGGTATACGTATAGATTACATATCTCCTGTCTCGTTGGGGCCGCAATTGGAGGAGGTTCTCGATCATCCGCCTACCAGTGAAGGCCTGGCCGTGGTCCCGATTGAAGTACTTGTTTATATGAAACTGGTAGCGAAACGGCGCAGGGATCAGGTGGATGTCAGCGAGCTTGTCAAGGTTGGAGTGGATGTGAAGCGTGTGCGACACTATTTGGAGCAGTATGCCCGCGATCTGCTTCCCCTGTTCGATCAACTGGTCAATGAGGCGTTGGCTGAGTGACTCGGTGGTGCAACATCCAATGCCGCTACGCAACTGCGTCTCGGCCTCGAAACTCGAGAGACGTCATAGCAATATGAGGATGATGGAATGAGTGAAGCCTTTGAACCAAGAATCGTTGCTTTTCTTTGTAACTGGTGTTCCTACGCCGGGGCGGACAACGCGGGCGTCGCCCGCATGGAATCTCCGGCCAACGTCATGCCCATCCGCGTGATGTGTTCGGGGCGGGTCTCGCCGGAGATGGTGCTGCGGGCTTTCCGCTCCGGCGCCGACGGCGTGCTGGTGCTGGGCTGCCACATCGGCGACTGTCACTACATCAGCGGCAATCACCGCACCATCAAGCGTATGCCGCTGGTGCAGAACCTGCTGGGCTACGTCGGCATCAACCCCGACCGCTTCCGGTTGGACTGGGTCTCGTCGGCCGAGGCGCCCAAGTTCGCCCGGGTGACGCAAGAGTTCGTCGAGACGGTGCGGGCGCTGGGGCCGATTGCGGAGGAGATGGAGCAATGAGACCCTCGGAGCAAGCCGATGCTCTGGCGCGGCTCTGCGACGAGTTCCGGGTGGACATTCTGTACGTCTTTGGGGGCCGGGCAGGTGAGGTGAGGGAATGGCTGGCGGGGGAACACTCACGCCTGTCGCCTGGCCCGGCCGACGTGGACGTGGGAGTAAAAGCAATTGCGGGAACGCGCCTCTCCGTCCGTGATAAAGTCCGCCTGGCTCTGGCGCTGGAGGATTTGATGGGGGTGACGCGGGTGGATTTGGTCGCCCTCTCCGACGCCGACCCGTTCCTGGCCGCCAACGTCATCCGCGGCGAGCGGCTGTACGCCCGCGATACCTACGAGGCCGACGAGTATGACCTGTACGTCCTACGCCGGGCGGGAGATTTGGCCCCCCTGGAGCGGGAACGGTTGGGGTTGATCCTGGAGGAAACCCAATGACTCCTGGCGAAATCTCGAAACGGGTGGTGGGTGATCGGCTCTCGTGGGTGGAGCGGATGGTACGTGAAATCAGAACATTGCCTCTGGAGGATCGAGAGACGTTTTTCGCCGACCGGCGGAACGTGGGGATGGCCGAGTCCTGCCTGCGCCGGGCGCTAGAGGCATTGCTTGACCTGGGCCGTCACATTCTGGCAAAAGGCTTTGGGTTGGGTGTGAGTGAGTACAAAGAGATCGCTTCCAAGTTGGGGGAGCAAGACGTACTTGCTCAGGAGGAAGTGCAGCTTTTACGGATACTGGCCGGTTACCGCAATCGAATGGTTCACTTTTACCACGAGATAGGGCCGGACGAATTGTACCAAATCTGTGCCAGCGATTTGGGAGACGTGGAGCGTATCATGGAAGCATATCGAAAATGGCTAAGGGAGCATGAGGAATGGCTGGACGAGACACTTTGATCAAAGAAATCCGCGCCCACGTAGCGGAGAAGCTAGAGGAGTTGGACGGTGTGGTAGCACTGCGACGGACGGCGGAGGGAACCGCGCCCCATCTATTCCAGCAGGGGGACGATCTCGCCCAACTGGCGCTGGAACCGCGCTATCCCCTGTCCACCACTATCTCGATGTTGCAAAAGCGGTTCCCGGAGGCTCGTTTTGGCATCGTGGCCCGGGGTTGCGACGCCCGCGCCCTGGTGGAGATGGCCAAGCGGAGACAGGTGGACGCCGAGCGGCTGTACCTCCTGGGGGTGGCCTGCACCGCAGAGGAGGCGGAAGAATGTCACTGCGCCGACCCTGCGCCCGACCCAGAACAATGGCCTCAGGCAGAGGTGATCGGGACGCCGGTCGAGGGCGCGCCCCCCAACCCCATCGTCGCCGAGTACGAGGAGATGCCGCTGGAAGAACGGCGGGAATTTTGGCAGGCCCAGTTCCTCAAGTGCATCAAGTGTTACGGCTGCCGCAACATCTGCCCCGAGTGCTTTTGCGAAGCGTGCGCGTTGGAGGATCCGGCGTGGGTGGAACCGGGGGTGCTGGCCCCGCCTTTCCCCATGTACCACCTCATCCGGGCCATGCACATGGCCGCCCGCTGCGTCGGCTGCCGCCAGTGCGAGCTGGTCTGTCCGGCCCACATTCCGCTGACCGTGCTCTACGATCTGATCCGGCGGGACGTGGGCGAATTGCTCGATTACGTGCCAGGGGCGGACGTGACCGTCGCGCCGCCGCTCTCGCTGACGTTGGAAGAGGGGCCGTTGCGGGGAAAGCTGGAGTAGGGAGGTATGATGGAATACAAGAACATTCTCACCACTTGCGTCTACTGCGGATGTGGATGCGGACTCTATTTCGAGGTGCTTGACGGCGAGATCGTGGGCGTGCTGCCCGACAAGGAGCACCCCATCAGCCGGGGTAGCCTGTGCATCAAGGGCTGGAACGCGGCCTCTTTTGTCAACCATCCCGACCGGCTCAAGACCCCCCTCATCCGGCGAGGCGACGGCGCCGACCGGGGTCGGTTCGAGGAGGCGACGTGGGACGAGGCGCTCTCGTTGATAGCGGGGAGGCTGACGGACATCCGCGACGAAGCTGGCCCGGGCAGCCTCGGTTTCCTGACCTCGGCCAAATGCACCAACGAAGAGAACTACCTCTTGCAAAAGTTCGCCCGCGCGGTGATCAAGACGAACAACGTCGATCACTGCGCGCGTCTCTGACACGCCCCCACGGTGGCCGGTCTGGTCGCCGCGTTCGGCAGTGGGGCGATGAC
>CAYMWP010000217.1:0-4616 GCA_964393895.1 uncultured Anaerolineales bacterium | reverse complement strand
CAAAGCCGCACTTCACTGCGTTTCGTGCAGCACTACGAGCAAATCTAACATTGTCAAGCTACTCAGCCTGGCACGCGCTCAGACCTCCGAGGTCTTGCAAAACCCGTTCAGGCGTGAAATCCCGGCCTTTTTCGACGGTCGCAGTGGGCAGAATGCCTGTCGCAGACCTCGGAGGTCTTGACCTGAGCAGTAACGTCGTAACTCGAATAGATCACGAAACGCTCCCGCTCTTTCACCGCCGAGGCGCGGAGAAGGCTGAGAAAATCCATAAAAATCTCTGCAAACTTGCGTCTCTACGGTGGGCGATGGAAATTTTAGCGTGCGCTCAGGATATGCAAACGGTTACCGACTGCCGCGCGCCGGGTTTAGTACTTTTTGACGAGTGTCCGGTACGCTGCCGGCTGGCGGCACTGGAGGATTTGCGTATCCTCTCGCTGCTGCCGCACCTCGTCCAGGTCAATGCGCGCCACGGCGTAACCTTCGGCCGGTTCTCCATCTTGGTCGGCATCTATGCTGGCATAGACTTTGCCGCGTGGGCCGATGATGCCACTTTGACCAAAGAACGTGTACGAAGGTTCCTCTCCCACCCGGTTGGCCGCCGCCACAAAGACCGCATTCTCGTAGGCCCGCGCCAGCAGATAGACGCGCCACTCGTCGGCGTGAGGGTTCTCCCAGTTGGCGCACACTATCAGCAATTCCGCGCCATCCAGCACCAGGCTGCGCGCCACCTCCGGGAAGGCCAGGTCCCATCCCACCATTAGCCCGACCGCGCCAAAGTCTGTCTCGGTGGCCCTGATCTGATAGCCGGGACGGAAAGCCATCCGCTCCTCTCCCCGCAGGTGTACTTTGTGGTACTGGTCAATGAGGTCGCCATCGGGGCCGACCAAGACGACGGTGTTATACAGAATGGACTCGACTTTTTCCTTGCTGACCATCCCAAAGGCAACGTGTACGCCCAACTCGCTCGCCCGCTGGGCGATGAGGTTGACCGTGGGGCCGGGGATGCGTTGAGCCATTTCGGGGAAGCGTGGCCCGACTTCGTACCCTGTGGTGACGAGCTCTGGAAAGACGACCAGGTCCACCATCTGCTCGGTGGCGGCGCGCGTCATCAACTCGTTCATTTTGATCAGGTTGTCTTCCATCTGGCCCAGTTCGGGCTTGATCTGTATGGTTGCGACGGTTATCTCTCGCATCTTTTTGCTCCTTGTCGTGAATGTACGAATTTACGAATGGCGGCCTAGTTGATCGAGAACAGCGGATAGTTCCGCCGGCAGCGGAGCCTTGAACTCCACTTCCTCGCCTGTGGCGGGATGGGTGAAACGTAGCTGCGCGGCGTGGAGAAAGTGACGGCTTTTGAGCAATCGCTGGCGACGACGCCCGTAGACTGTATCTCCCACGACCGGGTAGCCCAGCCACGCCAGGTGCACGCGCACCTGGTGCGTGCGCCCGGTGTGCGGCCGCACCTCCAGCAGGGTGTGGCGAGCAAAGCGCCGGATGGTGCGGTACGTCGTGCGCGCCTCGCGCCCGCGCCGCACCACGGCCATTTTCTTGCGCTGCCGCTTGTCGCGGCCCAGTGGCGCTTCTACGATTCCCTCTCTGGGTTGCACCTGATCCTCGACCAACGCCAGATAGGTCTTGATAACCTGTCTCCGCTTGAATTGGCGCTGGAGCGCGGCGCGGGTCGCCTCATCTTTGGCGATCAAGATCAGGCCGGAGGTATCCTTATCCAAGCGGTGGACGATCCCGGCTCGATCCGGCGGGCCAACCTCGGCGACCTGGGGACAATGGGCCAGCACCGCGTTGACGAGGGTGCCGCCAGCGTGGCCCAGCGCCGGGTGCACGACCATTCCCGCCGGCTTGTTCAACACCAGCAACGTCTCATCCTCGTAGATGACGTCGAGGGGGACATCCTCCGGCAGAACCGGCTCTGGCGTCTCGGTGGGGATGCGCGCGAATATCTCGTCACCCGCCTGGACGCGGTAGCTGGGCTTGCTGAGCCTGCCGTTGACCGTGACAGCGCCATCCTTGATCAGCCGTTGAGCGAAGGAGCGGCTCAAGCCCGACAGGCAGGCCGCCAGGACTCGATCCAGCCGCTCGCCCTCTTCGTTGGCGGTAAAGACGACCTCTTGCCCGTCAATCTCCAAAGCTAACATCCTCCCCATCGAAATCTGTGGGTATTCTATCACACGGTCTGGAAACCGCAACCCTGGTGCAGCAATTTACTACCGCCGTGGCCGTACGAGCCTGGAACACGGGCCGGGGGCCAACTTGCGCGGATGTGCAATGCGGGGTAGAATTGAGCGCGAGTGAGGTCGTCGGAACAAGCGGTTTGCCGTCGTGTCCGTCCACGTATGATGTGAACGCCTCAACTCGATAGCGGAGGAAGAATTTTGGAAGAATTCCAGCTCGAAGAAGCACAACCTGCGCCTGAGCCCGGTCGGGCAGCAGAGGATAGGGACGTTTCGCTTGCCCGGACCTTTGGCGGCCGCTCAGTGCTGCGAGAAATCCTGGAAACCGTCCTGTTGACGGCTATCCTTTTCCTGATCCTCAATACAACTACAGCGCGCTTTCAGGTGCGAGGGTCCAGTATGGAGCCGACTCTACACAACGGGCAGTATTTGATGATCGGCAAAATTAACTATTGGATTCACCCGCCCGAACGAGGGGACATCATCGTCTTCCGGCCGCCCAACAACCCAGACGAGGACTATATCAAGCGCATCGTGGGGCTGCCGGGGGAGCAGGTGGAGATTCAAGAAGGGACAATCTGGATCAATGGAGTTGCTCTCGAAGAGTTGTACATCACTAATCCTACCCCCTACTCCGGCGCGTGGAACCTGGAAGAGAAAGAGTATTTCGTCTTGGGAGACAATCGCGGTAATTCGAGTGATTCCCACAGTTGGGGATTGCTGCCCCAGGAAAACATCGTCGGCAAAGCGTGGCTCTGTTACTGGCCGCCGGAAAATTGGGGGGTCGTGGCGCACTAGCGGTGGGTAAGAAACCCGCCCTACGATTGCACCACGGTTCGGCGGAGGCTTGCCCGTAGGAGGTTGGCAATGCAGGAACGGTCACTGTCTACCGAGTTGGTGGTGGATTTTTTCACCCAGGGACATCGCATATCTGGCAGCGTGGATGTGCGCCATAGAAATTTGGCCGATCAGCTAAACGATCAAAGCACATCCTTCATCCCTCTCAAGAACGTGTACGTCTCCAGTGTCGAACGTCCGGCGGACATCACTGCCAGTCACGCCTCTTCGACCCTCCGCAAAGATAGCGTCATTGCCGCCGTCGTCGTTCAACAGGACAATGGATTGCCGCGTGAGCACACTTACGGCAGTTATTTCAGCACCCACCTGCGCAAGGTCTTTGCCATCGTCCCATATTTCGAGATAGAAGGCTATCTGCGCATCGCCGGCAGATGGGACATACGCACGGTACTCACCAGCGGCACGGATGACTTTATCTCTGTTCTCGACGGTCAGATGAAGGTCGCTGCCCGCCCGGAAACCGTATTCGCCGGCGGCGCTATTCTGGTCAACAAGCGCTACATCGGGGCCTTGTGTGAGGAGAAAGAGTGAGGGAGTAACCCAGTCATGGCGAGAATCCTGGTTATTGACGACAATGCCGAGCTTTTGGACTTGCTTCGCATGTTGTTGGAGCAACGAGGTGGACATCAGACCGTGCTCAGCGCCAACGGCGCAGACGGACTGGCCCAAGCCCTGTCCCACCCGCCTGACCTGGTGATCTCTGACGTGATGATGCCCGAGGTGAGCGGCTACGAAATCTGCCGCCAACTGCGCGCCAACTCTTCCACTGCCTCTATCCCCATCATTATACTCACGGCGCGCGGCCAACCTGTGGATCACCAGGCCGCGTTGGACGCCGGCGCGGATGACCACATGGCCAAACCGGTGGATACGGAGGAACTGCTCAAGCGGGTCAATGATCTGTTGTCGAAAGGGGAACCGCAGGAGCCTCCTGTGCTCGCGCAGACGCTCGCGCTGCTGAGCCTGCGCGGCGGTGTGGGCGTGACGACGTTGGCGGTGAATGTGGCGGCGACGCTGGCCCAGGCCGGGTCAGGGACGGTCTGTTTGACGGACCTGTGCTTCTCGTCTGGACACGCAGCGCTGCAATTGGGCCTGCGCCCCGATCCCAACTGGTCTGGGCTGACCCAGGCGGACGCTTTCGGTGCGGCCGGTATCGAGGCCCATCTTTTGCAGCACAAGTCTGGGCTGTGGGTGCTGCCTGCGCCGCTCCTGCCCGCCGTGGGGCAGGGGCTATCCAAGAGGACGGCGCAGGTAACCTTGAGGACCCTGCAACAGCGGTTTGCCGTCGTCATCGTGGATACCCCGTCGGTGCTGAACGAGGCGACGATGGCGGCCCTGGAAGCGGCCACGCTCGTGGGGTTAGTGGTCACCGCCGAACCACCCTCGATCCAGACGGCGTCCGGCACGTTGCGTGTGCTCAAGCAATGGGTGTCCAAGTTCCAGATAATTCTCAACCAGGTTGCGCCTGGGCCGCAATTGCCCAAGCAGGCGCTCGAGCGGGCGCTCAAACGCCCTTTGGTAGGGAGCGTACCTTTCGATCCGGCCCAGGCGCGGGCGTTGGCGCAGGGA
>CAYMWP010000216.1:0-4632 GCA_964393895.1 uncultured Anaerolineales bacterium | reverse complement strand
TCGTACCCCAGCGCCGCCAGGGCATCAGGCTGGGTGCCGTAGGTCGTGCTGTAGGTCTCTACAAAGTCCACCACGACCTGCCGGGGTTCTCCTGGCCAAAAGTGATTCGAAAAGTAGGCCCCTTCGAGCAGGTCACGTCGCAGGTCTGTGGAGTCCCACCCATCCGCACCCAGGAATGTGGCCTCGATGCCCGCGGCATTGGCCTGCACCGCAATCTCATTCACCTTGCCGAAATAGTCAGGCAGGAACAGCACGTCTGGATTGGCCGTCCTTACCTCTCCCAAAATCCCGGAAAAGTCATAGGTGTCCTGGCTGTAGGGCTCGAATACCGGGACCGTGCCGCCCATACGCTCAAAGTGGATCTTGAAATAGACGGCCAGATCCCTGACGTATACATTGCCTTCGTCGTACATGACCGCGGCTGTAGTCGCGCCCAGATCCCGCGCTATAGAGGCCATCACCTCGCCTTGAAACGGGTCGAGGAAACAAGCGCGGAACACGTACTCCTTGTTGGTGCCATCCGCAAACCTTGTGACCTCGGGGTTGGTCGAGGTTGGCGAGATCTGCAGGACGTGGTTCGCCTCGGCAATCTCTGATATGGGGATGGAGGCGCTGGAGCACACCGCGCCGACGATGTACTTGACGGTGTCGGTAAAGATGACCTGGTTCGCGGCGTCGACCGCTGCACCCGAATCGCATTCCGAGTCGGCAAGCACCGTCTGGATATCCCAGCCGGCGGCTTGCGCCTCCTGGATCGCCAGAAGCGCGCCGTCGCGGGTGCTCTCACCATAGCTCTGCGCGCCACCGCTCAATGGCAAGACCAACGCCACCTTCACCGGGAACCCCGGTGCCGGGGGTACCTGGGGGCCGGCCCAACCCTCAGCCTCACCACTGGCGGCGACTGAGACAAGTACTATGGCGGCAACACATACCGCGAAAGCCAGACTGACGCATGTGCGTGCTCCCATCTCGAACCTCCTCTGGCTGCGCATCGTTCGTCCGTGTTGCATCCACTATAGTACAAGCCTGGGCGTGAGTCAATGGGATTGCGACGATGCAATCAAAATGCAATCCGCTGCAATCTGCGGGGGAGATTCCTCGATTCCGCTGCGCTACACTCGGAATGACGCGCTTGCCGCTGCGCTCCACCCGGAACGACGCTCTCCACCGCTGCGCTCGCTCGCCCGTCATTTCGAGCGCAACGCAGTGGAGTCGAGAAATCTCACCCCCCTGCTGGCGGACAGTGCCGCGAGCTGTGTGATGATCGCGCGATCTTGACAGCCGGACGGATTATCAATATAATCTGCTCCAGAAACCAGATACAACGCCTACTGCTGGTCTGCCCGTCGGGCGTATCAAGGAAGATTTCATCGCCCGCCCGCCGACTAGGTTGAGGCGGGCGTTTCATTTGGTGCGGGACTGGAGGGAGGTGGTGCAGGCGTGCAGAGAGCACCGGGTTCGTGATCGTCGTCTTGACCGGTTCTAGGCCAATCAAAGGAAAGGAGAAATGTGATGAAGAAACAGGTAGGTCTCGCTGGCGCGCTGGCGTTGCTTCTGGCGTTGCTGATCGTGATGGCCGGGCTGAACCTTATCTCTGCCAAACCTGCGAACGCTGGCACGAATCCCCGTGCCCCGCGCGCGGACTTTGACGGCGACGGCTATGGTGACCTGGCCGTGGGCGTCCCGTATGAGAACCTGGGATCGCCGGAGGTGAGCGATGCTGGAACCGTGAACGTCCTATACGGCTCGTGGAGTGGGTTCTCCGATTTCGCTCAGACGTGGAACCAGAACAACCCAATCTTTGAAGTCGGCTCTGCTCAGGAAAACGACTATTTCGGACGTGTCCTGGCCGCAGGAGACTTTGACGGGGATGGGCGTATGGACCTGGCTGTCGGTGTTCCATTTGAGGAGTTCATAACTCTGAATGACGTTGGAGCCGTGAGCGTTCTATACGGCTCGGGGAATGGCTTCTCGGAGGGCCAGGTGTGGTACCAGGGTTATGCTGGCATACCGGACATGATCGAGGCCGGTGATCGGTTTGGATCGGCCCTGGCCGTGGGCGATTTTGATGGCGATGGGTACGACGACCTGGCCATCGGCTCACCCTACGAGGACATTGAGAACGGAGGGACCAAGACCGCCGCCGGTATCGTGCACGTCCTGTACGGCTCATCCGACGGGCTCACTGCCACGGGTGCCGCCGTGTGGCACCAGGACGTCACAGATTTTGAGGGCACGGCTGCCGCTGGCGAATGGTTTGGATATGCCCTGGCCGCCGGCGACTTTGATGGTGATGGAAAAGACGACCTGGCCATCGGCGTTCCCAACGACGACGAGGCGGGCATGGGTTCCGCCGGCGTCGTGAACGTCCTGTATGGCTCGGAGGATGGCCTCTCTGTAGCAGGCGACGAGATGTGGCACCAGGGCAACCCCTGGATCGAGGATGATGCTGAGCCAAGCGATGGATTCGGATACGCCTTGACCACAGGGGACTATGACCGCGACGGCTACGAAGACCTGGCCGTAGGAGTTCCGTACGAGGACATTGAGGACATCCCAACCGAAACAGACGCCGGGGGTGTGAACGTCCTGTACGGCACGGGCAACGGGCTTAGCACCCTGGGCAATCAGTTTTGGAGCCAGGACGATCTCGAATTGACCGACGCTGAGACGAACGACCTCTTTGGGCACACTCTGACCACGGGCGACTTTGATGGGGATCACTACGACGACCTGGTCGTGGGCAGCCCCTTCGAGACGTGGGATTCCGATGCAGAGGCTGGTATCGTGCACGTCGTGTATGGCTCCCCCGATGGACTCGCCGCCACGGGGAACCAGATGTGGCGTCAGGGTTGGATGGGCATCGCGGACGAGGTTGAGGCCGGCGACCGGTTCGGATACGCCCTGGCTGCGGGCGACTTTGACAATGACGGCTACGCTGATCTGGCCATTGGCGTTCCGCAAGAGGACCTCGAAAACGGCACGACCCTGGCGGATGCTGGCGTCGTGAACGTCATATACGGCTCCTCCGGCGGGCTCACCGACGTAGGTAACCATCTGTTGAGTCAGGTTTACTTGGGCGTCGACACTGCCGAGGCGGGAGATCAGTTTGGATATGCCCTGGCCGCGCTCTACGTCCCAAAGTACCGGACCTATCTGCCGGGCGTGCTGAAAGATTATCCATAGTCACGACTCTCGCACGCTCGTCCCAACCGCTCTCGCACGCTCGTCCCAACCGCTCTCGCACGCTCGTCATTTCGAGCGAGCGCAGCGAGTCGAGAAATCTCGCCCCCCTGCTGGCGGGAGATTCCTCGACTCCGCTGCGCTTCACTACTAAGAAACTTCATCAGTTTCTTACTCCCTGAACAGCGCTTGCGGCGCTGTGGGGTTACTCGGAATGACGACCTTGCAGCTGTGCTCCACTCGGAACGACGCCCTTGGTGCTGCGCCCGCTCGCCCGTCATTTCGAGCGAGCGCAGCGAGTCGAGAAATCTCGGCCCCCTGCTAGCGAGAGATTCCTCGCGCCCCGCGCGCGGGCGTCGCCTACACTCGCTACACGTGCAGCCACCAGATGCCCGTACACTCGGGCAGGATGATGGGATCTGTGCTGATAATGTTCTCAACCATTTCCTCGCCAAAGAAAAAGCTGGTTGCCTCCTTTGCCTCTTCCAGGGACTCGAACAGGTAATCGGTCCGAATCCAAGTGGAGCAAAAGCCCGCCTCTTTTTCCAGGAAAGCCAGATAGGGCTTCACTTCGTCCGGCGGTGTGGGCGTCTGGTGCCCCGTGCCCAGGGTTTCCAGGATTACGATGGTGCCGCCGGGGCGCAGCACGCGCTTCATTTCGCCCAGCGCCTTGCCCACCTCACGTTGCCACGCTTCCTCATAGTCGTTAGTGATGTAACAGATGCTCCAACCAGAGATGGCGAGGTCGGCTGACTGGTCATCAACCGGTAGCTCACGGTGATCGGCTATCCCCGTCTGCCAGTTTTGTAGCCCGCTTTCTTCTAGTTTAGCAGCAGCGACCTCAAGCATATGGGCTGAGATGTCGTACGCTTGGATCGTCTTGACCACCGGGGCCAACATACACGTCAGCCTGCCGGTGCCGGCGCCAAACTCGACTACGTCCAATCCCTCAAGCGGCCTGATCTGCTCTAGCGCTGGAAAGATGTTCCCTTGATAGTCCTCGTGCGCTAGCAAACGTTCGTATTCATCGGCCTGCTCATTGTAGATTTTCTCGTGATCGGTCATTGGTCTCCTTATCCTTCGCCCCCTCGGGATGACTATGGATTAAGCTTGACGTCTACGCGGTGCATCCCGCCGCCGGCCAATGCCGCGATTGTATCTCGGGGAAGAACAGCCACGCCGGCCTCCCGGTGAAATACCACCGGCTGCCCGTCAATCTTGACCTCTCCAATCCGGTACTCGCCACAATCCAGACCGGCCGGGTTGTGATAGACCACGTTCAGCTTCTTGCCCACCGCGGACCACGGGCCAACGCCCTCCACAAAGACCCAAAAATCCCGCGCCGAGCGCGAGTTGTGCAGATCCTCTACCGAGACCGGCGGCGTCAGGAAGGTATTCTGGCCGGTCTTGATATCGCCGTGCAGCAGCGGCGTGATCGCGGACATCATC
>CAYMWP010000215.1:0-4677 GCA_964393895.1 uncultured Anaerolineales bacterium | reverse complement strand
CTGTCGAAAAACTGGAACAGAAGCTAGGAGCGAATTAACGGAAACCTGTACTTAGTCTCGTCTCACTCTTTGGCGCGTAATTGTGGAAAGAGAATGACCTCACGAATAGTCGGCTGGTTGGTCAGGAGCATCACCAGGCGATCAACGCCCATCCCAAAGCCGCCGTTGGGCGGCATACCGTATTTCATCGCCCGCAGGTAGTCATCGTCCATCGGATGGGCTTCTTCGTCGTCGGGCGCATAGAGCTGCCCCATCTCTACGAAGCGTTGTTCCTGGTCAAATGGGTCGTTCAGTTCAGTAAAGGCGTTGCCCATCTCTAGGCCGCCGATGAAGAACTCGAAGCGTTCTACGTGCGTCGGATCGTCGGGTTTGGTCTTGGCCAGCGGGGAGATGTCACGAGGGTAGTCCGTCACAAAGGTCGGCTGGATCAAGGTTGGTTCGACCGTCCCTAAAAGCCCTTTGTCAATCAGATAACCCCAGGTCGCGTTGGGTTTCGCCGGTAGCCCCTGGGCCTGCATCGCGGCGGCCAGTTCATCGGCGGTGGGATATTGAAAGTAGTCAATGTCCGTTACCTCGAGGGCAATATCGTGCAGCGTGACCCGCCGCCAGGGAGGGCGGAGGTCAATCTCGTGTCCCTGGTAATGGATTATCGAGCTGCCCGTCACCTCTTCGGCGACGGTCGCCACCATGCGCTCGCAAAAGCTCATCACCTCTCGGTAATCCCAGTAGGCGGCGTAGAACTCGAGTTGCGTGAATTCCGGATTGTGTTTCTGGGAGACCCCTTCGTTACGAAAGTCGCGTCCGATCTCATAGACCCGGTCGTACATACCCACCAGCAGCCGCTTGAGGTACAGCTCGAAGGAAATGCGCAAATATAGGTCCTGGTGCAGTTGATGGTGATGGGTGACAAAGGGCCGCGCCGCCGCGCCGCCATAGATCGGCTGGAGAATGGGGGTTTCGACTTCCAGGAAATCGTGTTCGTCTAAAAAGCGGCGCAGGGCGCTGAGCGTGCGGGCCCGCGTGCGGAATATCTCGCGCACTTTGGGGTTGCTGGCCAGGTCGGCGTATCGCTGACGATAACGTTCCTCGACGTCGGAAAAGGCGGAATAACGTATTTGCTCGCCATCCACTGTCTTTTCTTTGATCACCGGCAATGGGCTGATCGCTTTGGACAGCATCTCTACCCGCTCTACGAGCACACTGCTCTCCCCGGTACGAGTGCGCATCAGCGTGCCCTCTGCTCCGACGAAATCGCCCAGGTCGAAATCACGCTTGAACGTATCGTAGGCTTCTTGGCCCACGTTTTGAACGCGCAAAAAGAGTTGAATGGAGCCGCTTCCGTCTTCGATGTGCGCAAAGGTAATTTTTCCCATCACGCGCATACTGCGTAGTCGCCCGGCAACGGCGACCTGGGGGCCTTCACCATCTGTCCCATCTGCCTTGAGAGCGGAAAGCGCGGCTAACGCTTGGGCAATGGTGTGAGTGCGCTCGACGCGGCGTGGATACGGGACAATGCCCCTGGCGCGCAATCGCTCCAGTTTCTCTACGCGCTGTCGTTCCAGCTCCAAAAGTTCCATCTCGTTCCCCTTGTTGATTACAGAAATCACCTATTACAAAAACGCCCACGATCTCGTGGGGTTTTTGGGGACGCTCTTGCCTCACCGGACGATCGAGTCACTGAATTTCCACGATCTTGAACGCCAACACTCCGGCAGGAGCGTTGACCTCTGCTACATCGCCTATCCTACGCCCCATCAGCGCCTGTCCCAAGGGAGATTCGTTAGAGATCAGCCCATTGGCCGGGTCTGCTTCGGCCGAACCAACGATGTGATAAGTCTCTAGTTGCCCGTCACCTTCTGTCACGGTGACACAACTGCCCAGCCCTACTGACTCGCGGGGGCCTTCATCCTCAATGATGATCACATCGCCCAATATCCTTTGCAGCGTCAGAATGCGCCCCTCGACGAATGACTGCTCGTTACGCGCATCCTCCAACTCTGCATTCTCGAGCAGATCTCCTTCCGCCAGCGCAGCGTGGAGGCGGCGGGCGACTTGTTGACGCCGGACTTTGCGCAGGTGATTCAGCTCTTGCCCCAGCCGTTGGTACCCTTCTTGGGTCAGAAAAGTTGGTCGTGTTTGTTCATTCATACAGCTATCTTGGCGTAACAAGCGTTCAACCGTATCTTTTTGGGGCAATCGCTCAAGCCCCCAGAACGGGAGCCAGGAGCCTTGGGTATTCCTGCGCCCCAACTTTTTGAAGATACGTTAAACCCCTAAATCGTTGGACACGGACGAACACGGTTTCACGGATACAATCTCGATGGAAATCCGTGTGCAAAGCCCATGTTTGTCCGTGCCCGCTAGAAAAATAGAACGCGGCCGTTCTACTAATTGCACAAGTCGCCAAATATACAAAAAAGAAACGCCCCACAGCACGACAGGCCGAGATGGGGGAGGCAAATTATAACGCAAAGTAACTAATTTGTAAAGTCGTACACTTGTGCTATAATCGCCACACTGCGCCCCTTTGCTATGAAAGTGAGGGGGTTTCGTATGGGAGTAGAGGTATCTTTTCAAGAGGGTGTGTTTCATTTCAGTAGAGACCCTAGACCTCCGAGGTCTTGCCCAGCTCATTTGAAACACACCCTTTTTCAATAAACTGGGGTTTGGTAGACGAGAAACGCAGATGGGGAGTAGAGAGATGGAGATTCCAGAGACAGTTTGGATAGCAGGCGGCGCGGCTCTCCTGGCCGCTATCGTGGTGTACGTCTTGTACCTGTTGCGCACGCGCCAGGTTGATCTCGTCCACCCCGAGTCGCCGGACCAAAAGCCCGAGTGGATGAGAACCAACCCACCTCCCGAGACCGTGGCCGCGACCCAGGCGGATGGCGAGGGCGTCGCGCTATACGACCACGACGTCGGCGAGCGTCTGGCCGCCCCTTTCGCCGAGCAGATCGAGGACATCATCCGGGCCCGCCTCGGCGCCGACCCCGCTCTGGCGGCAATGGACGTGGATTTGGGAACGTCGCCCGACGGGGGGCTGGAAATCTGGGTGAACGGCGCACTCTACACCGACGTCAACGCCCTTCCCGACGCGCGGCTACGCCAAATCATCCGTCAGGCCGTCGAGGAGTGGAACGCCGAAAAATAGAAAAGTGCGCACGGGAGTAGAAAGTAATATGCTCGACATTGCACTCATTCGCGAACGAACCGCACAAGTCAAACAGGCGCTAGAGAGCCGCAATGCGGACCCGCTCCAGGTGGACGCCATCCTGGAGTTGGACGTCCGGCGGCGCGAAATACTCACCCGAGTGGAATCGCTCAAGGCTGAGCGCAACCGCGTCTCCAAAAAGATCGGCCGGCTTCAGGATCAGGCCGAGCGAGAGCGTCTCATCGCCGAGATGCGCGAGGTAGGAAGCCGCATTGATGAACACGATGGGGAGTTGCGCCGGGTCGAATCCGACCTCGACGCGGCAATGCTGGCGCTGCCCAACCTGCCGCATCCGAGCGCGCCCCTCGGTCCGGACGAGACGCACAACCCAGTCTTGCGAGAGTGGGGAGAGCGCCGCGAGTTTGATTTCGAGCCGGCGCCCCATTGGGACCTGGGGCCGGAATTGGGCATCATTGATTTCGAGCGGGGCGTCAAACTCTCCGGCAGTCGTTTCTACGTCTTGCGCGGGGCCGGGGCGCGCTTGCAGCGGGCGCTCATCGCCTGGATGTTGGACGTGCATACCAGGGAGCACGGGTACACCGAGATCTATCCCCCCTTTGTGGTCAAAGAGGAGTGTATGTGGGGCGCGGGAGAGCTGCCCAAGTTTGTTGACAATATCTACCACGACGTCGAGGACGACGTGTGGCTCGTCCCTACGGCCGAGGTGCCCCTGACCAACCTGCACCGGGGCGAGATTCTCGGGGCCGACGAGTTGCCCGTCAACTATGTCGCCTACACCGCCTGTTTCCGCCGCGAAAAGATGAGCGCCGGACGGGACGTGCGCGGCATCAAGCGCGGGCACCAGTTCGACAAGGTGGAGATGTACAAGCTCGCCGCCCCGGAGACCAGCTACGACGAGTTGGAGACTATGCTCGAGGACGCGCTCGACATTTGCCGCCGCCTGGAGATTCCTCTGCGCGTGCTAGAGCTGTGCACGGGCGACCTGGGGTTCCACTCGACCAAGACCTATGACATCGAGATGTGGGCGCCGGGCTGCGGTGAGTGGTTGGAGGTGAGCAGCCTGAGCAATTGCGAGGAGTATCAGGCGCGGCGGGCCGGCATCCGCTACCGGCCAGAGAAAGGGGCCAAGCCGCGCTTTGTGCACACACTCAACGGCTCCGGGTTGGCCTTGCCCCGGGTGATGATCGCGGTCATGGAGAACTATCAGCAGGCGGAAGGCAGCATCGTGGTGCCGGAGGCGCTGCGCCCGTGGATGGGGGGCGTGGACGTCATCGGTGGCCAGGGAACGTGAATGATTGACTGTCCATCAGGCGGGCAGAAGGCGTAACCAGCAAATGGAGATGATGCCCCCACTACGTAGAGGTCATCGGCGGCCAGGGAAATTGACAGTTGACCGCTGGCGTGGTAGAATTCAACGCGCCAGGAGAGGTGGCCGAGTGGACGATGGCGGCGGTCTTGAAAACCGCCCCCTCTGAGTGTGGAGAGATGCTAGTTTCACCCCCAAG
>CAYMWP010000214.1:0-4682 GCA_964393895.1 uncultured Anaerolineales bacterium | reverse complement strand
CTGTCGAAAAACTGGAACAGAAGCTAGGAGCGAATTAACGGAAACCTGTACTAAGGCCCATGAGCGAACGGGCGAGTGGTCAGAGGCTATCGCCGCTTACGAGCAATTGGTAGTTCAATCTCCCGACAGGGATGAGCAAGCAGCCTGGGAGGAGGCTTTGCAACGATGCCGCGAAGAAGAAAACCTGGCTCGCCTTTTCGCCGAAGGCATCGGGGCGCTGGAGCAACAGGATTGGAAACGATCCCAGCGTGTCTTGGCTGAAGTCGTATATCACAGGCCGGATTATGCACAGGGTGGGCAACTGGCAGCGAGGCTGTTAGAACAAGCTGTAACAGGGAAAAGAAAGGCTGCTCCAGTCCTTCGCCGTGTATCAGTATGGACTGTAGGCATATTGGTCGTACTTGTTATAGGGGCAATAGGGATGGTAATGGTAGCCGGGGAGCTGGGAAAACTTTTAGTCAAGGCTACACCAACGGTAATGACTGGGATTGAAGCAACAATCCCCTTGTCTTCAACGATTACTCCCACTATCCCTGCCACCGAGCCCCACCATTGGCAGCCCGTCAAACGGATCGGCAAAGGAGGCGTCAACGCGCTGCTCGGCCGTGGTAATACTTTGTATGTGGCTTCTAGCCTTGGGGTATGTGAGTATCATATTGGTGAACCGTCTTACGGTTGTGTTACAACGGAAGCAGCTATATTGGATCTAGGATTTGCCCCCGATGGCACGTTGCTAATTGCTGAATGGGCTGGGGAGTATGCACGAATATACAAGGGATGGGTGTCCGAGGAAGTGGAAACGACTGTTGGTCCTGTTCCGGGACACATTGGGAAAGCGGTTTTCAACCCGTCTGGAACCAAGATCACTCTTTTGCGGTGGGGAAGATGGATACAAGAGTGGGATCTTGCCACTGGTCAACTTGGTATGGAAGTGGATGCGCCGACTGCACTGTCACCTGATTACGCGGCGTACAGTCCAGATGGCGCTATGCTTGCTGTGAGGGGCCAAGGGGCAGTCTATGTATACCACACGTCGAGTGGAAACCTAATCCACAGCATAGATCTTGGCTCAGATTATGATCCGGGCGTCCTGGCGTTCAGCCCCGATGGTCGCAAATTGGCAGTTAGCGTGCTATGGGGACTTGGTCGATTGTACGACCTCTCCACCGGGGAGTTTGAGTATACCCCCCTTGGAGAGGCCCTTGGAATGGCATTCAACTCCGAAGGCGTACTCGCACAGGGTGGAACAGGGCGAAGTGAGATACTGCTCTCAGATGTCATTACTGGAGAGACTGTGCAGACGCTGGATACCGGTAGCTCTATGCCGTTTATCTGGAGAGTTCACTTCATAGCAGACGATATGCTGGCCACCTGGGGTGAGTACGGCAAAGTGGTGGTGTGGGACGTGGGTTCTGCTGTACCTATCTTGGAAGTCGATGACTATGTTTCACAACTCGGACCAACACTTGATCTGGTGTATTTGTCAGATGGTAGCCTGTTGTACAATGAATGGCCTAACTCGCTGGTTCACTGGAGCCTAGATTCATCTGCGCGACGAGTAGCCAGCACTGAGTGGACAGGAGTCGTAGCGGTAAACAAGGATGAGGATCGTGTTGCTATAGCAGGTGACATTTCTGCAGCGGGTGACACCGAGGGAGTGGTTGTACTTAACCCACAGGCAGAATGGGGGCAAGTAACCAGTTTTTCAACTGGATGCCGTCTTTGGGATAATTCGGTCACAGCATTGGCATTTTCGCCAGATCAGAGCTTGATAGCAGCGGGCAGCGAGAACGGTCAAATCATCCTGTATGATCTCGAAATGCAGAAAATCGTAGACCGACTCGATAAGCATACTGGACGAGTCTCCGACCTGGCATTCGCAGATGACCAACACCTGTTCTCTATATCATCTGATGGCACACTGAATCAGTGGAATATTGCCACAGGTGAAGAAACGACACTCACAAGCAAAGAGTCCGAGGGGACAAGTCTAAGCGTTCACGACCAACTTGTCGCTGCGGGTTGGGATGATGGAACTGTTAGAATATGGAATTCTCGTTACGGATCTGTGCGCACTATAGTGCTCCCAAACCGCTCAGTAAGTGTTGTGGCATTCAGTCCTTCAGGGAAAACTTTGGCTGTAGCGGAACGGTGGACAGGCGCTGTACGATTCTACGATACAGAGTCTGGACTACTGAGGGAAAGGGTGCAAGCCCACCAATTACCACATTCTGCCCGGGCCCTCGCATTTAGCCAAGATGGGATGCATCTGGTCTCTCTTTCAGATGACGGAACACTCCTGGTTTGGAATGCTGTTGAGGAGTGATAGCGCTGGTCCCAGTTGACTGTTTCCTGTCCACTTTAACTGAGGTGCGTCGCACCTGAGCGCGCCAGGAGGTATTTGTGTCCAACCCATTCTTCTACGGCAACCCGGTTTCGCCCGATCAATTCCTGAATCGGCGGCGAGAGCTGCGCCGCATCGTCGGGCGCATCGCCAACCAGGGGCAGTCCAGCGCCATCGTGGGTGAGCCGCGCGGCGGAAAGACCCCATTGTTCTACTAATGGCAACCACTGCGGGAGGTAACTATGAAACGAGATGACGCAATCAAGCTCTTG
The DNA here is from genome assembly GCA_964393895.1 of uncultured Anaerolineales bacterium. Taxonomy (GTDB): domain Bacteria; phylum Chloroflexota; class Anaerolineae; order B4-G1; family B4-G1; genus B4-G1. The sequence goes on along the minus strand of CAYMWP010000214.1, from coordinate 2,066 downwards.
GCCGGAAACCAGCAGAAGATTGCCCAATTCGGTGCGAGATCTTTGGCCCTCTTTGGCTCAGTGGTCAGAGACGAAAGCCAGCCGGGGAGCGACGTGGACATCCTGGTCGAATTCGAAGGCCGGGCCACCTTTGACCGCTATATGGAACTAAAGTTCTTCCTGGAAGACCTGCTGGGGTGCCGGGTGGATCTGGTCACGAGCAAAGCCATCAAGCCGCGTATGCGCCCTTACGTGGAAAAGGAGGCCGTCTATGTCACGTGATTACCAACTTTCCAACCCCTTCTTCTACGGCAACCCCGTTCACCCCGATCAATTCATTGGCCGGCGGCGAGAACTGCGCCGCATCGTCGGGCGCATCGCCAACCAGGGACAATCCACCGCCATCGTAGGCGAGCCGCGCAGCGGCAAGACCTCGCTGCTCGACTACCTGGCCGCACCGGAGACACGGGCAGAACTGTACGGCGAGAGTGGAGAACAGCTACTCTTCTCCTACCTGGACGCCCACACGTTGGGTGGCGAGTTCACCCAGGCCCAGTTCTGGGAACGCGCGCTGCATCCACTGCAAGAGAGATTGGCCGACTCGGCCTCGCCGCTGGCCCAGGCCCACCGCACCCGCCGCGAGAACGATTTCGGCTGCTTCGTACTGGAGCGTCTCCTGGCCCAGATGCGGGCGGACGGCTGGCGACTGGTGCTGCTGCTGGACGAGTTCGATGCCCTGTTGCACCATCCGGTGCTCAACAAGGCCGAGTTCTTTGGCGGCCTGCGCTCACTGGCCTCGCGTGGTCAGGGGGCGCTGGCCCTGGTCATTGCCAGCCGGAACCCGCTGACGGAGCTCGACAAAGAGACCCAACAACTCAGCCGCACCGCCTCCCCTTACTTTAACTTTCTCGACGAGATCATGCTGGGGCCGTGGCCGAACAAGGACGTGGAAGCCTTGTTGCGCCGGGCTGGCGAGCGCTTTAACCCAGCAGACTGCAGTTTTGCTATCAAAGTAGCCGGTGGACATCCCTATTTGTTGCAGACGGTGGCTTCCCATCTGTGGGAAGCCTGCGCCGAGGGAGAAGAAGACCGCCCCCGGTGCAGGTATCAAGCAGGACGGAATCTCTACGACAAAGCCGCCCTGATCCTGAGGGATACCTGGCGGCTCTGGTCCCCGGCAACGCGCAGGGCGTTCACCATCGTAGCCCTGGCAGACGTTGCCCGGATGTTGGAGCAACGCCGGTTCTACACACCCCCGCTGACCCGTGACAGGTGGGATCTGGGGCCAGAGATACGCTCGCTGGCCAGGCAGGGCTTTGTGGCGGAGGACGAGACCGCACCCACCGGCTACCGCGTGCGGCCCCAGGCCTTCCTCTGGTGGCTGGCCGACGAACTGGTGCGCACGGTGCGTGACGAGGCGCCGTTTGAGAAGTGGTTACAAAAGCAAGAGTTGGGACTCTTGCTGACGCGCGGCGAGAAGGAGAAACTGGCCCAAGCCGTCCGCGCTATCGGGGAGCTGCTCAAGGACGGCGCATCCACTCTGATCCAGGCCGCAGCCAAGGGAGCGGCAGGCTAATCCCCAATCCCCAATCTCCAAAAACGTCCTCGCCTGGCGCAACCTGGCGCAGAACCGCTTGCGCACCGTCATCAGCGCGCTGGCGGTGGCGCTGGGCGTAGCGATGGCCGGGGCCAGCATCTCCAGGTAGTAGCGGTGGAACAGGTTGGCAAAACTGAAAAAGATGAGCATCGGCAGCAGCCAGACGCCCCAAAGTAGCAGGCTCTGGTGACGCCGGGTGAGAGGGAGGCGCAACCGTGTCTGCCACCCGGCGGCCAGGAATCCCAGCCCGGCCAGCGGGAGCAGCCAACTGATCTGCCCCGCCAGTTGGTGGTTCAAGAGTCGCAGCAGGCCCGGATCGCCGGTCTCGTCGGAGAGCCGATTGCCCCCGCCTGGCGCGGGTCGCCTGACGCCAGGTGGCGGGGGTGGTTGACCGGGCTGCCCGCCAGGCGGTGGCGCGCCGCCGCCGGCCGGCGCGCCACCGCCTGGGGCAGCAGCAGGCTGACGCCGTTGAAGCCGAACAGTGCGGCGC
>CAYMWP010000213.1:0-4700 GCA_964393895.1 uncultured Anaerolineales bacterium | reverse complement strand
ATCAGCCCGCGGTGCGGGCCGGCGCAAAGCGGAACGAATTTATGCATCGCTGCACCAAGATGACACTTGCCACGTGAAACGCGATGCGTGACAGTCACGTTTCACGCCTCACGCCTCACTCCTACGTCAACTTGACCACCGGATAGTCCCGGTAGATCGTCCGCCCGGTCTGCAAATCGCGGGCGGTGACGAGCAACCGTTTGTTCCCGTCAATGGAAAACGCGACCTCAAAGCGGGCCTCCCCTTGTTTGCCGGGGGGATCGGCCTCCAAAAAGGTCGGATGGTTTTCGTTCATCCAGAAATAGGTGCGCCGGTCATCCTCGTCCAACGTGACCGGCGAGATGCGCGCCGCGCCCGAGGGATCAAAGACCAGTTCCATCGCCTGCTCACCCCCGCGCCGCCGCCGTTCGCCGATCTCATAGATGGCGATGCCCAACTGGGTTTGACCGTCGTACGCGGCCTTGACCGTCAGCCGTGCAACCGAATCCGCCGTCGGGTAGGGCGTGCCGCGCTCGACGACGAGGCGATAGTCGTAACCGCCATTTTGACGGTCCACATAGCGGATGCCGTAATCGTGTTGGATATGGTCGTAAAAATCCACCCCCGCCACGAACGCCGCCGCGCCCCGAGCTACCGCGTCCAGAGGACGGTTTAACATCACTCGCTCCTTGCCAAAGATGCGGCGCAACGTGCGCTGCACCGACGGGATCTGGCTGCTGCCGCCCACCATCAACACCGCTCCGATATTGTCCTCCGAGTAGCCGCGCTCGCGGGCGTCGTTGAGCGCGCGCCGGACGGTCCGGTCAATGGTAGTGAAAGCCGCGTGCTCGTCGAGCAGGTCCTCAAACCGGCCCCGCGTGAACTCTGTCCCCAGCACCGCGCCGGTGTGGGGGTGCATCACGCTGACGTCGGCGCGTTCGTGGAACGAGAGCCGTTCCTTCGCCCGCTCGCACTCGGCCAACAGGGCGTTGCTGACCTGGCGCACGTCCTCGTCGTCGTCGCTGCGCCCGTTCTGGCGCAGCACCTCCTCAAAGAGCCACTGGTCGACCGTCATCCCGCCGACGTCCGCCCCGGCCTTGCCCAGCACCCGGCAGCGCCGCCCTGCGCTCGCTCGCTCTTCCTCCTCGATGAGGACCACCGCCGCGTGCAGCGTCCCGCCGCCAAAGTCAAAGATGAGGTAGACGTCGCCCGGCTGGATGTGCGTCCCGTAGCCCAACGCGGCCGCCGACGGCTCGTCGATCAGCCGGAAGCGCGGCATCCCGGCCGCCTCGGCGACGTCCGTCAGCCAGTCCTCGTAATGCTCGAACGCCTCCACCGGCGCGGTCAGCGCGATCTCTTCGTCGCCGATGTCCAATTCGGCGGCGGCGAACAAGAGTACGCTGGACAGGAACTCGCTCCCGGCGTCGAAATGCGAAACGCCGTTCCCGTTCCCGCCCTCGTAGCCGTCCAGCCGCACCCGGATGGGACTGCGGTTAGAAATGTACCGCTTCATCCACCGAAAGGTGCGCGGGGAGTGGTAGAGGTTCTGCTGGAGCACCTGGTTACCGATCCAACGTCTCTGGTCGGCGGCATAGTGGATCACCGACGGGACGACCGATATCTGCTCCTCTCCCTGCTGGTACAAGCGCCCATAGTCGGGCACGTGCAACGTCACACCCTCCTGGCGCGCCTCGTCCCACACCGCAACCACCGTGTTCGAGGTTCCAAAGTCAAAGGCTAACCGTCCTGGCACTGCTCATCCTCCGTTCTCTCATTGTTCATTGCCTGATTGCTCCACGCCTGCCTTGCGTAGCAACTTGCCCCGATACGCCACGCCAACGAACCGCACGGTCACCATCTGCCCCGCTTTTGGGGAAACGTCGGCACTCAACGGCTCGTGGCGGTCGGGATCAAAGGGCACGCGCTCGCCCACATTGCCCTCCAGCGTCAACCCGTTGTCCTCCAGCGCGCGCACCAACCGTTTGGCGACGGTGAGCACGTCCTTGGCCTGCACCGGTTTGTCCTCCACCTCCAACAAATGCGCCTGGGTGAGCAGTTGCGCGACGGGCGTGGCGACGTCGGACAGCAACGGCTCCACCTGGGCCTGGACCGCCTCCAAGACGTGGGCGCCGGAACCGCTGCGTTGGCGCTCCAACTCTTGCTTCAATTGGGCCGCCAATTTCTCTTGCTCCGCCAGGTTCAGCCGCAAGCGCTGCGCCTCCCGTTCCAGGTCCGCCACCTGCTCGTCAACAGGCTTGGCGCCAAACAATGACCTAATCCGTTCCCACATCAATTCCCCCTATTTTTTTCTTTTGCCACGAATTGCACGAGTTATTTTATCTGTACATTCGTGGAATTCGTGACAAAAAACCAATACTCTTAAATCAAGGAAAACGTTTTGTCTTGTCAAACGAGCTGTTTGACACCCGCCTGGATGCGCTCCACGTTGGGTAGGGTCTGGTCTTCTAGATGGCGAGCGTAAGGGATGGTCGTCCGTGTACAAACGCGGCCATATTTGACCGGGATACCTGCCTCCAACACAACCGCCGCAAGTTCACCTGAGAGCCCAAAACCCTCATAGTCTTCGTCCACGACCAGTAAACGGCCTGTCTGTGCAACCGCCTCGCAAATCGCCGCCTTGTCGAGTGGGAAGATTGTTCTCAAGTCTAACACCCCTGCTGAAATCCCCCCTTCCTTTAGTATATCCGCGGCTTCCAGGGCGCGGTGTACACCTACGCCCACACTGATTATGGTCACGTTGTCTCCGGTACGTCGAAGCACTGCTTTACTGATAGAAATCGGTTCCCATCTTTGGGGAACAGGTCCCCGCCTTCCCTCAGCAGGGACATCGTACTGTACTGTGCGCCGCCCGCCGGATCCCAGAAATTCCACCCAAGACTCGGAGAGCAATTTGTGTTCGAGAAAGATGACTGGCCCATTATGTCGCAAAGCCGCCAGCATTAGCCCGCCAGCATCAGCCGGTGTGGATGGGACCACCACTGCCAGGCCGGGAATGTGGGCCAGCCAGCCCCACAAGGACTGCTCGTGTTGTCCACCGTCTCCGTACCCACCGCCGCAGGGCGCACGCATCACGATCGGTGCCCTCCACCTGCCACCCGAAAAACCCTCGAGCTTTGCAGCGTGGTTGAGCAGGGCATCTACAGCCACACTGACAAAGTCAACCATGTACAATTCAACGACGGGCCGCAGGCCGGCCATCGCGGCAGCCACACCTGCTCCCAGGAAGGCGCTCTCGCTGATCGGCGTGCCCCGTACTCGATCCGGGCCGAAACGCACGAGCAGGTTGCGGTGTAGCAGCGGAACGTCCTCGCCAAAGATAGTAATGCGAGGGTCTTCTGCCATGGCCTGGGCGAGTGCATCATCAATCGCCTCGGTGAAATGCATAGTTTTCATGCTGTATCCCCCTTCAAGGCGGAAGACACGGTTTCTGCGACCTCTTGTTCGATGGTTCTTTCCAACTCGATCAAACGTGCTGGGTCTGATGTCAGGGTCTCACGCGCGCGTTTAACCGGATCGTTAGCAGGATCTCGACGCGGGTCACGCAGTGTGGTCAAAATGGATGAAGTGACGACACGCAGTCCCGCCAAACGCTCGCGCAGCGACGCGCCGCCAGGATGCAAGAATGACCGCAGGAGAGGTATGGATATCCCAGGCATTTCTCGTAAAGGGTTGCGCGTCGCCCGGAGCAACTGAAAGCCCAAAAAGTGACCTTCCAGATGCACACACCGTGCATGGAGAAAGGTGGTGCCCTTTCCGGATCGAATTTGTTCGATGGCTTGACGAGCAGCCTCCCAGACTTTTTGCACGTCACGGCCATCCACCTTTACATAGGAGACGCCTAATCCTTGTACCCGCTCGTACAAGTTACCACCGGTCACCTGGCTGGATTTGGTGGTGATGGCCCACTCGTCGTCTTTGCAGACAAAAAGAACCGGTAAATTCCAGACGGATGCCAGGTTCATCGCTTCCATCAACATGCCCTGGTTCATGGCCCCATCACCGAAAAAGGCCACGGCAATTGCTCCGGGACGCAAATGTTGGGCCGCCAACGCGAATCCGGCTGCGGTTGGTCCTGCTGCTCCCACGATGCCCGACGAGGCTGCCAAATGATCTTTGGAGAACAGGTGCATGTGACCACCCTTGCCACTGCACAGTCCATTTGCGCGTCCGAGTAACTCGCGCAGGATCGAGATAGGGTCTACACCGCGCACCAGCAGGGCCGCCGTGCCACGATGGTCCAAGGCCATAGCATCACTGGGACGTAATTGCGACACAACGCCTACGATAATGGCTTCCTCGCCGGTGCCAAGATGCATCTCGCCAGAGATCAGGCCATCTTCCCATAGTTGGGTGATAGCCTCCTCAAAGAGGCGACACTTTTGCATAAGCGCATATAGAGACCACAAGTCAGTTGTCATAATCGCTCCAGATATTGCTATTTGACGTGATGAGGTCGCGGCGCAAAATCGCTCAAAAACGGGCACAAGGCCATATGATACAGGGTTCCCCGACATCTGCCGGGTAATTCATTACTCGACGTGGTGATGTTCAAATATCTCTTGCCCCGGGACAAACTGGGGCGGGCCTCCACTGCACAGACCATGCCCCTAATTATACTCGGCCACATTTCTGGCACAAATAACGCAGGTATTTGTTTACCGGGGTTCCTCTCCTCATTATAGCCGAAGTGAACCTCCGAT
>CAYMWP010000212.1:0-4866 GCA_964393895.1 uncultured Anaerolineales bacterium | reverse complement strand
AGGCCGGTGTGAGTGTGAAAAACTCGGCACGAATTTACGGCAGTCTGCACTTAGGGGACGCAAGTCTCAAGAGCAGACGGCGATGGTGTTAACGGGCCAGAAGCCAACACAAAGAGCGCCGAGAACCAGGTTAGCGCTCGGAGGGTCTGCCGGGGTCCACAAAGAGCGTGGGATGCGGTCTGCGCGAAGCGCAGCAAAGAGAAGCGTCAAGAACTTGGGAGGCCCTGGAGGTTCCTGGGAGGAAGCAGGTAGGCAGAGCCGAAACGACAAGTAGGGAAGCCGAAGACCTACAGAGAGTCGGATCAGTCCATAGTACTCTGAGACGGTAGGCCGATCACGTGCAAGTCAAAGACTTGCTAGGGGAAGGGACTGACAGGCAGCTGTAGCCCACAAAGGAAACCTTGGCCGGACGTGGAGGGCCGGACAACCAAGGCCAACCTCACTGTGGGGAATAGCAAAGACGCGGAGTACAGCGTTTGCGGAAGCGAAGCTGTCTGAAGAGCCCGGTGCGAGAAAACCGCACGCCGGGATCTGTGCGGGGAGAGGGCGGGCAACTGCCCTCTCTACCGCGACGGCGATTTGAACATTATTGAGAGGGCATATGAGAAGAAATGACAAACGTAGGTCAGGGGTATGGTTTTGGGTGTTCTTTGGACTAGTCATGCTTGCTTTCACTATGTTACATTTCAATGAACGCTCTTGGGCCGCTGTGCCTAAGCCAGCGATAGATATTGACCACGCTGCACTTCCCCATAGAAAAACCCGAACTCGCGTCACGCGAGAAGATTCAGTCCCGGTTCCCTTGATCCCCCAAGATTTCGACCTGGTCGCCGTGCGCGGCGATGAGCCCCACGACATCGCCATCAGCGCCGATGGCCGCCGGGCCTACGTCCCCGCCCGCAACACCGACAACCTCTTCGTCATCGACCTGACCACCGACCAGGTGATCGAGGTAATCGATCTCTATTCCGAGGCCGAGCACCCGCTGGGCCCGGCGCCCCAGCGCGTCGCCCTGACGCCCGACGGCACCCGCCTGTTGATCATCAACGCCAACGATGGGAGCCTCACGGTGCTCGATACGACGACGCTCACCGTCACCCGGACCTTGCGCTTCAACGATTGGCTCGGTGGCGTGGACATCGCGCCGGACGGCTCCGTAGCGTACGTGTCCGTCAACGCGGACGAGGCCATCGTCAAGGTGATCGACATCGCGACCACCGGGGTGTTGACGTCGGTCCCCCCCTTCCCCTCCACGGGCGGGCCGGGGCCGGTGGCCTTCTCGCCGGACGGGGACCAGGCCTACGTGGCCATGGCCACCGGCTCCGTGCTGGTTCTTGATCCCGCCACCCACACGGTGAGCGACACCATCCCCATCCCCGGGGGCGCGAATATCGGCGACGATCTCGTCGTCAACCACGACGGCACGGTCGCCTACGTCTCCGAGCGAAACGCCGGCAAGGTGTTCGCCCTCGACCTGGTCAACAAGAGCGTGAGCGACACCTTTGACATCACCCAGGCGGAGGGACTGGCGTTGAACGCCGACGGCAGCCGATTGTACGTCGGCACCTTCGGGTGGGCGGGGGAATCCAACTACAACCTGTGGATGCTCAATGCGCAGACGGGAGACGTGTTGGGGGGCATCAACTTTGCGCATCCCGCCCCCTACGGCCGGCGGGGCTCCGACATCCAGGGGCTGAGCCTGACGCCGGACGGCTCGCTGCTTTACGCGGCCAGCGTCGACGCCGACGGCATCTTTGTCGTCGATCCGGAGACACTGGAGCCGCGGGGCATGATCCCCACCCAGGCCATCGCCCGCTTCCTGCCCCTGCGCGCCGCCATCAGCCCCGACGGCGCCTATCTCTACGTCGGGGGCGGCACCGAGGAGCCTGCGACGGTCAGCGTCGTTGACACGGCCGCGCTGGAAGTGGCCTATGAACTGCGCGACGATCGAGCGGGCGCCTGCCAGGCCAGCAGTTCGGGTCTGGCCCTCCCGCCCGATGGAGGCACCCTCTACGTGCTCTCATCCGACTGTAACGAACTGCTGGTGTTCGACACGGCCAGCCGCGCGCTCCTGGATGCGCTGGAGATGGGCACCATCGGCGATACGCTGACCCACGTCGCCGTTCACCCGGATGGGGACCCGGTCTACGTGCTGGACTTTGCCGGCGACGTTCACCTGGTCGATCCGGTTAGCCTGGAGGTGACGGAGACGCTGACCACTGGCGTGGCGTACGCCTGGACGCTCAAGCTGGCGCCGGGGGGCACGCGCGGTTATGTCACCGGAGCGTACGGCTACGCCGTGCTCGATCTGGCATCGCCTGCGGTGGTCAAGCAGGAGGACTATTGCAGCGAGTATGAGAGCTTTTGTTATGTGCACGGGCGGCCGCTGGGCGTCACGCCCGATGGGGCACAGTACCTGGTCGGCGAGTTCTACACCCTGCACGTCTACGACGCAGCGACGCTTACAGAGACCACTCTGATTGACCTCGGGGATTGGAACCCGCATCGAACCCTGATCCGAGACCTTACCTTCAGCGCCGATGGCAGCACAGGGTACGCGGCAATGTGGGACGAAAAAGCCGTCATCGCCTTTGACCCCGCCACCTGGGAAACGACGGCCAAGATCGACACCGGGCGTGCGCCCTACTTTGGCGTCTGCCCAGTATGGCTGGTGCTCAGCCCCGATGGAACCCGGCTTTACGCCATCGCCGAGGAGTCGGACAACGTGGTCGTCATCGACACGACCACGAACACCGTTGTCGGCACGGTGCGCGTGGGGCGTCCCTATCCGGTTTTTTTGCCGGTCGCGCTGCGGAACGCCGTCCCGCCGACGGTTATCGCCGGCCGTGTCACCGACGCGGCGGGGGTGCCGCTGGCCGGTGTGCGGGTGAGCGCTGGGGCATACGATGCTATCCTCAACTGTGGGGTTGAAGCCTTTGGCACCACAACGGACGCAAACGGCTCCTATCGCTTGCAGGTGACGCCGGGCAGCTACCTGATCTACGTCAACAGCCACCACCAGCCCGGCAGCTATGTCCCCGAAGCGTACCCCAACGTCAACAGCTGGGCGGACATCGATGCGGCGGCACGCATCCGGGTGGATGTTGGGGAGCGGACGGAAGGGGTGGATCTGAGTTTGCCGGCGGGCCTGACCGTGTCCGGCCGTCTGGTGGATGGTGCCGGGCAGCCCGTGTTGGGGGCGGGGGGCAGTATGCGAGATGACGCGCAGGGCATTGAATTTGGCTGTGCTCTTGGCTTTGGCTCGTCGGATACGGATGGTACGTTCCGGGTCAATGTCCCGGCTGGAACCTATGATGTGAACTTTTGCACGGCGAGCGAGTGTCATACGGTGGTTCGCGATCTCGTTGTCGGCGCACAGGTGAACCTCGGTGACGTGCTCTTTGCTGAAGCCCCGTAATCCAATCGGCGCTGCACTTTTTTTGGGGCCTTTTTTCAACCTTGGGAGAATAACCCCGGAGAGATCATTTAGGGGAGGATCGCCCAACCACGGCTTGCCCCCGACTTGGCTGTCGGCGCGCTTTTCGAGTTTCTCACTCACATTGGGGTTGCCTGGCAGGCGAAGTTGCTCACCATGTAGCCGCCAAGCGGGTGAAGCCAACCGTTGGGGTGCATACAATCGTAGCTGCGAGAGGACAGCAGAACAGGGCTTACATTCGGTACAAATTTACGGACAGCGCATCGCTTACATTTAGTCATCAATAACCGCCAGCACATCGTTTACATTCTGTCTATCGTTTGGGCAACGGATACGAGAGTTCTTTGATCAGTTTGCCCTTGTGATAAATCTTCAACTTCTGATACTTGGTGTAGATGGTGACCTTAACATACTGATACTTGAGACGCTTGCCGACCTTGAAGGATTGGCCAAGAACGCGGACGGCGCCTTGAGCAGATACTAGCCGGATGAAGGTGACTTTTCCAACAGTGACCGGCAGCTTACCCTCTACCGTGAAGTCAGCTGGCAGCTTGCGTAGTTGCTTGCTGCGCCGGTATTGGGCCGCTGTACGTCCACCGAGTTTGACGTAGACGTGTTGCTCGTTCACTGTAGTCATCAAGCGGCGTAGCTCGCGGCGGACATCACCAGGTCGGCGAAATGGACGGCTCAAGAGCAAGAGCTGGAACCAACCGTTAAAGTTCTCGACCGAGCCATTGCGTTGCGGTTTACCCTTTGGGATGAAGATCGGCTCCACACCCAAGCGTACACATAAGCGGATGACCTGGCTGAGAAAGCGAGACGTGTAGCCAAAGCCACAGAACTCACGTCCGTTGTCGAACTGCGCCTTCTCTGGCAAGCCCAGGTGCTGCCAAGCGTGTACCAAGAAGCTCATAACGCCGTCCATCCTGCGGCTGTCGACAAATTCCATGTAGACGGACTGGTCAAAAACATCCTTGCAGACCAGAAAGTAGTAGCGGGTCGAGTCTCCCTTCAGGTAGCGTGGCCCGACAACGTCGACCTGATGCACGTGGTTAGAGTCTCGCGCCTGAGGTCCTGGGTAATCGTTACGCGCGATGCGCGGCGACAATTTTAGCGGTGGACAAGACAACCCTGCACGGGTGATGATGCGTCTGATCGTACGCAAGCTAGGCAATGGCGTGTACCCCAGCGCTTCCAACTCAGCGCGGATCTGAGTCGCGCCGATTTAGCTGTAACGGGTTTGAGGAGTAGCTCGTGCGGCTAGCCGACGCCGGATGCTGATCACCGCTCGCTCAATGTGTGGTGGAGTCCGATTCACGATCTGGTGATTGCCGCGGGTTAGGTCATAGAGACCTTCCGGTCCCGATTCAAGGTAGCGTCGCCACCACTTGTGAAACCAGACTCTTGATCTTTTCAAGGTGCGGCAGATA
>CAYMWP010000211.1:0-4885 GCA_964393895.1 uncultured Anaerolineales bacterium | reverse complement strand
TGCGGAGGTCGAGGTGATCGGACAGTCGGACGAGCCCCCGGTTGACGTGGCGGTCCCAACGCACACCCTGACGCTGAACAACGAAGGCTGGCCCACGCCCAACCCGCTCACCGTCACCGTGACGGTGAACAACGTCACCACCAGCACGATCCCGACCACGACGGTGATCTTTACCGCCACCTCGCCGGAAGGCGGCGCGCGCTTCCTGGTGCTGACGGACGAGGAGCTGGCGCGGGCCGACGGCGAGAAGGTGTTCTCCTCGCCAGGCGTGTACACACAGGCACTTGAGTTCGGCCCGCTGACTTTGACCGAGAGCGTATCCATTACCTTCCCCGTATGGATACAGCCCTCGGAGGCGACCACGCTGACCCTGGAGGCCGCGCTCGTCGCGTACCCGCCCACGGACCTGCCGACCGACGATTGGGAGGAGGTGAGCATCCCCACTGCCCAGATCCACCCCGTCGTCTTCGTGCACGGCATACTGGGTTCTATGCCGCCGCGCGACAGTGTGATCACCCAGTGGCCGCAGAATCTTCTCGGGGCGCCGACGGGCGAGGGCTACCTCGACCCGTTCATAGACTCGTACAGCCCGCTCGTCGAGAACCTGATGAAGATGGGATACGAACTGGACGCGACCCTCTTCCCGGCAACCTACGACTGGCGACAAAGCAACCGGGAGTCGGCCTCGCATCTGAAATGGGTGCTAGAGTCCTACGTGCCGGACCACGTGAGTAATACACCATACGCCGTGCACGATGGCGCTGCCGACGTGGTGGTGCATAGTATGGGGGGCATGGTGCTGCGTTCCTACGTGGAAGGTCTGACCACCGATGGGCCTTATGGCTACACTGTCAACAAGGCGATCTTTATCGCCACGCCCCACCGTGGTTTCCCGGCCACCTATCGCACCTGGGAGGGAGTGACCTGGGAAGAGTACCTGGCAGCCGAAGTCCCGCTCTACGCAGGTGGAGTGGACATTTCGGGCATCACGGGCGTTCCGAACGATACAACCTTGCGTTTTGCTATGACGAGTTGTTGTGGCCGTATCTCATCCTCAAGCAATATGATCCCAATCCTGTGCAATTGTGCTACGTCTCTCCGGTGTATTGGTTGCCGGATACTGAGCCGTGGAATAACTTTATCGCCAAGTTCTCTCTGCTTCTGGGGGCAGAGTTTGCCGAGGAGTTGTACGAGGCGCTGGAACGGCACTTTGGGCAGGACTGGCCCGGCCCAGTCACGGAGAACTGGCGCTTGCTGTGGGCCGGAGTGGGCTGCCCGCGCACGGTGCTGTACGACTACACCCACGACGGCGACCCGCAGCGGGGCATCGGCTCGCTGCCGGAGATGTTGCCGCCGGTGTCCAATAGCTTTGGCTTCCCCGCTCGTACGATTCCCGATTACCTCACCAGCGGGGGCACAATCTATCCGTATGGCGTGCAATCCAACCCGCTGCTGGAGGACTATGGCCTCAACGAACCCTCGCGCGTGAGCGATTTCGCCGCCGCGATTGGCCTGGACAACATCTACGTCATCTACGGGATGGGCGAGGAGACGGCCTACGCGTACGAGGTAGACCAGCCACCGGCGGTGGACCCCTGGCTGCTGCACCTGCCGACCTGGTTCTTTAACACCCGCTGGATCAACGGCGAGCCGCAGCGGCCGTTTCAAAAGAACGATGCCGGAGATAACTTGATTCCCATCTACAGCACCAGGCTATGGGATGATGGCGAGGGGTTATTACCTGCTTTGCCAGACTCACATGAAGTTAGAGTTATAGGTGACAACGCCGGTCACAAAGGACTACCCTACAGTGAGAAGGGGCAGAGGGCTGTCGGATGGGCGTTGACTGGACTATATGATGACAAGAGTTTTCCCTTCTTCACTCCCCATCATGCCCCTATCTTCTTCCTCAACAACGGCGACGTGTTCGTGGCCTTTCTGGTCTGGTCACCGGTAGACGTGCTGGTGACCGATCCGGATGGGCGGCGCATCGGCTACGACCCGGCCGCCGGAGAAGTGGTCAACGAAATCCCCAATGCCTGCTACAGCGGCAATGGAGCCGATGAGGAATTCTTCTTGCTGCCCGCCGGGCTGGAAGGGGACTACACGGTGACCACCATCGGTACCGGCAGCGGCCCCTACGCCGTCTCTATGCACCGCGTGGGCGTCGGCCAGGTCTGGACGATGGGCGTCATCGGCGGTGAGGCTCAGCCCGGCCAGGTGGTCACCCATACTATCTCCTACAGCCTGCCCCTGCAATTCACCTTCTTCGACGACGTCGAGGGCGGCACGGGCAACTGGGATGCTGATGGCGGCTGGACGACGGTCACCGACACGGTGCACAGCCCGGTGACCTCCTGGCGCGGGGAAGCTGCCGGCGGCCAGGCGACGTTGACTCTCGTGCAGGCCTTTGACCTCTCGGACACGGGCTACGCCCAACTGCGTTTCTGGAGCCGCTTCGCGCCGGGTGAGGAGGCGCTGGCCCTGGTCGAGGCGTCTAACGACGGCGGCGCGACCTGGGAGCCGGTCTGGCAAAGCGGCCGGGCGCAGGAGGATTGGACGCCGGTCGAGGTGGATTTGACCGGCTACATCGGAGCAGGCGAGCCGCCCGTCCGGCTGCGCTTCCGGCTGACCGCCGGAGCGGAGACGGCCCGCTGGTGGGTGGACGACGTGGCGTTGGGGCAGATGCCGGCCCAACCGGAGGCTCATCCCCTGCCCTTCGTGGACGAGATGGATGGGCTGGATAATTGGACGGCCGGCGGCACCTGGATGGCGGTGAGCGACACCGTCCACGCCGGCGAGCAGAGCTGGGCGACCGCCGGGGACGGGGCGACGCTGGCCCTGACGCGGCCGCTGGAGGCCGGCGACGCGGCGCGGCCGGTGTTTTCCTTCTGGACGCGCTGGACGCTGCCGCAGCCGGACACAGGGTACGTGGAGGTCTCCACCGACGGCGGGGGGAGCTGGACGGCGGTCTACACCCAGACGGCCTCGACCCCAGAGTGGACGCGGGTGGAGGTGGTGCTGGAAGAGTACGCCGGGCAGCGTTTCCTGGTGCGGCTGCGGCTGAGCGCGCCCACGACAGGCGAGGCCGGGCAGGCCTGGTGGGTGGACGACGTGCTGGCGCTGGACTGGACGCCGCCGGTAGTACACGACCTTCCCTTTGAGGATGGATTCGAGACGGACGAGAACTGGCGCTCACTGCGGGGGTGGACGGTGACCGACCAGGCCCACAGTGGGCAGTGGGCGCAGTTTGCCGCCGCTGACGAGGCGACGCTGCAACTGGTGGACGAACTGAATCTCACAGGAGCGGCCTCCCCAACACTTGCTTTCTGGGAGCGGTTCACGGTTCCCGCGGGCAGCCGGGGGCAGGTGCTCGTCTCCGCCGACGGCGGGTTGCACTGGCAGGCGGTGTACACGCGGGCAGGAAATGTGTCCGCGTGGGAGCAGACCACGGTGGACCTGAGCCAGTTTGCCGGAGAGCGGCTGCAACTGGCGTTCTATCTGGAAAGCACGGGAGGAGGGCAAAGTGCTGGCCTGGTCAATCCTTCGTCCGTAGCCGTAGCACCCCCGGTCGTAGACGAAAGTTCGACCGAACGGACGAGGCGTGTAGCCGGTCGGTTGGCGGCGTTCTCTCTGGTGTCTCCCGCCCTGCCGGCTGGCTTGTTGACAGTGAGGCAGACTTCGCGCCGCCGACGGGCAGGGTACCTGGCTATGTTTGGTGTGCCAACGGTGCTGGTGTGCGGGATTGGCCTGGCCTGCTTGTGGCGAGGGTGTGTATACCCTCTCACGCCGGCCGGTAAGCAAGCTGCTATCGAAGCGCGCTGGGCGCGGGCCGAAGCGGTGGACGAGGTAACTGACGGGCAGGTGGAAGTCGTCGTTTCGGCCAAGGAGAACATTGCTGCAGGGGCATTGGTGTCCCCCGACGGCAAATGGTTGGCCTATGGCCTACACGGTGACTACCAAACGTGGAAGCTTGTGGATTTGGAAACCGGCCAGCGCTACGACATTCCTGTAAGAGTGGGAGAGGCTCGATGGGTAAATGCCGAACACCTGTTTCTCGGGGGTGAGTTACTCCATGTTCCTGACCGGGCAATACGAGAATTGGAACTGCGACCGGCCGAGATGCTCACCGAAACCTTCCAAACTGCGCAGGAAGTGTACGCCTTGGTAGATGGTAGTGTACTTTTTCTCTCCACTGACCCGGCGACACCCCATAGAGTTTCGTACCCAGCCTATTATCAAACCAAGGAGACGTTACCATTCAGCTACACTGTTGTGCCCTTACCTTGGGCCAACTATCACGGCCCGGTGACCTCGACGAACGGCAGCTTGATTGCAGTATGGGCGGAGCACCCAGAGCATGAGAGATGGTATCTGGAAGTCCAGACTCCCGACGGGCAAGTGGTGGCCTCGGTCTACAAACGTGCGTGGGCGCCCAACATCATGGGCTGGGGGCCGGACAACCGGACGCTCTACTTCTACGAGACCACCACAGGCGCTTCCGCCACCGTATTCTGGCCGGAGCGGCCCGTGCTCAAGCTGGTGGTGGACTATCCTTTGGCCACGCCCACCCCCTCTGGCGAGAGCCGCGTGCCAGGCAGCGCGCAACTGCTACCGGCCTTCCCCCGTCCGGCCCCCCTGGCACAGGCGGGAACAGATCCCGGCTGGTACGTGGACGACGTAGTGGTGCAGGAAGCCGCTGGGCCAGGCCACATCTTTTCCGACGACTTTGACCGTCCCGACAGCAGCGACCTGGGGACGGGTTGGGTTGAAGAAGCGGGCGACTGGGACATCGTGGACGGGAAGTTGCACACTCAGGCCAATGGCGAGCAGGGCGTGGGCACCACCGAGTCCTTCAGCGATACCCGGTACGTCGTCGAGACTC
>CAYMWP010000210.1:0-4906 GCA_964393895.1 uncultured Anaerolineales bacterium | reverse complement strand
CCACGTCCAGGTCGGTGATGACCGGGTCCAGCAGCAGGCATTGGAGCGCGGCCTGCCGGTCGCCGTGGACGGCGGCGTCCACGCATAAGCGGACGACGGCAAGTTCGCGGCGGCACAGCTCGGCGATCGGTTCCGGCAGCGGCCCCACGCTCACTCCCTGCACGCCCATCCCGCTGACCAGGCCCGGCGTCTCGACGATGGCTCCGGCCGGCAAATTCTCGATTTGCCCTACGTTGGGCAGGTTGACCGCCAGGTGGTAATGGTTTCCGGCCGCGGCGATATTCTCGATCATCTCTAGCGCGCCTTCGCTGTCGGATTCGCGCAGGTGCTCGATGGTCGCCTGCCCGTCGGCCATCTTGGCGATCTCGTCGAGGCCAAAGCCGCGCAACTGGGCCATCAGGTCCCAGTCGTAGAGGCTGAGCTCGTACTTGTCCCACGGTTGGGTGAGCGGGTCGCTTACCCAGGGCAGGTACTCGCACAGGTGCTCGTCGCCGGGTATGGGGAACAGGCCAAAGGCGTCAAAGACGCGACGGGTCAGCGGCTCGAAGGTGGGGTCGAAAGAGGCCCAGCGTTCGGCAAAGAGCGGGTACAGGTCATCGCCGTTGCGCTTGTCGCGGATATCCAGCATCCAGGTGAAATGGTTGAGGCCGGCGGCCTTGATGTCCACCCGCTCCAGCGCCTGGTGTGACACGCGCATAAGCAGCGGCCAGATGGCGGGGTGGGCGTGGGTGCTGATCTCGCCCTCCGGTACCTCGATGCCCAAATAGTCCGCCAGCGCCATCCCCACCATGCCGTACCCGGCGTGGATCTGGTGGCACAGTCCGGCGACGTTGATGGTGGTATAGCGGGCGACGGCGTCGCAGATGCGCGTCATAGGGTTGGTAAAGTTGACCAGCCAGGCGTCGGGGCAGGCTCGCTCCATATCGCGCGCGATCTCTATCACCGGGCCGATGTTGCGGGCGGCGTGGGCAAAGCCCCCCGGCCCGCCGTTCTCGGCATAGGGCTGGCGCACGTTGTACTTGAGCGGGATCTCGTAATCCGCTTTCCACAGTTCTTCGCGGGGCGGCACCTCGATGGAGAGGACGACGAACTCGGCGGAGGCGAGGGCGTCGGCGTGGTGGGTGTGGGTGGTGATGGTCATGTCGGCGTCCCACTCCCGGTTGAGCCGCTCGGCCAGTCTCCCGACCAGGGCCAGGGATTCTGCGTTCAGGTCCACCAACGCCAGGTGGCTGGAGCGCAATTGCTCGCTGCGCACGAGCGCGGCGAGGGTGTTGAGTCCAAAGATGGCGCTGCCCGCGCCGATGACGACTATTTTTGTGGGAAGCATATTTTTCTCCTATCGTTGGTTGTGAAAGAACATCTGGTAGCGACTCTTCTCCTTTGCCCGTGAGCTTTCAGGCATGTCTATCTCTACACCACAAAGGGCACAAAGGACACGAAGAGGACGATCGAGACGCATAGGGCGCTGAGGCAAGCGGAAAAACTCTGCCTCTGCGGTGAGAGTTTGACTTGTCGGTTTTTCTCTACCGTGCAGAACCTTTTCTGTGTCCAATCGTAGCACAGCGATTTGACCTGGCCGGCAAAGAAACTGGTTCCTACAACCACGGGCGACGGACAAGATTCGTTCCTTTCCCCATTCGTTGTAGTGTTGTCTGGGAGTCTGCGTTTTGTACGGTAGAGAAGTCGGTTTGAGGCGTGGCTTCACTGGACGGTTGCCTTTGCCTATCTAACTTGACAATGTTAAATTCGCTGCGAGGGGCTCGTAGTGCGCCACGGAGCGCCAGCGGAGTGGCGCAAAGCCGCACTTCACTGCGTTTCGTGCAGCACTACGAGCAAATCTAACATTGTCGTACTAATCGTCGGTACCGCTGAAGAATCCGGGCGCTTCCACGCACTCGTAGCGGAAGGCCTCGGCATAATCGGCGCCGATCTCTGCGCCCAGCTTGGCGTTGACGCTGCGCATACCCATCTCGATCCACGGCCGGTAGTCGGTAGGGTCAATGGGGGCGAACTGCGCCTCATCCACCCCGGCCGCGCGGGCCTGGTCCAGGAATTCGTCAACGGTCAGCACCATCTGACATTCGTAGGCGTAGAGGGCGGCCAGCTTTTTGTCCATCGCGCTGCTGATGTCCACCAGCCTGTTCGTCTGCCAGCCGGCCTTTGAATACCAATATCTTTCGGTGACGCGATGAGGTTCCAGTCCCTCCGCCAGATGTTCGGGGTGGTAAAGGGGGAAATGGGAGAAGGAGGCGGCATCAGACGTGGCCCAGGCGATGGCGCGATGGTCGGGATGATCCTCGAAGGGAGCAAAGGGGTCCCAGGAAAAGATGACGTCGGCTTTGAGCTGGCGGATGAGGCGCATCACCTG
Organism: uncultured Anaerolineales bacterium; assembly: GCA_964393895.1. GTDB lineage: Bacteria > Chloroflexota > Anaerolineae > B4-G1 > B4-G1 > B4-G1. The sequence goes on along the minus strand of CAYMWP010000210.1, from coordinate 2,538 downwards.
GCCGCGCAGGACGGTCTGTTTGGCGTCGCACAGGTCGCCGTCCACGTAGCCGAGCATAAAGACGCCCCTGGCCCCCAGGGCGTCCGCTGCTGCTTCCGCCTCTGGCCTAGCAATTCCCTTCAGTTCCTCGGCCGAGAGGCGGAAGGAACCCCGGTCGTTGTCGGTGGCGATGACCAGGTAAACGTCGTGCCCCTCCTCGGCCAACTTGGCCAGGGTGCCGCCGGCAAAGAACTCGGCGTCGTCGCCGTGAGCGGCAACACTCAATACGATCTTCTTTCCCATAGTTCCTCCCCTTGTCTATAGCAGATCTGGTGTCAGTTCCCGGCCAAAATCCTCGATCAGATATGCTGCTTTGGATGCCCCACCCAAAGCCCCCATTTTCTCGCTGATCCGTCTGGCGTTCATTGTATAAACAGGATCAGCGAGAACGTGCTTGATCTTGGCCCGCAGTTCTTCCACCCGCACGCGCCTCTTTCCCCAAGCGTCTTTGCTCGGCACGATAAAGTCTCCCGCCCCCACGGCTGCGACCCGCCGCGCGTTGCTTTCACGCTCGGAATAGGTGGGAACGATGAAGGCCGGCGTTCCTGTGTAAAGCCCAGTATATACCCAAATCACTGGCCTGCCTGTCTACTCACTCACTCGCCCCAGTTTCTCCTTGACTGCCCGCAACCGCTCGCCGTGCAGCGGGTAGAAGAACAGCGTCAGGATCGCCAGCAGCGAACCGACGACGACCGGGACGCTCATAAAGACGCGAAAGCCAGTGGCGACCGTCTCCGGCTGGACGGCCAGGGTGGAGTCGTACCCATAAGCGGCGCTGACCCAGCCAAACACCATAGCCACGAGTGAACCGCTCAACGTGATGATGAACTTGCTCATGCCAAAGTACATGCCCTCGCGGCGCTGACCGGTCCTCACCTCGTCCTCGTCAATGACGTCGGCCACGATCACGTCCCCCATCAGGATCAGCCCGGCCAAGCCCACGCCGATTAGAAAAGAGCCGACGACCACGCCGACGGTCGTCTGCGCCAGCGCCAGCGGGATCACGGCCAGAGCCATCACACCGTTGGCGATCATCAGCGTGGTGCGGGCCTCAAAGCGCTGGGCCACAAAGCGCCGCCAGAACCAGAGCGTGGCCCCCGCGCTCACAAAGGCGGTCGCCAGGATGATCGAGGTGGTGGATTCGTCCGCCTGGAGACTGTACTTGGTGAAGAAAGCGGCCCCTGCCAGCAGAGTGTTCGTGCCAAAGAAGCGCAGCGTCTGGGCGAGCACCACGGTGACAAAGCTGCGGTTGACAAAGGTGGCTTTGAGCGCCTCCCCCAACGGGAGTGATGCAGCGGCGATGGAGCTTTTACGCTCGAACATACCCCGCAGGCCGGTGTATATGGCGAGCACCACGATGACGGCAAAGATGACGCCCATGGCGGGCCAACCCAGGCTGCTGTACAGCAGGGGCGGAGTCGCCACGCCGATGAGCAGGCCCACCACCTGCACCACGTTCATGCGCACGGCCACGTCGGTGCGTTCAGCATAGGTGGTGAACATCTCTGGCAGCAGCGAGTAGTAACCGGTCGAGACAGCCGTGCTCAACCCCTCCCAGAGCCAACTGAGGACGACAAAGTAGATGAGCAGAAAAGTCGGCTGGGAGATGCCATCGAAGGGCGCCATCCAGAGCAGGGCAAAGGTGAGGGCATACGGAGCCGCCCCGAACATGATGTAGGGAATGCGCCGCCCCCAGCGCGTCTTGGTGCGGTCGGAGAGGTAGCCCAAGACGGGATTGTTCGCGGCGTCGTAGATGGCGTAAATGAACATGGCCGTGGCTGCCCAGGCGGCGGGCAGGTGCTTGACATCGGTGTAGTAGAACAGCATAAAGGCGCCGATGGCCTGTGAGGGGATGGTGTTCCCCAGGTTGGCGATGCTATATAGCCAGCGTTGCTTGTTGGTCGTCGTAGTCGGTGCGGTGGATTCTATCGTCATATTGGGCTGCCTCCTTTTTGCGTCATTTCTCTCTCCTGGGATACGTGTCTCACGATGTTTCGCTAGATCTCCAAATTGAATCATCCCATCAGTAATGAATGTTGATCAGCGTCCCCACCTCGGCCCAGTTGAAGAGCCATTCCGCGTCCGGAGTGGGAAGGTTGACGCAGCCGTGGCTCATCGGGTGGCCAAAGTTGCCGTGCCAATAGGTGCCGTGCAGCCCATAGCCCTTGTAAAAGTACATCACATAGGGCACGTTGGGCAGATAGTAGTCGAGACCGCTCATGTCGTCGTAGCGCAGCTTGACCCGGACGCGAAACTGCCCGGCGGGCGTGGGGGTATACGGCAGGCCGGTGGAGACGAGAATCGTGCGCAGCAGTACTTGGCCTTCGTAAGCGGCGAGCCTCTGATTGGTCAGGTCTATGTCTATCCAGCGCGCGCCGCCTCGCGCGTCGTCGTGGACCGATAGAGGGGGCAGCGTCGCTGGAGGCGGAAGCGGCGGTGCGGTAGGTAGAACGGGGAGTGGCGTGGGTGGAGGTGTGGGGGTGGGTGTGGAGGTGTGGG
>CAYMWP010000209.1:0-5018 GCA_964393895.1 uncultured Anaerolineales bacterium | reverse complement strand
TTGGGCATTTTATCCCCACCGACGAACAAACCAACACCTTTTTTCAGGAAAGTCAAAGATACGTTCAAAAGTAACTACTCGGGCTATAGACCTCCGAGGTCTTTGGAAGCTGTTTCGCCCGTGGCTGTGCTTGTACAGGCCGTGGTTTCATCCGCACAGGTACTCTAGACCTCGGAGGTCTGGATCAGGCTGAGCAGTTACCGTTCAAAATACGATTACGAGGAGTTTGGAAATGGCAGACATTCTGCAAGGGATCGCATCTAATCTGTACGATGGGGATGATGGGACAGTCTCCGAGTTGGTCCAGAAGGCACTGAACCAGGAGATGGCTCCAGAGGAGATTCTGTCCGGCGGCCTGATCGCCGGCATGGACGAGGTGGGCAAGGACTTTAAGGCGGGTGATCTCTTCGTGCCCGAAGTGCTCATCGCGGCCCGGGCTATGCACGCGGGTATGACCGTTCTGCGACCACTGCTGGCGGAGAGCGATGTGCCCGGTGCAGGGAAATGTGTCATCGGAACCGTCAAGGGCGATCTGCACGACATCGGCAAGAACCTGGTCAAGATGATGTTGGAGGGCGCGGGCTTTGAGATGATTGATCTGGGGACTGACGTGGAGCCAGCGGACTTTGTGGCCGCCGTGCAAGAACACCAGCCCCAGTTGGTGGGGATGAGCGCCCTATTGACCACGACGATGGTTCAGATGAAGGCCACCCTCGAGGCGCTGGAAGAGGCGGGGATGCGCGGCTCGGTAAAGGTGATAGTCGGTGGAGCGCCAGTGACGAGCGCCTTTGCGGAAGAGATCGGGGCCGACGCCTACGCGCCCGATGCGGCGACGGCCGTGGATGTGTCCCGGGAATTGGCATGACTTGAACGGCCAGCTCGGGGCAGCGCCGGATCAAGGCCCTAGAGCACCTGGTGATGGACGCTTCCCCGTTTCGAGCGCAGCTATTTTGCATCAACTTGGATCACCCGAGAGGAGGGAAAGTGTAGGGAGAATGAAAATCTGGTTGGTCGTACACAGTTGTGTTTAGAAATTCAGACTTGGAGGATAAAAAAATGAGCGAAATTCTGGAACAAATCTCCACGGCCGTCATCGAAGGCGACCTGGAAGAGATCGTTGATCTGACCGAAGATGCTTTGGACGAGGACCTGAGCGCCCAGGAGATCCTGGACGGCGGCCTGATGGTCGGCATGGACTATGTCGGCGTCGAGTTCAAGGCCGGCAACATGTTCGTGCCTGAGGTGCTGCGTTCGGCCAGGACAATGCAGATGTCAATGAATATCATCAAGCCACTGCTGGCCGAGAGTGGCGGCAAGATGGCCGGCAAGGTGCTGTTGGGCACGGTAAAGGGCGACCTGCACGATATCGGCAAGAACCTGGTCGGTATGATGTGCGAGGGCGCTGGTTTTGAGGTCGAGGACATTGGCAAAGACGTCGCGCCGGAGGAGTTTGTCGAAGCGGTCAAGAAATTCGGGCCGGAAGTGGTGGGTATGTCGGCCTTGCTGACCACGACTATGCGGGCGATGGAACACACTGTCAAGGCCCTGGAAGAGGCCGGCCTGCGCGATAAGGTCAAGGTGATGATCGGCGGCGCGCCGGTGACGCAGGCGTTTGCCGACCAGATCGGCGCCGATGGCTACGCTTCGAACGCCGCTTCAGCAGCCGACTTGGCCAAGCAATTTGTTGGTGCCTAGAAACCGGGTTTTTGCGTAAGCGAAGCGACAAAAACGTGGTTTCTCCGAAGCAAGGAGGACTTTCTAAATGAGGACAAACTATCGAGTCAATTCAGGCGTGCGCTTTCGAATGCTCTCCGACGATCAGTTGGAAGAGTTGTTCGGGGGCGTGCTCCACGTACTAGAGTATACGGGCCTGGAAGTACATCACGCAGAAGCGCGGGATATTCTCAAAAAGGCCGGGGCCTGGGTAGATGGCAAGCGGGTGCGTATCCCATCGTATCTGGTGAAGAAATCGCTAGAGATGGCGCCGCGCAGCTTTACCATATTCGCCCGCGACGGCAATCCCGAACACGACATCCACATCGGCCCCGGCCGGGCGCACTTTGGACCTGGCCCCACCTGCCCCAACTTTATTGACATTGAGACGATGGAGCGCCGCCCCTACGTCAAGAGTGATTCGCCCACCGTGGCCAAAGTGGTGGACGCGCTGCCCAACATTGACTTTTGCGAGTCGCTGGGCACGGTCAACGACGTGCATCACGACCTAGGCGCGCTCTACGAGTTCGCCGGCATGTTCCCCAACACCAGCAAGCCCATCGTGGCCTGGTCATACGACCGCTTCGACTCGGCCGCCATCCACAAGATCGCCGTCACCGAAGCGGGCGGTCAGGAAGCGTTCGAGAGGCGTCCCAATTACGTCCACTACTGCGAGCCGCTGTCGCCGCTGGTCAGCACATTTGAGGCGCTGGACAAGCTCGTCTTTGCAGCCGAGAATCGGATACCCCTGATCTTTACCCCTTGCCCCATCGCCGGCGGCACTGCCCCGGTGACGGCCGCCGGCATCATCACCCAGGCGGCCGCCGAGTCGTGGATGGGACTGACTATCGCCCAGGCAATTCAGCCCGGCCTGCCTTTCTTTATGGGCGGCGTGCTCTCGGTGATGGATATGAACGCCATGATACTGGCCTACGGCGCGCCCGAACTGCCGCTGATGATGGCCGGTATCACCGATCTGGCCCACTATGCCGGTCTCCCCCTGTGGCAGACGGGCGGCTGCACCGACTCCAAGACGTTCGACGAGCAGGCGATCATCGAAGGCTCCATGTCGGTCTACTTTTCCGCCCTCACCGGTGGCGACCTGACCCACGACGTGGGGTACACCGAGAGCGCCATGACCGGCTCGGTCTTTCAACTGGCGGCTATGGACGAGGCCATCGGCTACTCGCGCCGCATCACCCGAGGCATCGAGGTCAACGACGACACGCTGGCGGTGGACGTGATCCGCAACGTAGGCCCCAACGGGCACTACCTGCGCGAGGAACACACGCGCCGCTACTATAAGAAAGAGTTCTGGTATCCCAAGCTGTTCGACCGGCGCAACTATGAGGAATGGGAGATGATGGGCAAGCATAGTTTCAAGGACAGGACCGTCGCCCGCGTGCAAGACATCCTGGCTGCCCATCGGCCCTCCGCCATCAAGCCGGAGACAGAGCAGGTCATCCAAGAGGTATTGGAAGAGGCCGAGAAGCGCGTCCAGACGGACGAATGGGTCAACCGGACGCAGGCTGATTGAATAGAGAAAGGGGAGGAAAAATCATGAGTAGGATTTACGAGCGGCTATCAACCGCCGTTTTGGAAGGAGATGCAGAAAAGACCCCCGGGCTGGTGCAAAAGGCGCTGGACAAGGAATTGGCCCCCAAGGATATTCTGGACAAAGGCCTGGTCGTCGGGATGAACGAAGTGGGCGTCCGCTTCAAGCGGGGCGACATGTTTGTGCCCGAGGTGCTAATGTCGGCCGACGCGATGCAGGCCGGGATGGAGATACTGCGCCCAGAGCTGGTCGCCAGCGGCGCCAAGCTCATCGGCAAGATCATGCTGGGCACCGTCAAGGGCGACCTGCACGACATCGGCAAGAATCTAGTGGGTATGATGTGCGAAGGCCAGGGCTTTGAGGTGATTGACATTGGCTTTGACGCCGAGCCGGAAAAGTTCATCGAGACTATCAAAGAGCATCAACCCGATATCGTCGGTATGTCGGCCATGTTGACGACCACGATGCGCGCCATGGGGCATACAATCAAGGCCATCGAAGAGGCCGGCCTGCGCGAGCGAACCAAGATCATAGTCGGCGGCGCGCCGGTGGACGCCGAGTTCGCCAAGCGCATCGGCGCCGACGGATACGGCTCCAACGCGCCATCTGGGGTAGACCTGGCCAAGCAACTCGTTGGTGCTGTATAGTGAGGGAGGGAAAGTATAATGCAAGTTAAAAAGACAAACTACCTAGTAAACGCTACGCCCACTTTCGAGGTGCTCACGGAGGAGGAAATCGAGGCCATCTACTATTCCGCCCTGACTGTGCTGTACGAGACGGGCGTCCGAGTGTACGATATGGAAGGAGTCGACCTCGCTCACTCCGGCGGCGCCATCGTGGAGGATAGGGACGAAAAGAGCGCGTTGGTCAAAATGCCGCCCTGGATGGTGGATAGGGCGCGGGCTACATTGCCCAAAAAAGTGGTGGTGACCGGCCCGGACCGCAAATATCGGATGGAGCTGTACAAGAATCAGATCTACTTTGGCGCCGGTTCCGACACCCCCTTCACCCTCGACCCCTACACCGGCGAGCGACGGCGCGCCACCTACCAGGACGTCAAGAACTTTGCCCGCCTGGCCGAGGCCATGCCCCACATGGACTTTCACATGTCGCTCGGCATCGTCCAGGACGTGGCAGTGGGAACCTACGACCGCTGGCAGTACCTGGCCATGCTCGAAGGAACCAACAAACCGATCAACATCACCGCCGTGGATATGGATGGCCTGAAGGATCAGTTCGAGATGGCCCTCATCCGGGTGGGCGGCAAAGAAGAGTGGAAGAAGGGGCCCATCTTTTCACTATACATCGAGCCGGTGTCTCCCTTGAGCCATTCGACAGAGGTGGTTCAAAAACTGCTGTTCGCCTCCGATAACGACATCCCCTTCGTCTACACCCCCTGCCCACTGGCCGGCGCGACTGCCCCCTGCACCCTGGCCGGTACTGCGGTGCAAGCTCTCACCGAGAGCCTGTTCGGCATCGTCCTTAGCCAGTTGCGCAAGCCGGGAGCTTCGCTCATCATCGGCGGGCTGATGTCGAACATGGATATGCAGACCACGGTCTATTGCTACGGCTCGCCGGAGATGGCGTTGCTCAGCGCGGCCTATACCCAGATCACCAAGTGGCTGGAAGTGCCCGAGTACGAGACGTGCGGCTGCTCCGACGCCAAGCTCTTTGACGAGCAGGCGGCCATGGCGTCCACCATCAACACCGCTACCGCCGCGCTCGTCGGCGGCAACATGATCCACGACGT
>CAYMWP010000208.1:0-5111 GCA_964393895.1 uncultured Anaerolineales bacterium | reverse complement strand
ATACAGCATATCAGTCGTTTAGACTAGGATCATATTTGCGCATTGGTGTACTAAGCAAAGCGGCGGGCTTTGGTCAGAGACCTCGCCAAACTGGTGGGGGAAAATCTTGCCTCATCTGTGCCGATGAATTACATCGGAAGGAATTTTGGCCCTCAGGGAGTTTGCCAAGAGGCGAAGAAACCAGTTTCTTCCGCCCCAATTCACCAACCTACCGGTTTACTAACGTCCGACTAACCGGCCAATTCTAGTTCCACGGTATGTGGTAGGCGTAAAACAACGGCAGCAGCGTGATCGCCAGAATGTTCTGCAGCTTGATCAGAATGTGCAACGACGGCCCGGCGGTATCCTTGAGCGGATCGCCGAAAGTATCGCCGATCACCCCGGCCTCGTGAGCATCTGACCCCTTGCCGCCAAAGTGACCCTCCTCGACGTACTTTTTGGCGTTATCCCACGCGCCGCCAGCATTGAACATAAAGATCGCCAGCGTCGCGCCGATGACCTTTACCCCGATCAGATAAAAGGCCAGCGGCCACGGCCCCATCAGAAAACCGACGGCGATGGGGAAAGCGACCCCAAATAGCGTCGGCGCGACCATCTCCCGCAGCGCGTGGCGCGTCCCGATGTCCACGCACTTTTCGTATTCGGGGGTCGTATCGCCGGCCAAGAGGCCCGGGATCTCGCGGAACTGCCGCCGCACCTCGTCCACCATACGGAAGGCCGTGCGGCCCACCGCCTTCATCGCCTGTGAAGTGAACAGGAAAGGAATGGTGGAGCCAATCATCAACGCAGCGATGTTCATCGGATGGGCCATATTGAGACCACGCACTATTCTCAGGGCCGCCCCTTCTGGATCGGCGCCGCCAAAGGTGACGAAACTTGCCAGATCGCTGCTATGCGCTCCCACCAACTCGGCCAGACTGAGCAGGTAGGCGAAGAGAATGACGACGCTGGTCATCAAGGCGCACGACATACCATAAGCCTTGGTGATCGCCTTGGCGCTGTTGCCGGCCGCGTCTAACTCGTCCCCGGCGCGGCGCACCTCTGCCCCTAAACCAGCCATCTCGGCGATACCACTGGCGTTGTCGGCGATAGGGCCAAAGGCGTCAGCCGCCATAATGATGCCCTTCATCTCGGTGATGCCCAACGTGGCCGCCGTGATGCCCAGGATGCCAGGCAGGCCACCACCCATGATGTAGAAGGCGATCACGTTCACCACGGCCACCAGGATCTTTAAGATGACGGCGCTCTCCATGCCCCAGGCAAAGCCATAGATCAGATTTACAGCCACGCCGCTCAAACCACCCTCGGCGATCTCTTTGACCGGCCTCTGGCCGATGCCGGTGTAAAACTGCACCAGGAGCGCGACCACGAGAGCAGTGACGAGCCCCAGCGTGAGACAGTAGAACAGACGAATGTCGCCTAGCACGGAGACACCCAAAAAATAAAAGGAGACGACGGAGAACAACCCCGTCACCAGAAAACCGATGTTCATAGAGACGGTGGGGCTGAGTTTCTTTGAGCCACGCACGGCCAATGTGCCCAGCACTGCGCCGATGGCCCCAATGGCCCGGCTGAGCAGCGGAAAGAGCACCACCGTCCAACCATAGGTGGGAATGAATGTCAGGCTGACGATCATCGTGCCGATCAGGTTATCTGAGCCAGATTCGAACAGATCCGCTCCACGTCCGGCTACGTCGCCCACGTTGTCACCGACCTGGTCGGCGATGACGGCAGCGTTGCGCGGATCGTCCTCCGGGATACCTTGCTCCACCTTCCCCACCAAGTCAGCGGCGATGTCCGCCCCTTTGGTAAAGATACCGCCGCCCAACTGGGCAAACAGGGCGGAGAAGCTGGCCCCAAATCCAAAGCCGACCAACAGATGCACGTTCTGTGGGTTGGCCTGGTTCACTCCGAAAAGAAGCGCCAGCAGGAAAATGCCCAACAGGTTCAGCGCCACGATGGTCAACCCCATGACACCCCCGCCGCGGAAGGCGACTACCAGCGCCTGCGCAGCGGAGGAGCGGGCCGCAGCGGTGGTGCGCACGTTCGCCCGCGTCGCCGCGTTCATCCCGATGTAGATGGCCAACATAGAGAAAGCCGCCCCGACGACAAAGCCCAGCGCGACCTGCCAGTTGCTCTCTTTTGGCATAGCGATGAACAGCGCCAGAGCCAGCACCGCGACGAAGGGTGCAATGGTGAGGAGCTCTCGGCGCAAGAAGGTGTTCGACCCCACATGAATATAGTGAGCGACCTCCTGCATCCGCTCAGTGCCGACGTCCTGCTTCCGCAACCACCAGTAGAGGGCCGCGACCACCAGCAGGGAGAAAATGCCGGCTATAGGAACAGAGATGTTAACGAGTTGCGTCAAGTCCATTGTGATTTGCCTCCTTGATATTAACGCGAGTTGAACGCAGCAGAGCAAGGGGATTCTATGCAAGGCAGCGAAATTGTCAAGTTGGCCTCATGAACGTCCGGTCGCTGAAAAAGCCCCGCGGTCATTCGTGCCTTTCAACACGTTGCGGTATACTACACACACTACAACTGTAGTTCTCCGCCCTATACTTCCGAATAAAACTGTGAGCAGATACGTTAAAGGGGTAGAAAGGACAAACAGGGGAGTGAGCAGCCGACCAGCGTTGTCAGCAGACGCCGAACTCGAACTGATCGCCCAGGCCCAGCAGGGAGACCGGCGGGCCTTTGGCGAACTGGTCCGCCTGAACCGGGAGGGGGTCATCAACGTGGTGTATCGCATGTGTGGGGACGTGAATCTGGCAGAGGATGCAGCACAAGAAGCGTTCGTCCGTGCCTGGCAACATCTCCCCAACTACCGTCCCCGATCCCCTTTCCGTAACTGGGTGTACCGCATCGCCACCAACGTCGCGCTGGACGTTTTGCGGCGCGAAAAGGAGACGATAGACGTGGACGCGCTGCCGCTGGCTGCGTCAGACGGGGGACCGGAGGCCACGGTGGAAAGAAAAGAGCGGGGAGAAAGAGTGCGGCAGGCTGTACTGGCGCTGCCGCCGGCCAGCCGGGTGGTGCTCGTCTTGCGAGAGTACGAAGGACTTTCCTACCAGGAGATCGCCGACACAGTGGGCATCCCCATCGGTACGGTGATGTCGCGGCTGAACTATGCCCGCACTCGGCTACGCCAGACGCTGGCTCCTTACTTGGAGGTGCTATGAACGAACACGTGATACCCTGGCTGAACGCCTACCACGACGGCGAGTTGCATGGGCGCCGGTTGCGGCAGGTACAAGTCCATCTGGAGCACTGTGCAGCGTGCCGCGCCGAACTGGAAGAGCTACAGGCGCTAACCACCTTGTTGCAGGAAAGCCCCGTCCCCGAGGGTGCCCTGCCGCCAGAGCGCTTTGTGACCCAGGTTGGTCTGCGATTGCCCCGCCGTCCAACGCAACCTGCCTGGAAGAGAGCGCTCGAGGCCGGTTGGCGACTGGTTCCGGCGGGACTGCTCGGCGCGTGGGCCTTTGTTCAGGCGGTGTTCATCGTGTCTGGTGTGGCGCTGAGAGCGTTGCAAATGGGCCTGGGGAGTGACGCGGCGGCAGAGCTGCTACCAGCATCGCAGCCAGCGCCGTCACTGACCGAGCTATTGAGCCTGTCGAGCGCCAGTCTGAGCGACCTTGGGCAGACTGCACTGCGGCTACTAGCCAACGGAGGTCCGCTGGGTTGGGGCGTGACGCTGAATCTGGTAGCGCTGGCCGTGATCGGCCTGTTGTATTGGAGTTGGTTGGCTAGCTGGTGGGCGCATCGCCAGCATAGAACACTGGCCACGAGACATTGACGGATAGAGTAAATCAAGAAAGGGGATAACTGTGGATCACATAAAGGTTTTGAAACGAGCTTGGCATACTGTATGGAACTATCGGGCGCTGTGGATCTTTGGCATCATCCTGGCGCTGACCACCGCCAGTGGAGGCTATAACGGCAGCGGCGGTCCGAGCGGCGGCAATGGCGGCGGCAACGGCGACTTTACTCCGCCCGGCGATTTCCAGTGGCCGCCTGGCGACTTTTCCTGGCCCGAGGTTCTAACAGAGATAGCGGTCACACTGATCGTCGTTGGCGTTGTGCTGGTGTGTGTGATCGCCATCCTGATCGTTGTGACGAAAATAGCACGCTACGTGTCAGAGACGGCGCTGATACGGATGGTGGATCACCACGAAGAGACAGATGAAAAACTGGGCGTGCGTCAGGGGTTCCGGCTGGGCTGGTCGCGCGCGGCCTGGCGGCTCTTTCTCATCAATCTGCTGACCGGCCTGCCGGTGGCGCTGGCCTTTGTTGTGCTGCTCGTGTTGACGGCCGGCCTGGCCATACCGTCGGCGATGGCGATAGACGCGGGCAACGTGGTCATTGGCGTGATAGGCATCGTCGCTACCGTCGGCCTCTTCTTCCTGAGCCTCTTCACGCTCATCATCGTCGGCGTGGCGCTCGAGCTGCTCCGCAAGTTCTTCTGGCGAGCGTGTACGCTGGACGGTTTGGGGGTGATCGAATCGGTCCGCCAGGGGTTTGGCGTCGTGCTACGTCACTGGAAGGATGTGCTGATCATGTGGCTTATCATGATGGGCGTACGCATCGGCTGGGCCATTGCGCTGCTAGTCGTCACGATCTTGCTGTTCCCCGTCATCCTCCTGCTGATCGTCGTGGGAGGGTTGCTGGGCGGACTGCCGGCGCTCTTGATATGGGGGCTGACTAGCTTATTCCTCAAGGGGGCGACCCCCTACATCCTGGCCGCCGTCGTCGGAATCCCAATTTTTGCTATGGTGATGGCGCTGCCGTGGCTGTTCCTGAGCGGGCTGATGGAGGTGTTCAAGTCCAGCACGTGGACGCTGACCTACCGGGAACTGCGCGCGTTGGAGAGCCTGGAGACGGAAGCGGAAGAGTTGGCTGAGCCGAACGAGCCAGACATCGAGTAGCACGCACAGCACGACCAGGGCGGCTCCAGAAACACAAACCGGGAGCCGCCTTGGCACATTCACATTTCACTTGGGTGTGTTTCATTTCAGCCACCGATTGAAATCGGCGTCTGGCAAGCCCAAACCGGCTAAAGGCCGGTTATCCTGGCCCAAGAACCTGCGTTCAGCAGGTTTGAAACGGTCTCA
>CAYMWP010000207.1:0-5138 GCA_964393895.1 uncultured Anaerolineales bacterium | reverse complement strand
GCATCCGCGCTTACTACGAACACTTGCTATCATAAAGTGCGGAAAACAGGCTGAGTGCAGTTGAATCAAGTGACGTAATTGGAGAGTTGCACAGTTCACCTGCGCTTAAAGTCAAATGGGAATTGAACCAGCAAACCAGTTCGAGTGTATCAATATATGAGGAGAATTATCTGACCCAGACCGACTTCAGAGGAGAGACCGGCTATACTGACAACGGACATAGAGTAACAGTAACCGTTCAGATGGTTGGTTGTTAAAGTACACCAAGAACACAAAGTGAGGATTGCAAAGGGCCGTGGTTTGAAGAGACCTACCAGATACGTTACAGGCCGAATGTTTTTGGCTTTCTTGGTGCCCTTTGTGATCTTTGTGGTTGGCAATATGAATGGCCTGAACGCTTGTTCGTTTTTTTCTAAATTCGCTGTAGTGTTTCGCCCAATCTAATACTCACCCTCTCCCAGGACAACGCCTGGCGAGGGAAACAGGAGGCCCAGATGAACTCCCAGGTCGCCGCTCGCGTGCGCGAAAATATCCATAAAGTCATCGTCGGCAAGGGGGAGGTGATTGACCTGGCGTTGGTCGCTATCCTTTGCGAAGGGCACATCCTGCTCGAAGACGTGCCCGGCATCGGCAAAACTACGCTGGCGCGGGCGGTCGCCGCCAGCTTGGGCTGTACCTTTTGCCGCATTCAGTTTACGCCCGACCTGCTGCCTTCGGACGTCACTGGCATCAGCTACTTTGACCAAAAAGAGCAAGAATTCAAGTTCCGCCCAGGGCCGGTGATGTCGCAGGTCGTGCTGGCCGACGAGATCAACCGCGCCACGCCCCGTACCCAGTCGGCGCTGCTAGAGGCCATGCAGGAGCGGCAGATCACGGTGGACGGCGTGACCTACCCCCTGCCTCGCCCCTTCCTGGTGATGGCTACCCAGAACCCCATCGAACTGGAGGGCACCTTTCCCCTGCCGGAGGCCCAGGTTGACCGCTTCCTGATCAAGCTCCCCATCGGCTACCCCACCGAGGAGGAAGAACACGCCATCCTGCTCCGCTTCGAGCGGCAGGACCCGCTAGAGACTCTGGAACCGGTCGCTACCCCCGACGAGTTGATCGCCATACAACGGCAGGTACGAGCAGTAAAGGTCGAGGAATCGGTGCGCGGCTACATCGTGGACGTGGTCCGGGCGACGCGGGAGCACAAGGACGTCCAACTCGGCGTCAGCCCGCGCGGGACGCTCGCCCTGTACAAGTGCGCCCAGGCGCTGGCCGCCATTCGCGGCCGCCAGTACGTCCTGCCCGACGACGTCAAACTGCTGGCCCCTTACGTCCTCACTCACCGTATCATCGTCAACCCGGCAACGCGGTTGAGAGGCCGCCGCTTGACCGACGTCCTGATGGACGTGATCGAGACCGTGCCGGCGCCGGTGGAGCGGTTGTAGCGCCGGGAGAACGTGCCTCCGCTATGCCAGACCAAACTAGAGCGAACGATAGAGAGAACCAACGAGCGGAAAAAGCCCGTCCCCAATTCAGCCATGCCTGGTTCGAGATGGCGGCATTGTTGATCGTCCTCGGGCTGCTCACCGACCAACGCGCCCTCTTTGCCCTGGCAGCCTGTCTTCTGACCGTCATACCAATTTCCTGGTGGTGGAATCGGATGTCGCTGCGCCACGTCGAGTACGAACGGCGCTTTGATAAACAGTGCGCCTTCCCCGGCGAGACGGTCGAGATGACGACCCGCATCACCAATCGTAAACTGCTCCCCTTGAGCTGGCTAGAGATCGGCGACGAGATCCCCATGGCTTTGCCCCTCACACGGGGCGCGCTCTTGCCCACTCACGCCCCCCGGATCGGCAAACTCCCCCTCGTGCTCTCCCTGCGCTGGTACGAACGGGTCAGCCGGCGCTACGAGCTGGACTGTACCGCGCGCGGCATCTACAAACTGGGGCCGGTGGAACTCAGATCGGGCGACATATTCACTCTCTTCGAGACGCGCCAGAGTCACGGACACCATGACCGACTGATCGTCTACCCCCGCATCTGGCCGATGGAAGAACTGGGATTGCCCTCCAAAGAACCCTTCGGCGAGCGCAAGGCTCACCGCCGCGTGCTCAAAGACCCACTGCGCACCATCGGCATCCGCGACCACCGCCCCGAAGACAGCCTGCGCCACATCCACTGGAAGGCCACCGCTCACCGGGGCGAGCTACAGGTGCGGGTCTTTGAGCCGACCACGACGCTCACCCTGGCCATCCTGTTGAACGTCTGCACCCTAGAGTTCAGTTGGCAGGGGGTTCTTCCAGAACTGTTCGAGCGCACCATCGGCACGGCCGCCTCCATCGCCACCTGGGCCGTGGGGCAAAAGTATAACGTGGGGCTGATCGCCAACGGCAGCCTGCCCCTCTCCGACCAACCCATCCGCGTGCTCCCCGGCCGCTCGCCAGACCAGTTGGCCCTCGTGCTGGAAGCGCTGGCCGCCGTGACCAGCTTTGCCACCTCGTCCATCCACGAACTGCTGCGCTACGAGAGTCCCCGCCTGCCCTGGGGAGCCACGCTGGTCGTAGTGACCGCCATCGTGACCGACGACCTGGCCACGATGCTGCTGCGGCTCCGGGACGCAGGACGGCGCTTGGCTCTCGTCTCGCTGGCCGAGGACCCGCCACCCTCGCTGGACGGGATCGCCGCTTATCACCTGCCCTCGTCCATGCACGCTTTCCAGGGGGGACCGCACAGCGCGACGGCCGCGCTGCGGGCCGCCGGATTGGGGCCGCGCTGGGAGGCGACGGGTGGCTAGATTCCGCGCCGTCGTTCGTCGCGAGTTGGTGTTCCTCACCCTGGGGGCGATGGACGTCTGCGTCGTCACCCCCCTCTTTGCCTCGCTGCTCTCGTTCATCGCACCCGTTCGCCCGCTGCCGATCACGATCATCTTTTTCTGCCTGGTCGTAGCCGTACACTACGTCGCCCGCCTGAGCCTACGATTGTCCCTCCCTCCCTCGATTCGCTCCCCTCTGCTGGCCCTGGGAATGTTGCTCAGCGGGCTGCTCGCCATGCGCAACTTGCTTTACCCTCAGACGGCCCTCCTGGACCCGGCCTGGATGTTGGAATTCTTGCGCAACTTGCAACAGGGCGACCCTTCACGGGAGATACTCATCTTTCTATCGGTCACATTCTTCTGGTGGCGCGGGCTGGCGCTGGCCCAGCGGAGGCTCAACAGCGGAAACGTCGCCTTTCGCTTTCGCCTGGGACTGGTCACGCTCGCCATCACCATAACGGTGGGCGGGTTCATCCTCCCCTGGCCCCTCCACCGCTTTGTGTTCGTCTATTTCTTCTTCAGCCTGCTGGGGATTGGCCTGGCGCGGGCGGAGGAAGTGGGGCAGCAATACGGAGGCCAACATTCCCCCTTCAACCTGGGGTGGCTGGCCACGCTGGTGACCGCCGCCCTGATCGTCCTGCTGCTGGCGGCCGGCGCGGCGGCCTCAATGACGGGCGAGAGCATCGGCCGCATCCTCACGCCGCTGTGGACGGCGGCGAGGCTCGTCGTAGCCGTCCTGGTCTACGTCCTGGCCTGCATCTTGTACGGCGTGATGACGCTCCTGTTCGCCATCATCGGCCGGATCGGCATAGAGGGGTTCGATTTCACGCCTCGATCTCTGCCGTCAATAGAACCGCCCCAGCAACCCGAACAGTTGCCTCTTAGCCCGGAACAACTGGCGCTGACCAGGACGGTCGGCGCGCTGGGGGGCTTGCTGCTCTTGCTGCTGATCGTGGCCTTTTCCTTGCGCCGACTGCGCGCGCGGGCCGGACGGTCTCGCGGCGACGAGCGGGAATCGGTCTGGGAGGGCATCCACCTGCGCCGCTCCCTGCGCGATCTGCTGCTGCGCGGGCGCCGCGGCCTGGACGAAGCGACCGCCGCCCTGGGCCGCTCCTTCCTGGGCCGCTTCCTCGCAGCTATGACCATCCGCCGTATCTATGCTCACACCAGCGCGCTGGCGGCGGAGCGGGGCTATCCCCGCGCTCCCCACGAGACCCCCTACGAATACCGTCCCACTCTGGAGCGGGCCTTCCCCTCAAGTTGCCAGGAGATAGACCGCATCACCGAGGCATACGTCGCCGCGCACTATGGCCAAGTACCGGAAAAGCCGGAGGAGCTGGAAAAGGTACGCGCCGCCTGGGAAAGCATCCGCGCCGCGGCCGCCCAGCCCTAAGGCTCGCACTGTAGTTCGCCCTCGAGGACGAAAATGCAACCAGCCGCGCCTTCTGTGTTGGAGTCCACAGCCACCGGCCCAAGTTGACAGATTTTGTGTTCTGTCCATAATATACCTGGCTGACAGTTTGGCGCTGCCCGAGGGGATTCCTCGTCGCTGTATTCCTCAAAAGACAAGATGCCAAAATAGGCGTGGTGGGAGACCGTCAACGGAAAAGCGATTGCAAAACGAAAGATTGGATCGCCGTTGAACCATCCCATATCTTCAAGCGATTCTAATTCTCATGCCAGACATCATTCTGATATATCCCCGTATTGGGGATATGGACGTAATTCGAGACAAACCCCATTTACCTCTGCCGCTAATACAGGCAGCGTCCCTCGTGGCCCAGCACTATGACATTTCGATCCTCGATTTGCGGATAAGCCAGCCGTGGCAACAAGTCATAGACAGAGAACTTGCTACGAAGCCTATTTTTGTCGGTCTTTCAGTCATGAGCGGACAGCCTATTGCCAGCGCCCTGGAAGTCTCACGGTATATCAAGACAAAAAGCGATGTCCACATTGTCTGGGGAGGCAACCACCCAACCCTGAGCCCTGAAGAGACTCTATCTGATCCTGCGGTTGACAGTGTTGTTATTGGTGACGGAGAAGAAACACTTCTCGAGTTTGCCGACAAACTGTCTCTACAAAAATCCCTCAGGGGGATCAAGGGACTGTGGTTCAAAGAAGGAAACGAGATCGTAAAGAACGAGTTTCGTGCCCCCGTTGATATGGATTCCTTGCCCCTACCGCCGTATCATCTTGTTCACACCGATGACTATGTGCAGGAATATAGGGGCAGAAACATGATAAACATTGAGACTTCGAGAGGATGCAAGTATAAATGCCGGTTCTGGCTGTATGATAACAGTAACGGCATTTATACTTGCATCCTCTCGAA
>CAYMWP010000206.1:0-5321 GCA_964393895.1 uncultured Anaerolineales bacterium | reverse complement strand
CTGAAAACACATCTCATTAGACCTCCGAGGTCTTACCCAACTCATTTGAAACACAACCGCATCATTTAGTCAGCATCGGGCGTTGTTCAGAAACAAAATCTCAAAAAGTTGGGGGAAAAGTAAGGCGGAATGCCATTTCGCCCTGCATTACCCCGGTTTATTGAGAGATACTCAAAAAGCATCTTTGGACGATTCCTTAGCAGTTGTCGAGTGGCTGCTGGAAGTGAGGAGGTAATATGCGTGGCGGTCGAATGTTGGTAATCGTTGGGCTTCTCGTGTTGGTAGGGGCGGCGATAATTGGCGGTGTCATATTTCTGCGTAGCCGGCTGGTTGAAGAAAGCGAGCCGGTGCCCGAGGGCACGGCGGTCTATGTGATACCCGAAGAGGAAAAGATAGAGATCGTCGTGGCCGCGCAGGAAGTCATACCACAGGGCGCTCGTATCTCGGAAGATGCAGTAAAATTGGTCGAATGGTCTAAAGAGAACGCTCCCGAAGGGCATGTGACCAGCATTGATAGGGTGCGGGGCCGTATCGCGCTCGAGGATATCCCGATGGACACCCCGATCACAGAAAATATGCTTACCGAGCGTCTTCCCAGTCTGCGGGGTTCGGAAGCGGCATTGCTGATCCCGGAGGGAAAGGTGGCTTATGCGTTGCCGGTGGCCCGTTATTCCAGCGTGGCCTGGGCCATTCAGCCTGGCGATCACGTGGACGTGCTCATCTCGATGCTGCTTTTGGACATTGATGAGGAATTTCAGACTATTTTGCCCAATCAGGCTGCTTGTGTGGAACCACCGGAGGGAGAGGGCTGTGAAAGTGGAACCATAGGGCGGCTAGAGGTGCTGGCTAACGGTTGGGTGGTGAATGTGACGCCGAGCGAAGTTCAGCGGCCGCGCCTGGTGACCCAAATGACGGTTCAGAACGCGGTTGTCCTTCACGTGGGCGACTGGGCCATCAAAGAGGAAGGGGCTGCTGCAGAAGAGCCGGCGGCGGAAGAGGGTGGGGTAGTAGAGCCTGAGCGCAGTCGAGTCGAGCCGCTGACGTTGATCGTCACACCACAGGACGCGATGGTGCTCAAATACGCCGAGGAGGTCGGCGCCAGCATTGATTTTGTATTGCGTTCGTCCAAAGACCACGAGGGCTCGATTGACACCGAGATGGTCACGTTACAGTACGTATTTGACCGTTTTACCATCGAGTTGCCGCCCAAATTGCCCTACGGCACCACACCTCCGGTCAGGTCTCTGCGCCATCATTCTGAGTATGGTCGGTTGGGCACCGGCAGTGAAAGGTTGCCAGAAGAGATCATAGTGTCGGTCGAGGAATAGCATCCTATAGACCTCCGAGGTTTACAAATACGCGCCCTAAACCTTTGAGGTCTGGATAGAAGCGATTGCCCTAGAGGGTTGGTCGAATCGTAACGGAGGAGCCGGTAAAAGTGGAACGGCCTACAGAACGTATCCGAGTGTTGATCGTAGACGATATAGCCGAGACTAGGGAGAACCTGCGCAAATTGCTCTCCTTCGACATTAACATAGAGGTCGTCGGCGCGGCATCTTCGGGACAGGAAGGCGTAGAGCTCGCCAAAGAGTTCCAGCCTCACATCGTCCTGATGGATATCAACATGCCCGACATGGACGGCATCAGCGCGACGGAAATACTCTTGCAGGAGACGCCCACAGCCCAGGTTGTCATGCTCTCTGTACAGGGCGAGACCGACTATGTGCGTCGAGCGATGCTGGCCGGCGCGAGGGATTTCCTCACCAAGCCCCCCAGCGGCGACGAACTGATGGGCACTATCCGCCGGGTTTACGAAAAGGGCAAGAGTCGAAGAATGGTGCCGTCCGTGGCGGCGGCGGCTGCTGCGGCTGCGGCCGGAGCGCGAGAAAAGCGGGCGGGGAAAGTAGTTGCCGTCTTTAGCCCCAAAGGTGGAGTTGGGTGCACGACCGTGGCGGTTAATCTGGCGATTGCTTTGCAGCAGGCAGTTGGCAGCGACGGCAAAATTGGGATAATGGATACCAATCTCCAGTTCGGAGACGTGGGCGTGATGCTCAACCTGCAGGCCAGCAGGAGCATAGCAGACCTGGCGTCTCAGGACGCGGAGGTGGACAGTGATATGTTGAGCAGTGTGCTGTCCGCTCACGGCTCGGGCGTAAAGGCATTGTTGGCGCCCCCACACCCAGAAGCGGCGGAAGGGTTGCTGAACAGTGCGCCGACTGGAGAGGCGGGTGTCTCGAGACTGGGGACAGTCCTCAGGTTGATGCGAGAGGAATTTGATATTGTCGTAGTGGATACGTGGAGCTGGGTGGACGAGGTCACGTTGACGGTCTTTGACGCCGCTTCGATAATCGTTCTCGTGGTGATGCCGAACATTCCATCCATCAAGAACGCCCGCCTCTTTTTGGAAGTGGCTTCCAAACTCGATTACTCGACGGATAGCATTGCGCTGGTCGTCAATGGGGTCAACCGACGTATGGGTATCCGGCCAGAACAGATCGAGCAGGCGATGATACCGATAGCGGCGCAGATCCCTCTGGATGAGCAGGCCGCGTTGGCGGCGGTCAATCGCGGCGTGCCGTTCATCATGCGCGACCGGAGCCGCCCCCTTTCCCAGAGCATCTTGTCCCTCGCCGAACACGTGCGAGATAGGCTGATGGAGGCCGAAGAGGCGGAGGAAGAAGAAAGAGAGCGAGCAGAGGCGGGAGGGGTCGGCCTGTTGCGGCTGAAGCACGTGTTTGGCGGTTGAGCTGCTCGGACTTGCTATTCAGTTAAGAGAAAGAGACCAGGTTTGAGGTAAAATACATGTCATTGTTGAGACGAATTGAGCAGGGACAACAGACGACGGCCCAACAGCAGCCTTCCGAGGGAGCTAAAATGCAGGTGCGTCGGCAGCCGGCCTCCCCTGCGCGTGACGCTTATCGAGACCTCAAGTCTCGTATCCAGAACAAGCTCATCTCGGGCTTGGATCCCACGATGGACGTCACCAGGACGGACGAGGTGCGACGCACGATCGAGGATATGTACAACACTATCCTAGCTGAGGAAAAGATCCCCCTCAGCCGGACAGAGCGCCAGCGCCTGTTCGAGCTCATCGTCGCAGAGATATTGGGCTTTGGGCCATTGGAGCCGTTTCTGGCCGACCCTACCATCACCGAGGTTATGGTGAACGGGGCCAAGAACATCTACATCGAGCGTGCTGGCAAGGTGGAGCGCACGAACGCCGTCTTTGAATCGGATGAGCATCTGATGCGCATCATTGAGCGCATCGTCGCGCCCTTGGGTCGGCGCATTGACGAGAGTTCCCCCTACGTGGACGCTCGCTTGCCAGATGGCTCTCGTGTGAACGCTGTGATTCCGCCGATTTCATTGATCGGGCCAGTGTTGACGATCCGCAAGTTCTTCAAGATTCCACTCACGGTCGAGAAGCTGATCGAGTATGGGACTGTGACTGCCGAGGTGATGGAGTTGATGAAGGCCGGCGTGATGGCCAAGCTGAACGTGATCATCTCTGGGGGTACTGGAACCGGCAAGACAACTTTTCTGAACGTCCTCTCCGGTTATATCTCCAACGACGACCGCATCATCACTATCGAGAACGCCGCCGAATTGCAACTGCGCCAGGAGCACGTGGTGACTCTGGAATCGCGTCCACCCAATATCGAGGGCAGAGGACATATCACCATTCAGGATTTGGTGATCAATAGCTTGCGGATGCGCCCTGACCGCATCATCGTGGGTGAGTGTCGAGGCCCTGAGGCATTTGATATGCTGCAAGCGATGAACACCGGTCACGAGGGCAGCCTGACCACGATCCACGCCAACAGTCCCCGTGAGGCGACGGGCCGCCTGGAGAACATGGTGTTGATGGCGGGTATGGACCTGCCCCACAGGGCCATCCGTGAACAGATCGCTGCCGCGCTCGACCTGATCATCCAGTTGGAGCGTATGCAAGATGGTAGCCGCAGGGTCGTCGCCGTGACCGAAATCCAGGGTATGGAGGGGGAAGTAATCACCATGTCCGACATATTCAAGTTCGAGAGGGCTGGGTTCGAGAGCGGTCGAGTCATCGGCGTGTTGCGTCCTACAGGGTTGCGCCCCAAATTTATGGAAAAAGTCGAGGCGCACGGTATTCACCTGCCGCCTGGTATCTTTGGCGTTGGGCAGCAACGATCGCGGTATTAGTTGTATCCGGCACCGTATGCGGAAACTCCTGGGCACTGGGTGGGGTACGTGCTCTTCGTGGGACATCCTGGCCTGTTTTTCACCACTGCTTGCAGGTATGTAACAGTTGAGAGGTGTTTTACCAACAGATTGAGGGGAATAAAGCGATGTCGTGGTTGATAATAATAGGTTTTGTGGTGCTCGGCCTGGCCATAATGGTCGGCGGCCTGATCGTTTCTCGCCGTTCCAGCCATCTCATTGAGGAACGGTTAGGTATCTCTGAAGAGGCGACGGTATCCGAGGCGGCTGGGCCGCGCAAGTCCCCCATGGCGGATGCGTTGAATCGTGCTTTGGCCAGCCGGGGATTGGGATCCAACCTGGCGACACAACTGGCGCGGGCGGACCTCAAGATCACGGTCGGTGAGTTCATGGTAGCCACTGTCTTGCTAGTCGTATTTGCCGGGGCGGCGGCGTATCTTTTGCGCCGAGACGTGCTCATCACTGCTGGTGCGTGCCTGCTGGCCTTTTTTGCCCCGCGCGTGTACGTGGGCATTCTGCGCGGACGGCGCTTGAAAGCGTTCAACGATCAACTGGGCGATTCTATCAACTTGCTCGTCAACTCTCTCCGCGCTGGCTACAGCGTCATGCAGGCCATGGAGGCGATAGCGGAGGAGATGGGGCCGCCGATCTCGGTCGAATTTGGCCGGGTGGTCCAGGAGGTACAGTTCGGCCTGACTTTGGAGCAGGCGTTGGCCCACATGCTGCGCCGCATCACCAGCGATGACTTGGATATGTTGGTCACGGCCATCAACGTACAGCGCGAGGTGGGCGGCAACCTGGCCGAGGTGCTGGATTCGATCAGCCACACCATCCGGGAGCGCGTTCGGATCAAGGGCGAGATGAAGTCCCTCACGGCCCAGAGCCGCGTGTCGGGCTATATGGTCAGCCTGGTGCCGGTCGTTTTGGCTGTGTTCATCTACCTCATCAACGGGGAGTTCATGTCGCTACTGTTCACCCACGTCTGTGGGTGGATCATGCTTGGTGTGGCGGTATTGGGGATCATATTGGGGTTTGTGATCATAAACAAGATGATGCAGATTGACGTCTAAGCCTATATTTCGCACTTTGAGATTTCTCGTGTGGGCGGGGTTCGTAGTCAG
>CAYMWP010000205.1:0-5460 GCA_964393895.1 uncultured Anaerolineales bacterium | reverse complement strand
TTTCCAAGGTCTATGGAGAAGAGGACGACGGCGTCGACAACCGCATGATGGACCTTGCCATGATCGGCCTCGCCATTGCCGCGGGGCAGAGCCCCAACGCTCTGAGTAACATCGCCCAAGGCTTGCTGGTAGGCACACAGGGCATGGCGCAGCGGCGCGAGGCGGAACGTGAGCGGGAGCGCGGGCTTCGGACCTTGGCTCTTGAGACCGCCATCGCGCAGCAGGGTGCGGCGACGGAGGCTGAGCCCGAAGCGGCGCGCATGGACCTCGAACAGCAGAACAGGCTGGAGCTGGAGCGGGAAAAAGCGCGGCTGGGCGCCTATTCTAAAAGCAGTGGTTTTCCTGCGGCTATCAGCCCCGCGAAACAAGCTCTCGACGAAGAAACAAAAATCCGCGAGGAAATAGCGGCGGGCCGGTCAATCCCAGATCAGTACAAGGATAACCCAGAGGCGTTTATCATAAACGAGCGCAACAAAAAAATGCTTGGCTATATCGAGGGTCTTGGGACCGAGGGTCAGATCACAGACCCACGCCGGTATGCGGCCCTTGGTCAGATGTACATGTATCGGGATGTGGACCCCGCAGACCCCGAAGCGGGACAGTTCCCCGTGGTGCGAAGCGAGCGAGAGCTCGGCTTTATCCTTCCGGAACAGTCATATTTGAGATACAATCCAAGCACGGGCGGATACACGCGCGAGACAAAACCAGCTTCGGAATGAGGGCTACCTAAATGGATGAGGACTTTATACCGCCGGGCGCGTTGACCGGAGGCCCAAGCCTCGACCAGATTCCCTCTGCCGAAGACTTCATTCCGGCAGGGGCGATGGCAGGCGATGCCGTGTCAGGTGAAACCTCAGACGATCAACCAAGCGCTATCGCAGAATTTGCTCGCGGGGTAGCGTCCGCGCCGGTTGAGTTTGCCAGAGGTTTGGGGGAATTGGCTGCTCTTGGCGTAGATGCTGCGTTTGACACAGATTACGTCGACGATGTGTCGGCTGCGTTTGACGCCGCTGATCGATTTGTTGGTACCCCCACGACACCCGTCGGCACAACCACCAGAGACTTACTGGTGTTTGGTGCGGGCGCCATTCCTATTGCAGGTTGGATTGGTCGGGCCGGTCAAGTTGCAAAGACTGGTAGAGGCCTTGGCGCGACAAGTCGATTCATGAAATCGGCTGAAAAGTTCGGCGGCACCAAAACGGGAAAGCAGCTCCTCGGCAACCGCGCCAAGGTCCTCGGTGCAACGGCCTTGGCCTCCGGTGTTTATGACGCCGTGGTGTCCTCCGCTGGTCGTTCGACCCTATCCGACCAGTTCGAGTTTTTGCCGGAGGCGTTGAAGACCGAAAAAGACACGGGACTGACTGGGCGAGAGGAGGCCTTTCGTCAATTCCGGAATCGGGCACGTCAAGGCGCGGAAGCGGCGGCGCTAAGCTCAGTTTTTGACACCGCGCTGCTGGGCCTTGGTCGTGGATCAAGGGCCCTTGGCAGTGCCCCTGTTATCGGCCCCGCACTTTCTGGCACCGCCCGCGCCACTCTCAAGGGCTGGGATGTTCTTGGAAAATACGCAGGAAAACTTCCCGGGGCCGAAACAGTCAAGGAACAGGCTGTTCGATATTTTGCCCCCGGCGGAGGCTTGGCTCCTCAAATCAGGGCCAACATTCGTGAGGTACAGGGCATCAGTCGCTCGCTTCAAAATGAGATATCGAACGCGCTCTCGCGTTACGACCGCGCCAGCCGCAAGGTTGTGAAAGCTTCCGCCAAGCGGGCGGACAGGGCTGACCTTATGAAACAGGTTGAGCGGGATGTCTTGCGCTACTTGGACGCGCCTACGGGCACGCCGCTGGCCACAAAATACGGCGAGGACTTTCAAAAGGCTGTAGATGATCTCGTTCAGATTGACACCGATCTGACAGATTTGTTGATCAAGAACCTAGAGGATATTGTAAGCGGGTCGCCCACGGTTTCTGGTAAACAGGGCATACCCGAAGACATGCTGCCGCTGGGTGCGCAAAAAGAAAAAGCCCGCGCCGTTTTGGAGATTGTAAAGGCCAACCATGAGGCTGGCAAAAACCACCTGACACGGGTCTATCAACTTTATCAGGACCCGGAACAGCTATACCGTTCCCTCGGCGGCAAGAATCTGATGGAGAGTCCACAGTTCAAGGCCGCGGAGGACCTGCTTGTTCGGCTGAAGAAGACTGAAGCCAAGGGTCCGATCACCGACGAGTATGCCCGCGCCGCCGCACAAAGAACGCTGCTCGATATGCTCAACCTGAAACCGATCGGTGACGTCGACTTAACCCCGGAGGTGATTCAAAAGCAAATAAACAAGCGATTGGCGCAGGTTCGCAAGGAGGTTCTCGGGGAGCAGCGCGGCGTCACCCTGCAGGACACCCCCATCTTCAAACTGGAAAAGGGGATACTACAAGAGCGTGTCCCCCTGATGGACCACGCGCCGGTGCGCGCACTCCTCGGGGAGTTTACCGACCCCAGAGAAAGATTGGGCTACATGCTTGATCAGATGGCCACGCTCAATACCAGCCTTCGGTTCTACGGCCAGCAGGCTCGTACGGCGGTGCCAGCAGCCGAGGGGCTGGCGAAAATTGACTCCGGTCTCCGACCAGCATACGTCTATCTACCCGGTGCGAAAAGCGGGAACATTGAAAAAGAGTTCGCAGATCTTTCTATGGCCGTTGGCGCAGGAAAATCAAACCAAAAGCTGCGGGACGAGGCCGCCACGAAACTGCGGGAGGAAGGCTATGTCAAACTCGGTGACGAAGATTTGAACGACATCGCAGGTGGTCGGTTTGGCGCGTTGAGCGGAATGTACGTTCCAAAAGAGCTGTATGACAACCTGAATGCGCCGCTGCAGCTCAACATGAACCCGATCAGTCAGGTTGGGGCCATTCTGAACCAGATGAAAGGCTTGACGCAAAAAATGACGATCGTCCCAAACCCGGCCTCGCGGGTCCGGGACATCATAGGCAACAAACTCATGACCATCGCCAGCGGCAACATGGCGTCGGGGTTCGGTCAGACCGAGGGGCAATCTTTACTAACCATCTTTCGGGGCCTGCAAGGTCTCGACCAAGAGGGGACGGACGCACTGGCAAGAAAGCTCGACCTTGTTGGGGTGACAGACAGCAACGTACTTTTGCGCACGCTACAAGGCATCCAGCAAGAGGGTCCGAAGTTCGGGGCTCCGCAGCGGCTTCGCTCGGCCATTGAAACTCTGGAGACCAAAACGCCAATCATGGCGCCGATGCTAGAGTTCTTTGAGAAAACCACGCAGGGGGCGGATGCACTGGCCAAGGCGCGCGTTCTCTTAAGTGAGGAGGCGAAGCTGCGCGAATTGGTCGGCTCTGTTGCCAACAGCGCTGATGACGAACGTGTGGTCTTTAACTGGCTGGAGCGCTCAGGCCTCGTGGATCGCACACGATCTGAACTGGACTTGGTAGATGACTTGGCTGGAGCCGGGCGCGGTGGACGCGCAAAGCGAACACTGGATTCTTTCGAGGTGGCTGCGGCGGACAGAACGCGCAAGTTCATGCCCACGTATAGTGAGATCGGTTTGGCCGTTCGGTCCGCGGACCGGCTGTTGCCCTTCGGTAACTTCACGTCGTTCGCCTCCGAGAACATCCGCAACATGGCGAACATCCTAGAGCAGGGTG
Source organism: uncultured Anaerolineales bacterium (assembly GCA_964393895.1). Classification (GTDB taxonomy): domain Bacteria; phylum Chloroflexota; class Anaerolineae; order B4-G1; family B4-G1; genus B4-G1. Next base: position 1,789 of record CAYMWP010000205.1, on the reverse strand, counting down.
TGAAAGAACTTGCCGCGCAGGTGGACGACGACTTGGTGCGTGAGCTGGGCCAAGAAAAAGCAGAGAGATTGGTGCGCGCGACACGAGCACACGGTGCTCAGCGCCTTACTGGACTTCTCACCATCGCAACGATCGTGCCCAAATCCATTGTTCGTGCAGGCCAAAACTCCACCGGCATGACCGATGAGCAGATGGATCGACTGCACGAGCAAGCTGATTACTTCCAGAAGGGACAGGACCTTGTTCCGCTTGAGTTCAGCGGCGACGGCAAAATCAAGTACATCAACCTGAGCTATGTAGCCCCATACTCGTTCGTCACGGACGCGGCTCAGGCTGCTTTGCGAGGCTACCAAGAACGAGGGCGTTTGGATCAGAGCGAGGTCCAGCAGATCGGGGGCAGTGTGTACGATCTGGTCGGCGCTCTTGCTGATCCGTTTGCCTCAGAGGCAATTTTCTTTGAGCGGGTTCGTGACGCCCTTCCGTCGGCTGGGCCGGGGTCCTTGGGCATTGGTCGTGGGGGCGTGACCCAGACAGGCGCACGGATCTACAACCCATCTGACTCTTGGGGCACCAAGGCTTCTCAGGGGTTTGTGCATGTCGTCGATTCCGTAGTACCCGCGATTGTGAAGCTGGGCGTGTCGGGGCAGCGGGGGGACATCGAGCCGGGTCGACTGACACGTGCGATGACGGGGACCCCGGGTCCGCGCGCCCAAGAGTACAATGTGGCGGAGGAGATCGGCCGTCAAATTACGGGCTTCACGCCGATGGAGATCAACCTCAAAAAGGATGCCGAGTTTGCTGCATATGAGTACGGCCCGCTGCGAAGCGATGCGAAGAAGGTCGCCTATCGCGCTATTGAACGCGCAGACACGACCCCGGAAGACATGTTCAATGCATGGGGCAACTACCTCGACTCCCTGTATCGATCGCAGTCGAAGCTGTACAATGAAATCCTTGCCTATCGAGAGCTGGGTTTGTCGGACCAAGAGATTCGCCGCAACCTCATACAGAAGGGTCGTCTCGGCAAGGACGAGGTCAACGTGATCATGCGGGGCGAGTTCATGCCGGGGCTGGCAACAGATGAAATCCGCAAAGACGTGGCCATACAAACAAATGTCGAGGGTCGTCGCCGCGTGACGGAGGATGTTCCGTGGAGCGAGCTTAACCGGCTTTCAGCAGAGCGCCGTGGGCAGCGCTTGGCGCCAGAAGAGTTCCGGCGTCGGAGACAAGAAGCCTCCGAACCAAATCTCGGTGCCGTGGACACGGGAGAAGACTTTATCCCGCCCACGGCTGTTCCCGAGGCTCCGCCCACGGCAGCGCCAACCAGCACACCTTTGTTTGGCGAACCCGCGCCGACCGCCGCCGCACCCACAGCACCGCAGCAACCGCCCGCCCAAGAACTCCTCGGCGGGAACCTGATTGACCGGTTGCGGAACATGGAAATCTTCCAGCGCCAGCAGCAGTGATCAGTCGACGTCGCCCCAGTCTTTCTCAAGGGCGACGTCTACCTTGCTCGGCACCCTGAGTTCCAAACCATTCTCCATGATTTCGACTATTTCGTTTGCCTGCGCGTCGGTTGCGATCGAAAAGCACAGTTCATCGTGGACCTGCAGCATGGGCTTGAGTCCCGCCTCGTAGCATTGCGCGAACGCCAGCTTCGTCTGGTCGGCCGCCGAACCTTGGATCAAGCGGTTGAGGGCCTTGTAGGTGAACGCCCGACGAATGCCTTGACCAACCGTGCCGTACTCCTTGACCGCCTCTTCATACTTCAGCGGCTTGCTGTACCCGA
>CAYMWP010000204.1:0-5528 GCA_964393895.1 uncultured Anaerolineales bacterium | reverse complement strand
TCTGTCAGACATTAATATTATACCATATTTTCGCTTTCCTGTGAAGCCCTACTTTATTAAAGGACAAACCACACCTGCCACCCTCATAACCTAAAATCCACCATGACCCACAACACATCTATTTAATTCGTCCCCCCCAAAAAAATCAATATACAACTCGTTCAATCAATTCGTTGTTCCATTCGTTGTTCCACTCGTCCCCCCGCCCCTCAAAAGCGTTTCTCACAACCTCGGGTCAACAGGCTCGCTCTCCAATGCCAGCACCCCAAAGACACACTCGTGGACGCGATACAAGGGCTCGTGGCGGACGAACCGCTCCGGCGCTTCGATGCCCAGCGCAAATTCGCGCAGCGCCAGGGAGCGCTTTCTCGCCAGCCCGCGTGCGCGCAGCCGCTCCAGGTGCTCGGGAAGCGTATACTCGGGGCCGTAAATGATGCGCAGATATTCCCGCCCGCGCGACTTGAGTGCCGGCTGGACCAGTCCCCGGCTTCCTCGGGCGACAAAGTCGAGGGGCTTGACCACCATCCCCTCTCCCCCGCCGGCCGTCAGTTTTTCCCACCACTCTATGCCCGCCTGGCAACTGGCAGGGTCCGTCACGTCCACGACTTGATAGGGCGTGGCGAGCAGTAGCGGCGCGCCGGCCTCGCAGAGGGTAGCCAGCGTCTTCATGTGCCACGCGTGATCCCGGAGGTGAACCGTTCCCTCTGTCGCGAGCAGGTGAAACGGCGCCAGCCTGAGGTCCTCTAGCGCATCGACCGGCCAGCAGTAATGCCCATAAGCGGCCACATATTGGTTGGCCAGGTCATACCGTTCGCGGTAGCGTGCCAACAGCGCAGCGGCATCTGTGTTGTGCCGGGCCGCCTGTTTCAGCAGCGCAACGGCCTCGGCCAGGCTGGCGCGAGACGCGGCTCCCACGGCGGCGTACTGCTGGCGCAACAGCTCTTGTGCCTTTGCCGACCAGGGCATCAGCTCGCCGTCGAGGCAAACCCAATCCGTGTCGAACGCGTCCCACCAGCCGGCCTTCTCTACGGCAGCCTGAATGCGTGCCAGGAAGGCTTTTTCCAGGGCGCGGTCGTTAAAGAAGCGTCGCCCGGTGCGGGTATAGCATATGCCTATTCCTTCGTCTACAGCGCCGAAACGCTGCTGCGCCGCCGCTTTGTCGCGGCAGACGATCACCACGGCCCGCGATCCCATGTGCTTTTGCTCGATCACGACCCGGGGAATGCCCTGATTTCGATAGTAGGCCAAAGCCTCCGCCGGATGCTCCAGGTAGTTGGGCTCGCTGCTCGTTTCTGACGGCGACATCGTAGGCGGCAAATAGATCAGCCACCGGGGATTGGCCGCGAACCGGCTCATCACCTCCAGGGCCGCGATCGCGTTTTCCTCGCGAACGGTGACATTGTGCCGCAGGCGAGTCGGGATGATCCGCTTGCCGGTCACATCCTCGATGCGCAGCAGGTCATCTTGGCGTCGTTGGGCCGTGAGGGGCGGGGTCTGTTCTGCTGAGGGGGGAAAGGGTCTGGCCGGCAGCGCGTAGGTCTGTGCGGCAGGGACGGAGACGCTCTCTTTTTCCGGGTACCGGAGCGCCGTCAGCTTGCCACCAAACACGCACCCCGTGTCAATGTTGATCGTTCGATTGAGCCATTCGGCTTCCGGAACCGGTGTGTGGCCGTAAACCACTGTTGCCCGCCCGCGATATTCGGCTGCCCAGTCGTGGCGCACGGGCAGGCCGAATTCGTCCGTCTCTCCCGTCGTCTCGCCGTAAAGCGCAAAATCCCGCACCTTGGCCGACCCCCGTCCCTGCATCTCTTTTCTCATTCCGGCGTGCGCCACGACCAGTCTGCCGCCGTCCAGGACGTAATGGCTCACCAGCGAGCGGATAAAATCTACCATTTCTTTCACATATAGCTCGCGCATCTCTTCCGGCAGCGCATCGATCTCGGACAGCGTCTGGTCCAGACCGTGCGTGATCTGCACGTTCCTGCCCCCGAGTTTGCGCATCAGCTTGACGTCGTGGTTGCCGGGCACGCAGAACGCCTCGCCGGCCTCGACCATCCGTCGAACCAGTTGGTAGGTGTCCAGAACGCGCGGGCCGCGATCGACCAGGTCCCCCAAAAAGATGGCCTTTCTGCCTTCCGGGTGGCGGTAAAGGGCGGCTGCTCCCGTATCGTCAACTTTTGGTTCATACCCCAGCTTGCCCAAGAGCGTCTCGAGCTCGTCGCAGCAGCCGTGAACGTCGCCGATGATGTCAAACGGCCCGTGCTCGTGCCTGCGATCGCTCCACAAAGGCCGGCGTTCGATGGTGACCTGCTCGACCTCTTCCGGCGAGTTTAGCCGGTAGACGTATCGAAAGCCCTCCCGTTTGAGCCGTTTCAAGGAACGGCGCAGTTGCTGCCGGTGGCTGCGAATGACGTGACGGCCGAAATCGCGGTCCGGGCGCTGCTGGTTTCGTTCCCAGCATACCTTTTCGGGCATGTTGAGCACGATCGCCACCGGCAGGCAGTGATACTCTCGGGCCAGGGCGATCAGCGGTTTGCGAGCCTCGGCCTGGACGTTGGTGGCGTCGACGACGGTGAGCCTGGCGTTTGCCAGTCGCCTGGCAGCGATGAAATGTAGCACCTCAAAGGCATCGTGGGTCGCGGACTGATCGTTTTCGTCGTCGGACACGAGCCGGCGGCAAAAGTCAGAGCTGAGGATCTCGGTGGGTTCAAAGTGTTGGCGGGCAAACGTCGATTTGCCCGACCCGGATGGCCCGATCAGGACGACCAGCGAGAGTTCAGGAATGACGAGGTTCATCTTGTAAACACTCCCATCTGGCTCGGCGCGCCGGCGGATGCGTCTTGGGGGCCGAGGGGCAGGAATTTGACCGCATACCCGAAACGGTCTGCGACGTCGTTTGCCCAGGCCTGGAACTCGGCACGGCTCCACTCGAAACGATGGTCCTTGTGCCGGAGCTCTCCAGGCGGCAGTGTGGGAAACCTGGCGTTATATTCGACGTTGGGCGTCGTGATGACCACCGTCCCCGGCTTGGCATACTCGAACACGACGCGCTCAAAAAATGCTAGTCGTCCTGCATCCAGGTGCTCGATCACTTCTACCACGGCCGCAGCGTCGAATCCACTCAAGCGCGCGTCCCTATAGATCAACGACCCGTGCCACAGCTTGATGCGCTCGCGTTGCCCGGAGGACAGGCGTTCGAGGTGGAGCCGCCTCCTGGCGATCTCGAGCGCGCGGTGGGAGACGTCCAGCCCGACGATCTCGGTGAACTGTTTCTCGCGCATCAACCTTTGCAAGAGCCGTCCTTCGCCGCACCCCAGATCGAGCACACGCTTTGCCCCGCTGGACTTGAGAACGGCCAGCACGCTGTTCAGGCGTTGCTCGTTCAGGCTCAAGGGCCTCTCTAGCGCTGTCTCTTCCCTGGCTTGAGCCGTCTCGAGGGCTGCCAGATCCATCGTCTCGTCTGCCAGCAACCGGCTCAGGGCTGCCTGGGTCAGGCTGCGCTGGTGCCGCAGGTAGCGCCTGGCGATCAACTCGCGTTCGGGATGGCCGGCCAGCCATCTCTCTCCCTTGTTGAGCAGCTTTTCGACCTCTGCCTCCCCGACCCAGTAATGCTTATAGTTGTCCAACACCGGTACGAGCACATAGAGGTGGGTGAGCAGTTCCGACAGGCGAACCGTTGCCCGGAGGCTGACCGTGAGGTAATCGCTCGTTCCCCACTCTGGGAAACGTTCGTCGAGAGGGTGACCGGCAAGTGTCACTTCATAGCCAAGCGGCTCAAAGAGGCGACGCAGCAGCTCCCCTTTGCTCGAGTCGGGCACGACGGCCAGGTTGGCTTCAAGAGGCAGCGGCGTCTTGGCCAGTTCCGGTTTATCTTTGCACCGGCCTGCCATGGCTGAGCGGTAGACCCGAGCGATAGCGGTGCTCAGGAACGAAGAGACGACAAAAGGACGGTCGTTCACATATTGCTGTAGTACGTGCCCGCCGGACCTGCTCTTTTTGCGACCGCGCACCAGGCCGATCGGATCGATGTCCAGCAGGAGCGTTGCTGTGCATCGTTCGACGCTGGCCTCCGGGTAAAACACGTGCACCTTGCCAAAAGAGATCTCAAAGGTCTGGCAGCGCGCCGGATGTTTGTGCAGCAGGTATCCCAGGTCTGTGGCCGGGCGGTAGGTGGTTGTCATGCTCAGAATCATGGTCTCCCTCGATGGATAGGCTATGGAGAGGCTCAGGATGTGTTTCCTGGTAGGGAGCCGTTCAACGCCGCAGGGGCGATACCCACGACACGTACGCTTCAATGGGCCACAACCGTGCGCCGTGGCTGTGCATCTCGATCAGGTCGATCACCTCGTGACCGCGCAAGTGCAAGTCTCCGACCTGTTCCGGGCGGAACCACCGGGCCTGGAGGGAATTCTCGTCCTCCGTCTTTTTCAGCGTCCCCCCGGTTGCCTCGGCAACGACGACAAAGCGCCACAGTTCGGGGGAGGGGTGTTGTCGGTCCTGCCCGGGGGGAATGACGTGCTCGATGCGCAAAAAGTGGCGTGGTTCGACGACCAGGCCTGCCTCTTCCAGCGTTTCCCGCCGGGCGGCCTGGACAATGCTCTCGCCCGGTTCGACGCAGCCGGCGGGAATGAACCACGGGCAACCGCGCTCGGGTTTGGCCTCCTGGATGAGCAGGTAACGGCCTTGATTCTCGACCAGGACCAGCACAACCACATAGACTGGAACGGGAACCCTTGCCATACCTTTCTCCTGTCGCCAGGCCGCGGCACGCTTTTGGTGAAATGCCTTGCTTTGTCTGCTCGCCGTCGCTCCTGGCCCAACAGCGCCTGTCCAAAAAAGGTCAGGATCCTGGCCTCATACTCTTCCGTCTGACCTGTCCAGCCGCCGGCGTGACCGGCCTCTGTCACCTCCCATAGTTCTTTCCGCATTCAAAGAAAACAGCCGATGCCGCCGCATCCCCCCCCGAGGGCGGCGCAGCATCGGCTGTCGATAGCAATTGTTGCGCTTCCAGATCTGGCGCAGGCGCAAAAACAAGCGCAGGGATCATGGCAGTGCAGCCCTCCTTGCCCGGCTTATCCCCCCTACGGGTTGACTCATCCCCGCAATGCCTGCGGCTGGCAGAACCGCTATCTGTCAGACATTAATATTATACCATATTTTCGCTTTCCTGTGAAGCCCTGCAGCTCCATACTTAACCGTGGTCGGCTCATTTCCCCATCTTGGGTAACTATGGATGGTGCATAAGGTCGAGCTGCATACTATATCCAGCCAAATCCAATGCCTTTCAGGCCACTCCACGGTCTAATGGGGTGCTACCTGAAACCCTGCTTTTGTGAGCCACGATAGCCATTCGTCCAACTCCCCGACCCGCCGACTCGCTGACCCACTGACCTGCTGACCCGCCAACTCGCCAACTCGCCGACTCGCTGACTCGCTGACTCGCTGATTCGCCGACTCGCTAACTCAAACGCCGGCGGAAAAACACCTCCCCGACGCCACCCTCGTTGAGGCCGGCGATGAGACCGCAT
>CAYMWP010000203.1:0-5550 GCA_964393895.1 uncultured Anaerolineales bacterium | reverse complement strand
ATCTCCTGTTGCCGCTGCTGATAGACCTTGTAGCGCCCGGCAAAGTCATCGAGGGAATATCCCTGCGCCGCAAACTGCTCGGCGAGGCGATTCATAACCGCCGGCACATCCTCCTCGACCTCGCCGGTGCAGGCCGTGACCGCCCCGCACTCCCCGGCGATCTTTTCAAAACGGCGCAAGAGCCACGTCTTGCCCACCCCACCCTGGCCGGAGACATTGATCACAAAATACCGGCGGCGGTCATCGACCGCGTATTTCAGGTTGCGGTGGAAGAGGGTCAGTTGCTCCTCGCGCCCGACAAATTCTTCCCGTTGGCGACCCCTGAGAACATCTTGGAGAGAGAGCATCACGGCTTATCTCCTTCGGCTATTTCTGAGCAAATACAAGAACAACCCTAACAGACAGAGGCAAGACCTGCCCCTATGAGAAGCGCAAAAACAAGATGAACAAGCTCCATCGCCAGATCAAGGGCCATACTCCCCAAAAAAATCTCAGGCTTGATATCCCTGGCTCCATGGGCCGGGAGGGAGAACCGGCTCCTGCACGGGCGACGAGGGCAGGCAGCCAGGATCCGGAGCATGGTGCTCCAGGATCTCGATAAGGGTGGTGTAAGCCCAGTTGCAGGCCTCTTGCCCTGTCGCCGGTAAAAGATCTGTTTTAGAGAGCCAACAGAGGAGATTCTCGACTACCTCCCCGCTCCCCATCTCCCCCAGCGCCCAGATGGCAGTGTCACGCACCAATTTGTTTTCGTCTATCAGCAGCTTTAGCAGGTTCTCGACTGCCCGCTCGTTCCCGATCTCCCCCAGCGCCTGGGCGGCTCTGCCACGCACGTCCGCGCTCTCGTCCGCCAGCAGCCTTAGCAGGTTCTCGACCGCTCGCTCGCTCCCGATCTCCCCCAGCGCCTGGGCGGCTCTGCCACGCACGTCCGCGCTCTCGTCCGCCAGCAGCTCTATCAGGCCCTCCTCCACCCGCTTGCTTCTGATCCTCCCCAATGACTTGGCAGCTTTGCCACGCACTTCCTCGCTTCCGTCCGCCAGCAATTCTAGCAGGCTCTCCTCCGCCTGTTCACCCCCTGTCTCCCCCAGCGCCCAGATGGCACAGTCACGCACCTCTGCACTTTTATCCGCCAGCAGCCTCAATAGGCCATCCTCCGCCCGCTCGCTCCTCATCCTCCCCAGCGCCCAGGCAGCACTGCCACGCACCCTTGCGCTTGTATCCGCCAGCAGCCTCAATAGGTCCTCCTCCGTCTGCTTGCTCCTCATCCTCCCCAGCGCCCGGGCGGCATTGACACGCACACTTGCGCTTGTATCCTCCAGCAACCTCAGCAGGCCCTCCTCCGCCCGCTTGCTTCCTATCTCCCCCAGCGCCCAGGCAGCACTGCCACGCACACTTGCGCTTGTATCCGCCAGCAGTCTCAATAGGTCCTCCTCCCCCCGCTCGCTCCCCATCCCCCTCAGCGCTAAGGCAGCCCAACCACGCACCTCTGCGCTTGTATCCGCCAGCAGCTCCAGCAGGCCTTCCTTCGCCCGCTCGCTCTTGAGCAGCCCCAGTGCTCCAGCAACCCTGCCACGCACTTCTGCGCTTGTATCCGCCAGCAGTCTCAACAGGTTCTCCTCCGCCCGCTCGCTCCCTATCCTCCCCAGCGCCCAGGCAGCACTGCCACGCACCTCTGCGCTTGTATCCGCCAGCAGCCTCAGCAGGCCTTCCTCCGCCTGCTTGCTTCCGATCTCCCCCAGCACCAAGGCAACCCCACTGCGCGCACCCTCGTTCTTATCCACCTGCCATGCCAGCAAGCGGCCTTCCAACGCGCCCTCGTAGACCGTGCCGGCCATCTGCTGGGCAAGGGCGATGATTCGCTCCTGCAGCGGTTCGATGGGCGTCTCGACCAACAATTGTGTCAGCTTGTCAAGAACCCAGCCAGAGATCTGCGGCGCGCTGCGTAGGTCGTCGGTCAGGCATCGCCCGGCCAACAGCAGATCTTGGTGCAAGTGATCCTCATGGGGCGTCTCCATGCAAAGCAGGTCGGCCAGCACATGCGTGGCTCGCACGTTGCCACTGTCATACAGGCCGAGGTGGTCGGCCATCAGGAGAAGGATATCGCGCCAACGTGGAACGCGGGCGTAGCCGGCCAGGAAAGCACGCCGTGCAGCGTCGTCTTTTTCTGCTTGCCACTGCCCGGCCAGGTGGCGCGCGGCCAGGTATTCGGCAAAGGTGAGATGCAAAAAACCAAAAAGCCGTTCACCGCTCTCGGCGTCCGAGCCGCGCTCTAAAAAGAGACCGCTGTGCTCGCTCAGGCGGGGCAGCAGGTCATCCACATATTCACCGGCCTCAGCCTCGCCCATCCCCGTCCTGGTCTCGACGACGGCCCTGACGAGCAGGGGCCGCAGCTCGCTTTCAGCGATCTCTTCGCTGGAGCGGTCGGCAAAGATGCGATAGCCCACCGGCTCCAGGAGGCCGATCACTTCGTCCGTGTCAAACGTCACCCCTCGCCAGCGGCGGGGCCAGCTCTCGACGAGCGTCTCGACGGCATAGCTGTAGACCTCCACCCTGTGGTTGGGCAGCCGGCGTCCCTTCCAGTTGACAAGAGCGATGATCGTGAGCAAGAGAGGATTTTCAGCCAGGCGGCGGATGCCCGGCCGCTCCTCGATAGCGTGGCAGAGTTCGTCAGCCAGGTGGCGGATCTCGCCAGAGGCCTCGGCGCCGCTCTCTTGCTCGATGGCTTCGTACCACTTGTGCACAAAGTTGCGGATGCTTGACTCTGGCAACGAGCCGAGCTTAAAATGGGCAAAGTCGCCGGTCAACCGCCCGGCCTGATAACCGACGATTCGGCTGGTGACGAGATAATGATTGTTGGGATAATCGGCGACGAACACCTCGACCTGATCGGCGATCTCGGCGCGTTCCTGAGGATCTATGACTTCATCGAGGCCGTCGAGCATGACGAGACAATTCCCCTTCTTCAGACATTGCCGGAAGAGAGGAGCCCGATCCCGATCATGCAAATCGCGAACGTAATCGCGCAGACAAAGCGTGGGGTCGGCGCGCTGCGCTCTGGCATAGTAGACCAGCCGCACAAAGATGGGCAGGCGGGAGAGAACGGCCTGGCCCACCAGCTCGCCCCGGCCGGCGGCAATGGCATAGGCGGCGTATTGGAGGCAGGTGCTCTTGCCGGTGCCGGGATGGCCCAGCAGCACGGCGCGGGGAGCAGCGAGGATGTCCTCGATGGAGGCAGCCTCTTGGGCCAGTCGCCCTTGAAAGAGACTCCGCAGTCTGGTAGCGAAAGCCCTCCAGCCGAAGGAGACAGCCTCGTGGGCCAGGCGATCCTGAAAAAAGGCATACTGTCTCTTCCAGTCGACGGAGAGGCCAGCAGAAAGAGATATATCACCCGGCCTCGACAGCGAGCCCTTGCGGCCGACGGGTTGGGTCCAAAGACGGAGCATCTGTGTCCATGTCCATCTCTCATCCAATTCGCCCCAGGCTTCAAGGGGCACAAAGATGTCGGCCACGCGTAGCTTGACGGTGCGGTTGGCCACCTTGGGGGCGATGCCGCCGAGGTCCAGGTAGGCCTGGCGGCATCGCAGCGAGTCGAGGTAGTCGGTGCGCAGAGCCTGCAGGTCAGGTGTGGCTGTCAGAGTATCGAGGATCTGCCTCGTGCTGCGGTCAATGCGGAGGGCTGCGGCGGCAGACTGCGTGGCTTGCAATGGTGGGAGAGCGAAAAGTTCTTGCTGCAACAGTTCGAGTAGCGCGGTGACGCCCCGTTCGAGTCGCGCGGGCTCAACCTGCGGCAGGACATCGCCGAACTTGCTTTGCAGCGTTTCGGCAGCGATGGGGTCAGAAGGCCGCCGGGCAAAAGCTCGAATGGCCTTCCTGACTGACGGCAGGTCGACAAAGGTGGTGCACTCTGCGACGGCGGCGACCAGATCGTGGTCGTCATAGCTGTTGACCCAGCGTTCGACGGCGACCTCAAACGCCTGCAGGATCTGCTGATCCTGCAGGGCATCAGAGCGCAGACGGGCAATGCATCTGGCAACCCCTTTTTCGTCGGGGTCACCGATCTGAGCGACCAGAAAATCGATAATGCCATCTCGGATGGCTTCGCTCAGACCCCTTTTGGCGATTATCTCAGTGACCTTGGCCACGACGACTTCCCAGACCACACTAATCCTCCTTGTGAGAATTGAGATGGCAAGCGAATCGGGAATTGGACATCTTCCACACTGTACTGTCGCAACAGATCCCACACCACGTCCCTGAGCCGGCGGTGACTTTTCTTCGACAGAATAAATTCCCGAACGCGTATCCAGCGTGAGTGCCGCGCCGCAGCGAACAGTCTCGTCGGGATCACCGAGGACCACGAGGAACGCACTGACGACCTCTAGTCTCGCTCGCCCCAGCTTGCTCAGGGCTTTGACGGCGTACTAGTACCAGCGCGCGATCGCCTCCTCATCGCCCGGCCGGCCCACCAGCCGGCACAAATCCATAAAATGCGCCTGCGCCCCGGAACGCTCCTTGAGCTCAGCCCTGCGCCACCTGACCACAAACTGCTGCGGTGTCAACGTCGATTGCATAACCCCTATCCTTGATAGTGAGATGAAAACAAAACCAGAGCCCTCCCCACCACCGGCCGGGCCCGGAAAAAAGGATCCAAAAACTGGTGGACCACACTGGCCTCAGAAAGCGTCTTCCTCTGCACCTCCGTCATAGCGCGATACTGCTCGATACACGCCTCTATCCTCCCCCGTGCCTCGCGTTGTGCGGGTGTCAATAGCCACCTCCTCGATCGATATCGTGTTGGCCCCTCGACAATTGGGCCCTTATCTGGGCGATCATCTCCTCTTTCTCGGCCACTTTCTTTGACAGGCCGAGAGCGGCATACAGATCGCGGCTGCGCCGGAACAGCCCCAGCGCCCGGTGCAGCTCACCCTGCGCCCAGGCAACCCACGCCACGTTGTGCAGGGTCCTCGCCAGACCGGCCCGGTCGCCCAGTGCTTCACGGATGGCCAGGGATTTTTCATACCACCCCACCGCCTCCTCGTACGCCCCTCGGACCTTGTAAATCATGCCGATGTTGTTGTAGCTCCCCGCCAGGCCGGCCCGGTCGCCCAGTTCTTCCTGGATGGCCAGGGATTTTTCATACCACCCCAGCGCCGCCTCGTACGCCCCTCGGGCTTTGTGAATCATGCCGATGTTGTTGTAGCTCCTCGCCAGGCCGGCCCGGTCGCCCAGTTCTTCCTGGATGGCCAGGGATTTGTGAAACCACCCCAACGCCGCCTCGTACGCCCCTCGGGCATGATGAACAGCGCCGATGTTGTTGTAGCTCCTCGCCAGGCCGGCCCGGTCGCCCAGTTCTTCACGGATGGCCAGGGCCTTGTCATACCACCCCAGCGCCTCCTCGTACGCCCCTCGGGCCTTGTGGACGAGACCGATGTTGTTGTAGCTCCCCGCCAGGCCGGCCCGGTCGCCCAGTGCTTCCTGGATGGCCAGGGATTTTTCATACCACCCCAGCGCCTCCTCGTACGCCCCTCGGGCTTTGTGAATCATGCCGATGTT
>CAYMWP010000202.1:0-5613 GCA_964393895.1 uncultured Anaerolineales bacterium | reverse complement strand
GGCTGGCGAACGCGCTGCCCCTCAACGGACAGACGACGGGCGAGATCTCGGACCGCTTCCAGGTCTATTTTGTGCCGGCCGGTTACGTGTTCTCCATCTGGGGGCTGATCTATTTGGGCCTGGGTGCCTTTGCGGTCTATCAGGCGCTGCCCGCCCAACGGGAGAACCCGCGCCTGCAACGGGTCGGATACCTGTTCGCCCTCAGTTGCCTGGCGAACGTCGCCTGGCTATTTCTGTGGCACTATGAGCAGTTCGCGCTCACCGTGGTCGCCATGCTGGTGCTCTTGCTATCGTTGATCGCCATCTACCTGCGCCTTGAGATCGGCCGCGTCCGGGTTCCTGCCATTGAGGAATGGCTGGTGCGCGTCCCGTTCCGTATCTACCTGGGCTGGGTCACAGTGGCGACCATCGCCAACGTGACGTCGTTCCTGGATTACGTGAACTGGAGCGGATGGGGCATTCAGCCGGAGGTGTGGGCGGTCATCATGTTAGTTGCCGGGGCGGTCATCGCTGCGGTGGTGGGCCTCACCCGGGGCGACGCCGCCTACATGTTGGTGATCGTGTGGGCTTTTGTGGGCATCGCCGTCAAGCACGCCGCCACGCCGCTGGTCGCGAAGGCTGCTTGGGTGATGACGGTCGTCGTCGTGCTGATGTTGGCGGCGAGCGTGCTTCTCAAACGACGATCCGGGTGAGGCAGGTGCGCGACGAACGTGCTTGACGAAGCGGAGGATGGTGTAGAGTATGTATATAGCCGATTATTCAAAAGTCCCTATGCCAAATCCGGCAACGTACCAGATACATTCGAAGCAATTTAACCCTCAGAGCGAGCAAAATGGGCGGTCACGCTAATTTAGAATAATCGGTGTAAGCGTTCAGGCATACCTATTTTGGAGAACCACGAAGGGCACGAAGGACACCAAGAAAGTGAACAGTTACTAATTTGTATCCCCTTTTCGCCACCCAGCGCAGCATGCGATTACGCTCCATCAAAAAGTTGTCAAGTCCCGGGGGACGTTGACGCCCGTGGAGATTAGAGGCTTTGGCCGGATGAGGATTACTCCCAATTCTTTGCAGGAGGTGTGATATGGAATGTAACTTGGAGAACAATATGGCCCAGTGCACGTGTACCTACGAGCCTTGCTCTAAGAAAGGCAAGTGCTGTGAGTGCATCCGCTACCACTGGCGGATGGGCGAGTTGCCGGGCTGCCTCTTTCCACCGGAGGCGGAGCGCACATACGACCGCTCTATAGCCCACTTTGTCCGCATCTATGGCCAGCGGTCGTAACCAAAACGTAACATCTCGGCAATCCTCAAGCACACCCTTTCGTGATATGCTTTTGCCAGGATGAAACAGAAGGTAAAACGTCAAATCACAATGCCGCAGCGAGCACATCGCACGTTCCAGCAAGTCGGAATATGCGCCGCGATGCTCGCCGCGTTAGGCGGCGCACTCGCTATTTCAATATCCCCGCCGGTGCCCGCGCGCGCTGAAATCGCCCCCCACCTGGGCTATGGCGTCAACGTGCGCCAGGAAAGCAACATCGAATCGCTCTTCGCACCCCTGGGCTTTGAGTGGATCAAATTGTGGGAAGAATACGAGGGCGACCCACCGGCAGAGAGGTTGCCCTACCAGGTCTTGTTCGCCATTGACTGCCAAGACGGGATGCCGGAGAATCTCGACGCTTGGGGGAATGACATTGAGGCCATCGCCGCCGCCGGCCTGGGGCGCGTCGAAGCGTACGAAATCTGCAACGAACCTAACGTCGAGCGATTCTGGGGCGGTCAGCCACCCGACCCGCGTGATTACGTCCACATGCTCCAGACGGCCTACGAGCGCATCAAGGCAGTGGACCCGGGCGCCATCATAGTCAGCGCGGGGTTGGCGCCGGTGGGCCGCATTGAGGGCGGATGCCATGGGTTGAACGGCAACGATTGCCACGCGATGGATGAGCGCGAGTACGCCCGCGCGATGTTCCTCTGGGGCGCGGGTGACTATTTCGACGCTTTTGGCTACCACCCCTACGGTTTTGCCTACCCGCCCGAGACCGACCCCGACGACGTATCCAACGGCTTTGCCTTCCGTGGGGCCGAAGTGATGTATGGATTGATGGAACAATATGGCCTGGGCCACAAGTCCATCTGGGCCACCGAACTTGGCTGGCTGCGCGATGACGACGATTACGGCGGCGTGCCCTCTCGCTGTAACAGTGAGTACGAGGCGAATTTCGGCTGGATGGAGGTATCCAAACAGGAACAGGCCGACTATTTCACGCAGGCCTTCCAATACGCCGACGATAATTGGCCCTGGATGGAAGCGGTGTTCGTCTGGAATCTGGACTGGCACGACTACCATCTCTGGGACTGCGAGGCAGCCCGCTACTTTTCCCTCCTCGAAACGAGTGTCTCGACCCAGGGCCTCGCCTGGCCTGCACCAGAAGAACCGGCCGAGTTTCGCCTGGCCCCCGACGGCGCGTGGTATCAAGTTGACACCACCACGACGCTGGCCTACGACGCACTGGCTGCTATGGAGAAACGTCCCGGCCACTTTGGCCCCAAGCTGACAATCATCCCCGACGCTCTTTCCTTTCTGGTCGACGTGGACGAACCGGGCGTCTACACGACTACACTTTATCCGTCGAACGTCGGCTACGGGATGCTGACCTGGGTGGCGACGGCGGCGTCAGGGCTACAAGTGACGCCCACGTTAGCGATAACCACCGGACTCCAGGGCGATCCACTGAAGGTAACAGTGGACACGACAGGCTACGTCACGGGCACCTTCACGGGGAGCATCACAGTGACGACCACGACGACCAATGCGCTCAACTCGCCGCGGTCGGTGCCGGTGACGCTGCTCGTCGTGCCGGAGGTGTACCGCGCGTACCTGCCGGCCGCGTTCCGTTCCTCGCCGTGACGCAAAGCTCACTGGAATGTCACCCTCCCGCTTCTGGTGATTGCCAACAAATATGCAGACGTCTATCGAGGTGATCGTTTTTCCACCACGGAGGCACAGAGATGACACCGAGATAGGACGTTTTTGTGTTTTCTCTGTGCTCTCCGTGTCCCTGTGGCGAGATGCGGGCAATCACCAACGCGCTTCCCTTTTCACGGAAACTACACTATAATAAGCTGCGCTACAAGTGTGAGGAGTACACCTCTATGAAACGTTTCCGCTGGATCTTTCCGCTAACCCTGATAGTGGCCCTATCACTGACCGGAACGGTTCGCGCCCAGAGCAAATCCTTCTACTGGGAACGCTTCGACGTGAACATCCAAGTCCTCCCCAACGGCGACTTTATCGTCGAGGAAGTACAAAAGATCGTCTTTACCAGCGGCGACTTCCACTTTGGCTACCACAACATCCCAATGGGCCGGCTGGAGAACATCAGCGACGTGCAAGTGTGGGAAAGCGACCGGCAGTACGAGCGAGGTCACGGTGGAGAATACAAGTTCGAGACCTACGAGGACGAGGGAAACTTTGTCGTCAAGTGGTACTTTCCCTACACCTCCGACTCCACCCATACTTTTGTGCTGCGCTACACCGTCCACGGAGGACTGCGCTACTACGAAGCGGGCGACCAATTGTACTGGAAGGCGGTCTATGCCGACCGCGATTTTTCCGTCTACGACTCTACTGTCACAGTTCACTTGCCCCAGGGGGCGACGGGCGACGAGGTAGCCGCATACGACACCGAAGCGGCGATAGCCGGGCAGGGCAGCAGTACAGTCTCCTTTGCGGCCCAGGAAACGCTCAAACCCGGACAAGAGCTCGAAGTATACGTACAATTCCCTCACGGCGTCGTGGAGGGTGCCGCGCCCGGTTGGCAGGCGGCCTACGACCGCCAGGCCGAGTGGGAAAACAGCACTGCCAAAGCGTGGCTCGACCTGGGGCTGGGCGTCACGGGGGTGCTCCTGTTGTTGGGCGGCCCGCTCGCCCTGCTGCTGATGTGGTACCTGCGTGGGCGCGACCCCCAGGTCGTTCTGCCGGCGGCCCACCTGCCTGAGCCGCCCTCGGACGACCCGCCTGGCGTGGCTGGCACGCTGGTGGACGAAAAGGCCGACATGCAGGACATCATCGCCACACTGGTCGACCTGGCCCGGCGTGGCTATCTCACCATCGAAGAGGAGCGCAAATCCGGCTTTTTGGGGACAACCAGTTTTGACTTTATCCTCCACCGCACCGAAGAATCCAGCGATGACCTGATGCCCTACGAGCGCACGTTGTTGCGTAAACTATTTGGCCGGCGCAGCGAGCGGCGTATGTCCTCTTTGAAAAACAAGTTCTACAGGGCCATCCCCAAGATCAAGGAACAACTTTACAAGGAGACGGTCAAGCGCAAGTATTTCCGCGCCAGCCCCGAAAAGACACGCCGGCGGTACACCGCTCTAGGGTTTGTGCTGCTGATGGGAACCATCTTTGGCGGCCTGTGTGCGTCTATGTACCTGTTCAAATACACCGCTATGATGGTCTGCCCGGCGATTGGGATAGGCGTCACCGCTATCTGGACGATCATCGTGGGCCAGTGGATGCCGACCAAGACACGCCAAGGAGCCGAGCAGGCCGCCTGGTGGGAGGCATTCAAGCGCTACCTGGAAGAGATTGAGCGGTACACCGACATAGGCCAGGCCACCGAATTGTTCGAAAAATATCTGCCCTACGCCATCGCCTTTGGGCTGGACCGAAGCTGGGTGCGCAAATTCTCGCGCCTGGAGACAACCCAGATGACCTACGTGCCGATGCCAATGTGGTATACCAATGGCGGGCGGCGGGCATCTGGCCTGGGCAGAGCGATTGGTAGCGGCGGCAGTGCGCCTTCGCTGCAACAGATGTCCGACGGTATGGCGGGTGGGCTACAGAGTATGTCGGATGGGCTTACCTCGATGCTCAACACGGCCGGCAGCACGCTATCCAGTTCGCCCGGCGGTTCTGGCGGTGGCGGCGGCGGGGGGGGCGGAGGTGGGGGAGGTGGGGGAGGATTTGGATAATGAACACAGGCAAAATCATCGGCTTGATTCTCGTCGCCATCGGCATAGGCATCTGCCTGCTTAGCGCGCTGTGGATCGGCGTGGGCTTCGCCTCAGGCAACTATACCAATCTCGCTGCCCCAGTGCTGGGGCTGGGAATTGCCTTTATCCTGGCTGCTCCCCTCGTCGGCGTAGGCATCTTTCTGTTCACCAGGGGACAACGGGAGGCGGCCGAATTCGCCGAGGTCGAGAAAGAGCGCGCGTTGTTGGGGATGGTGCAGGCCCAAGGCCAGGCACACATCTCGGACGTGGCCCTGGAACTGGACGCCAGCCGCGATCAGGTCAAGGCGTGGATCTATGACCTGGTGCACAAGGGACTATTTGCCGGCTACGTCAACTGGGACGACGGCACACTCTATTCCCGCGACGCCGCTCAACTGCGCGGCAACCAGTGTCCCAATTGCAGCGGTCAACTGGAACTGGCTGGCAAGGGCGTGGTCGAGTGTCCCTACTGTGGAGCGGAGATATTCCTGACAAGCTAGAAAGGCGCAACCGAGCAAGCGCAAGTTGCGTAGTAATGTGTAAAAGTCGAGAGTATTTGTTTACCGGGTAAAGCGCGCCGGCAGACATCTATGGTGCCCGGGGTTG